>CP016836.1:3208873-3537019 GCA_002240395.1 Xanthomonas citri pv. mangiferaeindicae
GCGGCCATGCGTTCGGCCAGGAAGCGGGCGTCGTCGGGGCGGCCGACGGCGATGTCGACGCCCGGCGTGGCGGTGAGCCGGTCCGCCGAGCGCGTCTGTGCGGTGACCCGGTGGCCGCGCGCCACCGCCTGCACGACCAGCCGTGTGCCCACGCCGCCCGACGCGCCCATGACGAATACGCGCATTGCTGTCCCTGCGAAAATGGTGCCGGCCGACAGTCTCGCCGATGCCGGGGCGATGCGGCCAGGTCGCGGTCGGCGTCGATGCGCGCCGACCGCGACCGGCGGCGCGTCAGCGCGCGAGCGGCTGCCAGCGCAGCGCCAGCCCGTACTCGCGCCCGGGCTGGCGATACCACGCTACGGTCTCGTAGTCCTTGTCGAGCAGGTTGGTCGCCCGCGCCTCGAGCGTCCAGGCTGGTGCAAACGCCCACGCCGCACGCAGGTCGAGGGTGCCGTAGCCGCCCACGCGCAGCGTGTTGGCGGGGTTGTCGTAGCGACCGCCGGCGCCGCGCAGCGTGGTGCCGATCCGCAGGTCGCCGAAGCTGCGGTCGATGTCGAGCCGGCCACTGTTGCGCGCGCGTCGGGCGAGCAGATGGTCGCGGTAGGCGCCTTCGCTGCGGTCGCGCGGGTCGACGTGGCTCAACTCGGTCGACAGGTCCCAACCGGCGAGGGTGGTCGCGAAGGTCAGCTCGGCGCCACGGATGCGGGCCTCGTCGATGTTGCTGCCGCGACCGACATAGTCCGGCGGCGGATAGACGAACACGATGAGGTTGTCGATGCGGCTTTCGAAGACATCGAACGCCCAGCGCCACTGGGCCGCCTGCTGCGAGATGCCGAGGTTCACGCTCTTGGCGCGCTCCGGCTTGAGGTCCGGGCTTTCCGAGCCGGGGTAGTACAGGTCGTTGAAGGTGGGGGCCTTGAAACCGGTCCCGGCGCTGGCGGTGACGCGCAGGCCGTGGGCCAGGTCCATGCCCCAGCCCAGGCTGCCCGTACCGTGGCCGCCGAACTGCTCGTTGTCGTCGTGGCGCAGGCTCGCCTGCAGGCGATGCGCACCGAAACGGCCGCGGTACTCGACGAACGTGGCGTAGTTGTCGCGCGCCGTCACCGCGTAGCGGGTATCGCTGTCGACTTGGTCGGCCTGCCAGTCGAAGCCCAGGCTCAGGCCCTGGGTCGGCGCCAGGCCGAAGTCGGCCTGCACCGAGGCGGTGTCGCGGCGGGTGTCGATGCGGCCGACATCGCTGCGCGTGCCGGTGTCGGCATCGCGGAAGTAGGTGCTCGACTTGTCATAGGCGCGGCCGGCCTGCGCGGTCAGGCGCACGACGTCCGAAGGCGCATAGGTCAGCGTCCCGCCGGCGACCTGCTGCACGGTGTCGGCCTCGTTGCCGCCGAAGAGACTGCCGTCGAACTGATTGAACGCGTCGGCATGCAAGGCGTGGCCTTCCAGGCGCAGCGCGTCGGTGAGCTGTACGCCGGCGCGCAGGTTCAGCGAACGGTTGCGGTAGCCGTCGCGATCGGGCTCATCGACGAAGCAGCCCTGGAACAGCGCCGCAGAGCCGCGGCAGGCATCGATGCCGTCGGTGCGCTGGAACGCCGCATCGACGCCGAACCAGCCCCGGCCGCTGCGGCCGCCGATGCCGGCGCTGGCTTCGCGCAGGCCGTGGCTGCCGGCGCCGATCCGTGCATGCGGCGAGATCGCGCCGTCGTGGCGGCGGGTGAAGATCTGGATGACGCCACCGATCGCCTCCGAGCCGTAGAGGCTCGAGCGCGGGCCGCGCACGATTTCCACGCGCTCGATCTGGTCGACCGGCAGGTCCTGGATCGCCGGCATGCCGGCAGTCGCGCTGCCGATGCGCACACCGTCGACGAGGACCAGCACATGGTCGGATTCGGCGCCGCGCAGGAAGATCGAGCTCAGCTTGCCCGGGCCGCCGCTGTTGCCGATCTGGATGCCGGCGCGGCCACGCAGCAATTCGGGCAGGTCGCGCGCCTGGCTGCGCTCGATCTCGTCGCGGTCGATGACCTGTGCCGGCACGAGGGTGTTGGCCAGCGCGGTCTGGGTCCGGTTGGCAGTGACGAGCACGGCGTCGAGTTCGCCGGGGGCGGCGAGCGCCGACGGAGCGAGCAGGGCGGTGGCGATCGCCACGGTCAGGGTGCGGAACGGCATTGCGGTCTCCTTGCGCGCGCGCATCGAGCGCGCGGCGGGCGGGCGGGCGAAGATCGCGGGAACGGGCGCGCACAGACCGCCGTCCGGACGCAGACGTGCCCGGAACGTCGTCGCAATGCCCGCCGCATCGCAATCAGGTGGAACTTCGAGGCCGGTCTCCGGACTTGCGTGTGGGCGCTCCAGGCCCGGGCGTCGCGCCTTCCCATGCACAGGGCACAGTGGCGAGAAGCGACGCTTGCACACGCTTACCGTTGCGGGGGCAGTGCCGGAATGGGGTCGTCTTGCGGCGCCCGTCACCGGCTTCCCGTTTCAACCCGGGCAGGCCGGGTCACCGCGAAGCAGGCGCGATTGTACGCCAGGGCTTCGCCGGCTCAGCGCTTGATGTCGTCCGGGATCGCGTCGTCGCGATCGGCGGTGTCGTGCACGATCGTGGTGACCGGGCCGGCCGCGGTCCGTGCGCGCGGGTCGGGCAGTTGTGCGGTCGCCGCTTCGGCGGCCTCGGCCAGTTGCAGACGACGCGCCTCGGGGACCTCCTGCCAGTGGCAGTCCAGCAGCGCGCCCTCGATCGAGTACAGCAGGTTGAGGCTGGGCCGAAAGCCAGCCCGTCGCACGCGCACGAAGGCCTCGACCGCGCCCGCCGCCTCGAGATCCTCGCGCGTGCGCAGCCCCACCTGCCGCAGCCATGCTGCCGACCTTGGGCCCAGGTTGCGCAGCTTCGGCGTGCTCAACGCGCGTGCTCGACGTACAGCTGTGCGAGCGCTTCGAGCCCGGCCTGATCGTCGGCGTCGAACCGGGCCGGCAGCGGGCTGTCGAGATCGAAGACGCCGATCAGGCGGTCGCCGTCGACCAGTGGCACGACGACTTCGGACCGCGACGCGGCATCGCAGGCGATGTGGCCCGGAAACGCATGCACGTCGTCGATGCGCTGGGTCTGCCGGGTGCGCGCCGCGGCGCCGCACACGCCCTTGTCGAGCGGAATGCGCACACAGGCGGGCAGACCCTGGAACGGTCCGACGACCAGTTCGGTCCCGTCATAGAAATAGAAGCCGACCCAGTTGAGGTCCTGCAGTGCGTGGTAGACCAGCGCCGAAAGGTTCGCGGCATTGGCGATGGGGTCGGATTCGCCATGCAGCAGGGCGCGGGCCTGCGCCGCGAGCGCGGCATACTGGTCGGCCTTGCTGCCGCTCAGAGGTGTGGAAGTGAACATGTCGCGCAGTGTAGCAGCGGGGTCGCACCCGCCCGGCGGCGCCGTCGCAGGCGTCCCGATAGGCGCACCGGTATGAGCGCGCGCACGTGCCTGGTCACCGGGACCGATACCGGCATCGGCAAGACCCACGCCAGCGTGGCGCTGCTGCAGGCCTTGCGTGCCGATGGTCGCCGCGCGGTCGGGATGAAACCGGTCGCCAGCGGCTGCGATTGGCAGGATGGTGGCTGGCGCAATGAGGATGCGCTGGCGCTGCAGGCCGCCAGCCGGCCCCGCCCGGCATACGCCGACGTCAACCCGGTGGCACTGCCCGAAGCGACCGCGCCGACCCTGGCCGCACGCGCGGCCAGCGTGGTCGTCGATGCCGAGGCGCTGCACGCCGCACACGCACGGCTCGCCGCCACGGCCGACGTGGTGCTGGTCGAGGGCGCCGGCGGCTGGGCGGCGCCGCTTGCCGAGGACCTCGAGCATGCGGACCTGGCGCGGTGGCTGGGGGGCGCAGTGGTGCTGGTGGTCGGGCTCCGGCTCGGCTGCCTGAGCCATGCCCGCCTGACCGCACGCGCCATCGCGGCCGACGGCTGTCGGCTCGTGGGCTGGGTCGGCAACCGGATCGATCCGGAGTTCTCGCGCGCCGACGATTATCTGGGGCTGCTCGCCGACGCATTGCCTGCGCCGTGTCTGGGTGTGCTGCCGTTCGTCGGCGACGGGGGCGGCCCCGACATGGGCGCCCTGGTGCTCGATCCGGCCTGGATCGACGCACTGCCGCGCCGCCCCTGATCGGTGGCGTGGCATCCGCGGCATGCGCCGCGGATGCCCGACGTGCTCAGTGCCCCTGGGGCACCGGCGCTGCTGGGTTGCCGTTGTGCCCGTCGGCGTCCGTGGTGGCCACTGCGCCCGGGTCGTGGCTATGGTCACGCGCCAGCAGCAGGTAGAACGCCGGCAGCACGAACAGCGTGAACGCGGTGCCGATCGACATGCCGGCAGCGATCACCAGGCCCATCGAGAAGCGCGCCGCCGCGCCCGGACCGCTGGCGATCAGCAACGGCACCATCGCGAACACCAGCGCGGCGGTCGTCATCAGCACCGGCCGCAAGCGGATCGCGGCAGCCTGCTCGATCGCCTCGGCCTTGCTCAGGCCCTCGTTGATCTGCAGCTTGTTGGCGAACTCCACGATCAGGATGCCGTGCTTGGAGATCACGCCCACCAGGGTGACCAGGCCCACCTGCGTGTAGATGTTGATCGACATGCCGGGGAAGGCCTCGATGCCGGCAAATTGCAGGATGCCCGACACCAGGCCCAGCGCGTTGAGCACCAGCAGCGCGCCGCTGATCGCCATCGGCACGGTGATCAGCATGATCAGCGCGTCGCGGAAGCTCTCGAACTGCGCGGCCAGCACCAGGAAGATGATCACCAGCGCGAACGCCAGCGTGATCAGCATCGTCGTGCCTTCCTGCTTGAACTGCCGCGACTCGCCGGCGTAGTCGACGCTGTAGCCCTGCGGCAGCACGTCGGCGGCGATCTCGTCGAGCACCCGCAGCGCCTCGCCCTTGGTCACGCCCGGACGCGGCGCGAAGGTGATGCCCACCGCATTGAGCTGCTGGAAGCGTTTGAGCGACTGCGGCTGCGCGCTCTCCTTGAACGAGACCACCGTCGAAAGCGGGATCAACTCGCCGCTGCGGGTGCGGGTGTAGTAATTGCCGAGCTGTTCGGCATTGAGTCGATCGGCGCGCTGTACCTGCGGGATCACGCGGTAGGAGCGGTTCTGCATCGCGAAGCGGTTGACGTATCCGCCGGCGAGCAATGCGCTCATATCGGCCGCCAGCGTCCGCATGTCGATGCCCAACAGCGCCGCCTTGTCGCGGTCGATCTGCACTTCCACCCGCGGCTTGTCGATCTTCAGGTCCTTGTCCAGAAAGATGAAACGCCGGCTTTCCTGCGCGCGCGCGACGACCTCGTCGGCGATCTCCGACAGCTGCGCCAGCGAGCCGATGCCGCCGATCAGGAACTCGCCGCCGCCATCGCCACCGGCAGACGGCAGGGACGGCGGCACCAGCGCGAAAATGTTCAGACCGGTGATCTCGGCCAGCTTGGGCTGCAGATCCTGCTGCAGCACCTGGTTGGTCGAGCGGTCGCGCTGGCTCCAGGGCTTGAGCACGAAGCCGCCCATCGCGCTGTTGCTCCCGCCCATGCCGCCCATGCCGCCGTTGAACAGGAAGAAGTCGTTGATCTCCGGGATCTGCTTCACCACGTCGGACATTTCTTCGGTGTAGCGCTCGACGTAGTCCAGCGTACTGGCGGCATCCGCGCTGCCGATCGCGAACACGAAGCCTTCGTCCTCCATCGGCGCCGGCTCCTTGGGCGCGCCGATATACAGAAATGCGCACGACACCAGCACCACTGCGCCAAAGGCCAGGATCACCCCGCGGGTCTCCAGCGCGCCGTGCAGGCGGCGCTGGTAACCGTGCTGGAGCTTGTCGAAGCGCTGATCGAGCCATTGCTCCAGCCGGCTCTTGCTGGACTGACCATGCGGCTTGAGGATCTTGGCGCACATCATCGGGGTGAGCGTCAGCGCGATCACGCCCGACAGCAGTACCGAGCCGGCCAACGTGAACGCGAACTCGGTGAACAGCACGCCGGTCAGTCCGCCCTGGAAGCCGATCGGCAGGTACACCGCCACCAGCGTCGTGGTCATCGCCACGACCGGCCACGCCAGCTCGCGCGCGCCGCGGATCGAGGCATCGAATGGCGTCATGCCTTCCTCGATATGGCGGTGGATGTTCTCCAGCACGATGATCGCATCGTCGACCACGATGCCGATCGCCAGCACCATCGCCAGCAGTGTCAGCAGGTTGATCGTGAAGCCCATCAACAGCATCAGAAACAGCGCGCCGACCAGCGACAGCGGCACGGTGATCGCCGGGATCAGTACGCTGCGCAGCGAGCCCAGGAACAGGTAGATGACCACGATCACGATGATCACCGCCTCGATGATCGTGCGGATGACCTCGTTGATGCCGTCCTGGATCGACTCGGTGCTGTCGTACGGGATCGACGCCTCGATGCCTTCGGGCAACTGCGGCACGATCTCGTTGTCCCAGGCCCGGCGCACGTCGGCGATCACATCCAGTGCATTGGCATCGGGGGAGACATAGATGCCCATGAACGTTGCCGAGGCACCATTGATGCGCACCGACGAGCCGTAGTTCTCCGAACCCAGCGCGACATCGGCGATGTCGCCCAGGCGCACGATCGCGCCGTCGGCCTCGCGCACCACCAGCGCTCGGAACTCCTCGGGCGTGCGCAGGTCGGTGCGCGCGGTGAGATCGACCGCCACCATCTGACCCTTGGTCGAGCCCAGCGCCGAGAGCACGTTGTTGGCTTGCAGCGCGGCCTGCACGTCGCTGGCGGTGACGCCCAGCGCGGTCATGCGGTCGGGCTTGAGCCACACACGCATCGCGAATGCGCCCGGGCCCATGATCTCGGCGCGCTGCACGCCTGGGATCGTCGCGATCTTCGGCTCGACTGCACGGGTGAGGTAGTCGGTGATCTGGTTGTCGTTGAGCGTGGCGCTGGCGAACGAGACATACATCGCCGCGACCTGCTGGCCCTGCTGCAGGTCGATCACCGGGTCCTCGGACTCGGCCGGCAGTTCGCTGCGCAGCTTGTTGACCTTGGCCGCGATCTGGGTGAGCGCTTCGTTGGGGTCGTAGTCCAGGCGGATGTAGGCCTGGATCACGCTCACACCGGCCGAACTGGTCGAGGTGAGGTAGTCGATGCCCTCGGCGCTGGCGACCTCGCGCTCGAGCGGCGTGGTGATGAAGCCCTGGATCAGGTCGGCGTCGGCACCGAAGTAGGTCGTGCTGATGTTGACGACCGCGTTCTGCAGCTCCGGATACTGGCGCACGTTGAGTTCGGAGAACGCGCGCAGGCCGAACAGCAGGATGAACAGGCTGACGACCATCGCCAGCACCGGTTTGCGGATGAAGATGTCGGTAAATGTCATCTCGGTCTCCCCCGCGCGTTGCGGCGCGGGCCAGGGAGCGGGGCGGGCCGGGACCCGCGCGGCGTCAGCGGTTCTCGGGCGTCGGCGCTTCGTCGGCGGACGGCTGGACGCGGTTGTTGATCGTCACCACGGCATCGTTGCGCAGCTTCAGCAGGCCGCTGGTGGCCACGCGCTCGCCGGGCTTCAGGCCCTCGGTCACCGCGATCATGTCGCCGCGCGTGGGGCCGGTGGTCACGAAGCGCTGGCGCACGGTCAGCGTCGGTCCCTGCTCGCCGTCCTTGGGCGCGTCCGCCTTCGCGTCGCCGCGTTGCTCCGACACCACGTAGACGGCGTTGCCGTAGGGGTTGAAGCTGACCGCCGTCTGCGGGATCACGACCACCTTCTGCGCACCGCCGACCGCCAGGCCGACACGGGCGAATGCGCCCGGGCGCAGTTGGCCGTCCGGATTGGCCAGGGTCGCCTGCACCTGGAAGTTGCGCGTGTTCGGATCGACCGCCGGTTCGATCGCGGTGATCGTGCCGGTAAAGCGCATGTCCGGCAGCGCATCGACGCGCGCCTCGATGGTGGCGCCCTCTTGGATGCGCGTGAGCTGCTGCTCGGGCAGGGCGAAGTTCAGGAAGATCGGATCGAGCTGCTGCAGGCTGACGATCGCAGCGCCTGGTGCCAGATACTGGCCCAGGTTGACCTTGCGGATGCCCAGTACGCCGTCGAACGGCGCGCGGATGGTCTTCTGCGCGATCAACGCCCGCTGCGCGTCGACCTGGGCCTGCGCAGTCGCCGCCTCGGTGCTGCGCTGCTCGACGTCCGCCTGCGAGACCAGTTGCTCGCTGCCGAGCTGGCGCCAGCGGTCGCGCTGCACCGCCGCCAGCTTGGCGGCCGCCTCGCTCGAGCGCAGCACGGCCAGTTCGTTGTCGGTGTTGAGCTCGACCAGCACGGTGCCGGACTTGACCGGCTGGCCGGGCTCGAACGACAGCCGGCGGACCACGCCGCCGGCCTCGGTGGTCACATCGGTGCCGTTGATCGCGACCAGGGTGCCGACCGCTTCGAGCGGCGTCGTCCATTCCTGCTCGGCGGCATCGAACGTGGTGATCGCGACCGGCGGCTGCGGCATGTCGTCGAAGAACGCGTTGACCGCGCGTCCCGACAGGAACTTGGCGAGGAAGACGCCACCGAACACCAGCAAGGTGATCAGCAGCACGACGAACATGCGGAGGCGGGGACGCGGGGCGCGTCGGGGCTCGGTCCTGGACATGGGGCGTTCCGTCAGGCGTAGGAAGGAGGGCAGGGCAATGCGGGGGCGATGCTGGACCAGTCGGTATCAAAGACCTCGCGGCTGACCCGGTCGATCAGTGCGTCGAGCGCAGCGTCGTCGCCGGCGTCGACCAGCGGCTGCCAGCCGTAGCCGTTGAACAGATACTGCAGGTGCCGGATCAGCAGCCGGTAGGGATGGCCGATCACGGCCGGGTCCACCAGGTCGCGCTGCTGGACCAGCGCCTGCAGGCCGACCGACATCATCCACGGCCCCATCGTCAGCGCCGGGATCGGCAGCGCGGAGGCCGGCAATTCACCATTCGCGCGGGCCTCGGCGGCGATGCCGTCGATCAGATCGCTCAGGGGCGCGAAGGCCTCCAGGGCCCGACGTCGGCTTTCGGCCGAGGCCGCGCCCCAGACCATGTCGGTCCAGACGAACTGCGCCAGGCGGAAATGCTCGGGCTGCTCGCGCATGATCAGAAGGTCGGCCAGCACCACGGCCAGCATCCGCTCCCGGGTGGGGCCGGACCACTGTGCCGCGCGCTCGAACAGTTCCACCCGGCTCATGCAGTTGCGTGTGGCCAGCGCCACCAGCAGGTCTTCCTTGCTGGCGAAGTGCCGGTACAGCGTGCCGATCGCATAGCCGCATTCCTCGGCCACGCGCGCCATCTGCAACGACATCAGCCCGTCGCGCTGGATTTGCGCCTGGGCGACATCGAGCAGCGCAACCTCGCGCTCGGCAATCTCGCGCTGACGTCGGGCGATGGTGGGGCTGGAAACGGACATCGGGATCTGAATAGCGGTGGCGGCGCATTGTGAATCAGGTTCATTCCGTGAGCAAGGTTCACGATCTGCCGAAGGTCATCGCCCGGTGAATGACTTCCTGCACGGTGCGAACAGGACATGGAATTAGCTATACTGGTCGGTATAGTAAATCCCGTTCGACTCCTCCCCCAGGGCTTCCCATGCGCCGAATCCTGTCCATTGCCGTGCTCGCCGCGGCGCTCTCCGCCTGTGGCAATCAACAGGAGCAGGCCGCTCCGCCGCCCCCGAGGTCGAAGTGCTGACCGTCCAGCCCGGTGCGCAGCCGCTGCGCCAGGACCTGGTCGGCCGACTCGCGCCGTTCCGCAGCGCCGACGTCCGCGCCCGGGTGCCCGGCGTGCTCGAGCGCCGCGTCTACACCGAAGGCAGCGACGTGAAGGAAGGCGACGTGCTGTTCGTGATCGATCCGGCGCAGTTGCAGGCCGCGCTCGGCAATGCGCAGGCGGCCGAAGCTCAGGCGCAGGCGCAGTACACCAATGCCAAGACCGCCGCCGACCGCGCCCGCCAGCTCGCGCCCACGGACTTCATCTCCAAGTCCGACCTCGACAACGCCCTGGCGACCGAGCGCAGCGCGCAGGCCTCGCTGGAAGCGGCTCGGGCGTCGGTGCGCAGCGCGCAGATCAATCTCGGTTACGCCACCGTGCGCGCGCCGATCTCCGGCCGCGCCGGCAAGCAGCAGGTCACCGAAGGCGCACTGGTCGGGCAGGGCGATGTGACGCTGCTGACCACCGTCGACCAGATCGACCCGCTGTATGTGAACTTCTCGATGAGCGTGTCGGACATGCAGGCGCTGCGCGCCAAGCAGGTCGATCGCAACGACCAGGCCTCGGTGCAGGTCCGTCTGCAGGACGGCACGATCTACGAGCACACCGGCACCCTGGATTTCTCGGCCGATGTCGTCGATCCGGCCACCGGCGCGATCGCGCTGCGTGCGACCGTGCCCAATCCCGATCGCCGGCTGCTGCCGGGCACCTATGTGACCCTGATCGCCGACATGGGCCGCCAGGACGGCATCTATGTGGTGCCGCAGGCCGCGGTGCAGCGCGACGCGACCAGCGCCTTCGTGCTGGTCGCCGGCCCCGACGACAAGGTCGTACGCAAGGACATCAATGTGGTGCGCGCCGATGGCGGCAACTGGATCGTCGATGCCGGCCTGTCGGCGGGCGACCGGGTGATCACCGTGGGCCTGCAGCGCGCCCAGGTCGGTGCGCCGGTGAGCCCGAAGCCGGCCGAGGCCGCTGCGGCCAAGCCGGACAACGCCGCCACGCCGCCGGCGGGCGCGCAGGCCCCGGCGCCTGCAGCGGCGCCGGCCGCCGATGCGCCGGCCGCGGACGCCGCCGACCAGGACTGATCCCATGCCCAAGTTTTTCATCAACCACCCGGTCTTCGCCTGGGTCGTCTCGATCCTGATCTCGCTCAGCGGCCTGATCGCGCTGCTGAACATGGGCGTCGAGTCGTATCCATCGGTGGCACCGCCCCAGGTGACCATCTCGGCGACCTATCCCGGCGCGGACGCGCAGACGACCGAGCAGGCGGTGACCCAGGTCATCGAGCAGCAGCTCACCGGTATCGACAACCTGCTGTACTTCAGTTCCACGTCCAGCGCCAATGGCCGGGCCAGCGTCACGCTGACGTTTGAGACCGGCACCGACAGCGACATCGCCCAGGTCCAGGTCCAGAACAAGGTCGCCCTGGCCACGCCGAGACTGCCCAGCGAGGTGGTCCAGCAGGGCGTGGTCGTCGCCAAGGAGAACACCGGCTTTCTGATGGTCGTGGGTCTGCGTTCGAGCGATCCGTCGATGGACCGCAATGCGATCAACGACCTGATCGCAGCCCGCGTGCTCGAGCAACTCGCGCGTGTGCCGGGCGTCGGCAATACCCAGCACTTCGGTGCCGAGTATGCGATGAACATCTGGCTCAACCCCGACAAGCTGCAGGGCTACGGCCTGTCGGCGACCGAAGTGCTGGCGGCGGTCCGCGGGCAGAACGTGCAGTTCGCGGCCGGCTCGATCGGCTCCGATCCCGCCCCCGAAGGCGTGGGCTTCAGCGCGACGGTGTCGGGCGAAGGCCGCTTCAGTACGCCCGAGCAGTTCCGCAACATCATCCTGCGCACCGATGCCAACGGCGCGGTGGTGCGCCTGGGCGATGTGGCGCGGGTCGACTTCGGCCCGTCGAGCTACGGCTTCGATACCAAGTACAACGGCCAGCCGACCGGTGCGGTCGCGATCATGCTCCAGCCCGGCGCGAACGCGCTCGGCGTGGCCGAGGCGGTGACCGCGCGGCTAGACGAACTGTCGGCGACGTTCCCGCCCGGCGTCGAATGGTTCAAGCCGTTCGACAGCACCACGTTCGTGACGATCTCGATCAAGGAAGTGGTCAAGACGCTGATCGAGGCGGTCATCCTGGTGTTCCTGGTGATGCTGCTGTTCCTGCAGAACCTGCGCGCGACGATCATCCCGACGCTCGTGATTCCGGTCGCGTTGCTGGGCACGTTCCTGGGCCTGAGTGCGCTGGGCTTTACGGTCAACCAGCTGACCTTGTTCGCGATGGTGCTGTCGATCGGCATCGTGGTCGACGATGCGATCGTGGTGATCGAGAACGTCGAACGCATCATGGCCGAGGAGCACCTGCCGCCGCGCGAGGCGACGATCAAGGCGATGAGCCAGATCACCGGCGCGGTGGTCGCGATCACTGTCGTATTGGCCGCGGTGTTCATCCCCAGCGCGCTGCAGGGCGGCGCCTCGGGCGAAATCTACAAGCAGTTCGCGATCACCATTGCGGTGTCGATGGGTTTCTCGGCGTTTCTCGCCCTGGGCTTCACCCCGGCGCTGTGTGCGACGTTCCTCAAGCAGCACGAGCCGCACGGCAACAAGCGCGAGAACGTGGTGTTCCGGGTTTTCAACAAGTACTACGACCGTGTCAACGACACCTACGTCGGCCACATCACCAGCGTCGTCAAGCATTCGCCGCGTTGGATGATGCTGTTCGTGTTGCTGGCGCTGATCTGCGGCCTGCTGTACGCACGGCTGCCGAGCAGCTTCGTGCCCGAGGAGGACCAGGGCTACGCGATGGTGATCGTGCAGTTGCCCCCCGGCGCCAGCCTGCAACGTACGCAGGCGGTGATGGAGCGGGTCTACCAGACCTTCCGCGGTCAGGAGAACCCGGAGACCGGCGAGCGGACGGGCGGCGTGCCCGGCTTCAAGAACATCCTGCAGGTCTCGGGCTTCAGCTTCGTGGGCATGGGTGAGAACGTCGGCATGGCGTTCGTCGAGCTCGAGCACTGGGACGAGCGCGATGTCAGCATCGACGAGTTCGTCAACCAGGCCAACGGCATGCTTTACGGCGCCGTGCCTGAAGCGCAGATCTTCGTCGTCAACCTGCCGACGATCCAGGGCCTTGGCCAGTTCGGCGGCTTCGACATGTACCTGCAGGACCGCACCGGCCAGGGCCAGGCAGCACTGACCGAAGCCCGCAACAAGCTGCTGGCCAGCGCTGCGGGCAAGTCCGACACCGTGGTCGGCGTGCGTCCGAACACGCTCGAGGCCGCGCCGCAGTTGGGCCTGCACGTCGACCGCGTCCAGGCGCAGGCGATGGGCCTGTCGGTACAGGACGTCTACAACGCGATCCAGCTGATGCTCGCGCCGGTGTACGTCAACGACTACTTCTCGGAAGGACGCATCAAGCGGGTGAACATCCGCGCCGACGCGCCTTACCGCACGGGGCCGGAGTCGTTCGAGCGCTTCTACACCCCGGCGCCGGGCACGGCCGCCAACGGCCAGCCGGCGATGGTGCCGCTGAGCAACGTGGTCTCGGCCGACTGGGGCACTGCCTCGCCGTCGCTGAGCCGCTACAACGGCTACTCGGCGGTCAACATCGTCGGCGCGCAGGCGCCCGGTCGCAGCACCGGTGAGGCGATGGCGGCGATGGAGGGCATCGTCAACGACGAATTGCCGCCAGGCTTCGGCTTCGACTGGGCGGGCATGTCCTACCAGGAGATCATCGCCGGCAACACGCAGACGCTGCTGCTGGTGCTGTCGGTGGTCGTGGTGTTCCTGTGTCTGGCCGCGCTCTACGAGAGCTGGTCGATCCCGGTGGCGGTGCTGCTGGTGGTGCCGCTGGGCATCCTCGGCGCGGTGGTGTTCACGATGCTGCGTCCGGGGCTGTCGAACGACCTGTTCTTCCAGATCGGCATGATCACCGTGATCGGTCTGGCGGCGAAGAACGCGATCCTGATCGTGGAGTTCGCGGTCCAGCAACGGGCAGAGGGCAAGACCCTGCGCGAGGCCACGGTCGAGGCCGCGCGGCTGCGCCTGCGGCCGATCCTGATGACCTCGTTCGCGTTCATCCTGGGTGTGACGCCGATGGCGTTGTCGACCGGTGCCGGCTCCAACGCACGTCACGCGCTGGGCACCGGTGTGATCGGCGGCATGCTGTTTGCGACGTTCCTGGGCCTGCTGCTGATCCCGGTGTTCTTCGTGATCGTCCGGCGCGTGCTGGGCGACAAGATGGACGAGCCCGATCCGAAGGCGATCGCCGCGCATCAGGCCCGCAACGAGACACCGCAGGCTCACTGAGGCGCGCGGTAGCATGACCCAAGGGCCGTCCCGTTCGCGGGGCGGCCCTTTTTTTTTGAAGTCGGGGGAGCTTGCGTCTGCTCGCTTTATCAGGCAGCTCTTCCTCCGGCGCGCGCGTCACGCCGGCCGTGGACTGCGCCCCGGCTCGGTCAGCCCGCTCCGCGGTCCGGCCCGGCGAAGCGCGCCGGGCGTTCGTGTGGGCTGCGCGGCATGCCGCGCGAGCAGCCCGCACTCACCCATGGTTGACTCCCCGCCGCGGGCCATCCGTGGCCCGCTATCGCAATCCCCGACCAGCACGACGCACTGAGACCGACAGCGCGCGCCTTCTTCAAGCAGGCGACTCCGTATCCAACCGAAGTCGGGCTGCCAATGTCTGCAGCAGCGGACTGGCGGTCCGCAAGATCGGGACAGAATCAAAACCGGGGTCAGAGTGCAATTTCGCCTCGCGAAATTGCACTCTGACCCCGGTTCTACGGGGCGGGCGTGCACGGCACGGCCGCGCATCCATGCGGGCGCTACGCGTGCTTCGCGGCCGGACCACGAAGCCGCCTTGATCGTGAGGAAAGCGGCCTCCGGCCGGCAGGCCGCTGCGCATCCCGAAGCGAGCTGCCCCACCGGGTTTGTAAGACAAGCACTTCGTGTGGACGCTCACGTCAGGCAGCCCACGGGGCGCCTGGCCTGCGCGCCCATCAGTCGTATGCTGTCGCGCCGCGATCGTCCCATTCGTGTCATGACCGTGATCCCCGTGTCCCTGCGCCGACCACTGCGCATCGCCATCGTCGGCTACGGCACCGCCGGCCAGGCGTCTGCTGTGCTGCTCGCGCGCGACGGCCACCGGGTCGAGGTCTACGAACGCGCGCCGGCGCCCGGGCCGGTGGGCGCCGGCTTCCTGCTGCAGCCCAGCGGCCTGCAGGTGCTCTGGCGCATGGGCCTGTTGCCGCAGGTGCTCGGCCATGGCGCACGCGTGGATCGCCTGTTCGGCGAAACGCCCTGCGGCCGCGCGGTCATGGACATGCGCTACGCCGGACTCGACGCGCGCCTGTATGGCTTGGGCATGCAGCGCGGGGCACTGTTCGAGTTGCTCGACCAGGCCTGGGGCGACCACACCGCCTTGCATCCGGGCGTCACGGTCGCCGGCCCCGACGAGGCCGACGACCGCTGGCTGGTCGACGAGGCTGGCCAGCGCCACGGGCCGTTCGACCTGATCGTCGTCGCCGACGGCGCGGCGTCCCGGCTGCGTGCCCGGATCGGCGGTGTGCGTCACGACCGGGTCTATCCGTGGGGCGCCTTGTGGTGCCTGCTGGCCGCACGCGACTGGCCGTTCGCCGCCGAACTGCGCCAGCGCTACGTCGCCGCGCGCCGAATGGTCGGCCTGCTGCCGGTCGGCGGCAGGCCGGGCGATCCCGAGCCGCGGCTGAGTTTCTTCTGGAGCCTGCCGATCGCCGGATTCGACGCTTGGCAGGCGAGCGCGCTCGACCGTTGGCACGACGAGGTCGCGGCGATCTGGCCCGAGGCGGCGGCCTTGCTCGATACGACCACAACGCATGCCCAACTGGCGCGCGCCAGCTATCGCGACGTCGCACTGCGACGCTGGCACCGGGGTCGCTGGGTGCTGCTCGGCGACGCGGCGCATGCGATGAGCCCGCAGTTGGGGCAGGGCGTGAACATGGCGCTGCTCGACGCCGAGGCGCTGCGCGACGCGCTGCGCTCGCACGCCCCCGCCGACGCACTGCCGGCCTACCAGCAACTGCGCGCGCGGCACGTCGGGATCTACCAGTTCTGGAGCCGATGGCTGACTCCGATCTTCCAGTCCGACCGCGATTTCATCGCGCGGGCGCGCGATGTGGCGTTCCTGCCGATGGGGCGCATGCCCGGCGGGCGTGGGCACATGCTGCGTGTGCTCAGCGGCACCCAGCGCGGCGCCTTCGGCGCGCTTGCGCTGGCGCCGGACTTCGTCGAGGCATTGCAGCGCCCGGTTGACGCGATTGCCGGAGCTGCGGCTGAGTCGTCGATGGCCTGACCGGCACGCCTGGCATGCGCCAGAATCGGCGCAGGTCCGAGGATGGAGACGCGCGCCATGGCCACAGACGCCACCCACGAGGTCGACAACCAGCCACCGGAGTTCGCGCCGCGCGACCTCTGGCACGACGATGTCGCGCTGCGCGAGGCCGTGGCCCGCGAAGGTGGCGATGCCTTTGCCGATCGACTGGCGAGGTACGGCGCGCTCGCCGGCGATGCGCTCTACGCCGCAGGCTTCGACGCCAACCGCGATCGCCCGCGGCTGCGCACGCACGACCGCTTCGGTCAGCGCATCGACCGCGTCGAATTCCACCCCGCGTACCACCAGCTGATGGAGGCGGCGATCGGTCATGGCGTCGCCTGCCTGTCGTGGGCGCAACCGGTACCCGGCGCGCACGTGGCACGCGCGGCGCTGGCATATCTGCATCACCAGGCCGATGCCGGCACCAGTTGCCCGCTGACGATGACCCACGCCGCGGTCCCGGTGCTGCGCCGCGAGCCACGCCTGCGCGCCTGGGCCGACAAGGTCGCGACGATGCGCTACGACGCCCGCGATGTGCCGATCGAGGACAAGGCGGGCGTCACGCTGGGCATGGGCATGACCGAGAAGCAGGGCGGCAGCGATGTGCGTAGCAACACCACGCGGGCGACTCCGATGAACGACGAGGGCGCGTATACCCTGCGCGGCCACAAGTGGTTCTTCTCGGCGCCGATGTCCGACGGCTTTCTGGTGCTGGCGCAGGCCGACGCCGGGCCGAGCTGTTTCCTCATGCCCAGATGCCTGCCGGGCGGCGAGCGCAACGACTTCCGGCTGATGCGGCTCAAGGACAAGCTCGGCGATTGGAGCAACGCCTCGGCCGAGATCGAGTTCGATCGTGCCTGGGCGCTGCGGGTGGGCGAGGAGGGCCGCGGCGTGGCGACGATCCTGGAAATGGTGATGCTGACCCGGCTCGATTGCATGCTCGCCGCCGCTGCGCAGATGCGCATGGCGCTGGCCCAGGCGCTGCACCATGCCCGTCACCGGCGCGCGTTCGGCCGCGCGCTCGTCCAGCAGCCGCTGATGCGCAACGTGCTCGCCGATCTCGCGATCGAAGCCGAGGCGGCGGTCGCCCTGGCGCTGCGTGTCGCCGGCGCGGTCGATGCCGCAGGCCGCGATCCGGTGCAGGCGGCCTTCGCGCGTGTGGCCACGGCGATCGGCAAGTACTGGCTGTGCCGACGCGCGCCGGCGTTCGTCAACGAGGCGCAGGAATGCCTCGGTGGTGCGGGCTACATCGAGGAATCGATCCTGCCGCGCCTGTACCGGCAGGCACCGCTGAACTCGATCTGGGAGGGCAGCGGCAACCTGCAATGCCTGGACGTGCTGCGTGCGCTGACGCGCGAACCAGGCGTGGCTGCGGCGCTGCAGGTGCAGATCGAGGCTGCGCGGGGCATGGATGCGGGGTTCGACGCGGCCGCCGACCGGCTTGCGGACCTGCTCGCCGACGCGGCGCGTGCGCCGCAGGACGCCGAGCCGCAGGCACGGCGGCTGGTCGAGTCGACCGCGCTGGTTCTGCAGGGGGCGGTGTTGCTGCGCGCGAACAGTCCAGTCGCCCCGACGTTCTGCGCCAGCCGGCTGGCCAGCGCCCATGCGCTGGCGCTCGGCACGCTCGAACGCGGGATCGATCTCGACGCCCCGCTGGCGCGCGTGCTGCCGGCCTGACACGGGACGGGCGTCGGCAAGATCAAACGGGGACGCGGCGCTGGCGCCCCGCGCGCCTCGTGGTGGCGCCGGCCATGACGGGGTGGGGCGTGTTCGCGGGCGGGCGACCCTGGGGCATCCCCCAGGGTTGACGACAGTCGTCGATTGTTTCATTAATTAAGTAATTCATTAACTGATTAGGTCGCCATGGACCGTGTCTTCGAAGCACTGGCCTCGACGCCGCGCCGACAGATCCTTGCCTACCTCCACGCTGGCGAGCTGACCGCCGGCGAGATCGCCGAACGGTTCGACTTCAGCAAGCCCGCGCTGTCGGGCCATCTGCGCATCCTGGAGCAGGCCGGACTGATCGCCCGCGAGAAACGTGGCCAGTTCGTGCATTTCCGGCTCGTGCCCGAGCGCCTGGCCAATACCGTCTTCGCCTGGGCGTCGGAGCTGTGCCCGGTGGCGCGTCCGCTCAAGCGCGAGCGCCGCAAGGTCGCGGACTGACGCATCTACCCGACAGGAACCCGACGATGCTGCATACGACCGAGGTCTCCGAGACGTTTCCTGGCGTCCGCCTGCCGTCGCACAGCGGCGGCCTGCCGGTCGAGGTCACGCTGATCGCGCAGTTGGCACCCGGCCAGGGCGATCCGCTGATCGCCGATGCCGCCCGGCGCCAGCGCGGGCATCCAGGCTTCGTCGATGCGCACGACGAACCCTCGTCGCGGATCGGCGCGATGGATCTGGCGCGCGGCGATCCGTCCTCGCTTTACACCTTCAGCGTCGGCCCGGGCGGCCATCCCTTCCATCGTCACGCCGGCAACCGCATGTTCACCGCGGTCTCGGGCAGCGCCGGCGCGCAACTGCGGTTCTCAACCGCATCGCAGGCGCAGCTCGATGCCGATCCGGCCGCGTTCGTGCGTGCGTTGCATCTGGTCGACATTCCGCCGGACTGCCTGTTCACCGTGCGCTTCGGCGGCGGCACCTGGCACCAGTTCGTCTCGCGCAGTCCGGCGCTGCCGCACCCGGCGCTGTTCGCGCTGTCCTGCCATCCCGATGAACTGTCGGGCGAACTGCCGGCCGACGTGCGCCGGCGCGTGCTCGACAACGCCGCCGATATTCCCTCGCTGACCGAACTGCTGCCGCCGGCCGTGCAGGCGCTGCTCGACGCGGCGTTGCGCGCGCCGGCGCGCATCGCGACGACCTCGTTGTCGCTGCACGTGCCGCCGATGTCGCTGGCGGCGCGTGTATGCGCCGGGGTCCGGGCGAGGACGGGCCGCCTGCGTCGACGGCTGCCGGCGCGGAGTGCCAACGGGTTCCGGACCGAGAACGTCGGCCGCCGCCAGGTCGACCGAATCGTCCCGCCGCCCGGTTCGCTGCTGCAGGCGCAGCTGCCGGGCGCCGGGCACGAGGACGCGGTGGCGGTCCGCCTGGAGGCGGCGGAGTGCGCCGGCGCGCGGCCGGCGACGGCGATGGCTGCGCTGCTCGAAGGATTCGTCGCCAATCCGCCGCCCGGTGTGACGCGGCTGATGGCGCTGCGCAACGTGCTCGTGCGTCCGTTCGGCCTGCGGACCTCGTCGATCGGCTGCCCGGCGTCGTCGCTGCTGTCGGACGAGGCGCCGGACCGCTTCGCCGGGCGTTTTCCGGTGCTGGCCGAACGCGCATCCACCGACGGTGATTGCGTGGAGGTCGTACTCGGTGCCGACGACCGCCACCTCGCGTTCCGCACCTGCATTCGCGTCGAGGCATTGCCCGGCGGTGGCCTGCGCTGCGCGATGGCGACCTGTGTGCGCACGCGCAACCGGTTCGGGCGTTTCTATCTGGCGATGATCCGGCGCGTACACATGGCCTACATCGCGCCGGCGATGCTGCAACTGGCGGTCGATCACGCAGTCCGGGCGCTGGGCGTCGGTGCCGCGGCGGGGGGCGCGAGTGCGCGGCCCCGCGGGCCGGGCACAGTCGCCGCGCAGCCTCAGTCGATGAACTGCAGTTTGGCCAGTTCCGCGTAGAGGCCGCCCTGGGCCAGCAGTTCGGCGTGCGTGCCTTGGGCGACGATGCGCCCGCGGTCGAGCACGACGATGCGATCGGCCTTGAGGATCGTCGCCAGCCGATGCGCGATGACCAGCGTGGTACGGCCCTGCATCAGGCGCGCGAGCGCATGTTGCACCGCATGTTCGCTCTGCGCGTCGAGCGCCGAGGTCGCCTCGTCCAGCAGCAGGATCGGTGCATCGCGCAGCAGTGCGCGGGCGATCGCGATCCGCTGTTGCTGGCCGCCGGACAGCCGCGCGCCACGCTCGCCCAGTTGGGCGTCGTAGCCTTCCGGCAGGTCGACGATGAACTCGTGCGCCTCGGCCGCGCGCGCCGCCGCCTCGACCTCGGCGTCGGTCGCGTCGAGCCGGCCGTAGCGGATGTTGTCGCGGGCACTGGCGGCGAAGATCGTCGGGTGCTGCGGGACCATCGCGATCAGTTCGCGCAGCGCGGCGGGATCGAGTGTGCGCAGGTCCGCGCCATCGATCGACAGCGCGCCGGTCTCCGGGTCGTGGAAGCGCAACAGCAGCGACAGCACCGTGCTCTTGCCTGCGCCGGACGGGCCCACGAGCGCCACTGTCTCGCCCGGCGCGACGTGCAGCGTGAAGCCGTCGAGGGCCGCCGTGTCGGGGCGGCTCGGGTAATGGAAGGTGACGTCGTCGAAGCGCAGCGCGCCGCGCGCCGGGTGGACGATCGCGGCGGGCGTGGCCGGTGCCCGGATCGACGGTGATTCGTCGAGCAGCTCGGAGATCCGGCCCATGCCACCGGCAGCACGCTGCAGGTCGTTCCAGACCTCGGCCAGCGCACCGACCGAGCCGGCGCCGAACAGCGCGTAGAGCACGAACTGGCCCAGCGTGCCGGCGCTCATCCGTCCGGCCACCACGTCGTGCGCGCCCGACCACAACACCACGGTGACCGCTCCGAAAATCAGGGTGATCGCGATCGCGGTGATGATCGCCTGCAAGCCGATGCGCCGGCGCGCAGTCGCGACCGAGGTGCGCACGGCATCGCCGAAACGTCCGCGCTCATAGGGTTCGCGTGCATGCGCCTGCACGGTGCGGATCGCGCCCAGCGTTTCGTTGGCCAGCGCGTTCGCGTCGGCGATGCGGTCCTGGCTCTGCCGCGAGACCTTCTCCAGCTTGCGCCCGCCCAGCACCAGCGGCAGCACGAACAGCGGAATGCCCACCAGCGTGTAGGCCGCCAGGCGGGGACTGGTGACCACCAGCATCGTCAGGCTGCCCAGCACCATCACCACGCTGCGCAGTGCGACCGACATGGTCGTGCCGACGACCGAGCGCAGCAGTTCGGTGTCCGCGCTCAGCCGCGAGACCAGGTCGCCACTGCGGTTCTGCTCGAAGAACGCCTGGTCCAGATCCAGCAGGTGCCCGTAGAAGCGGTTGCGCAGGTCGGCGACGACGCGCTCGCCCAGCAGCGAGACGAAGAAGAACCGCGCCGCGGTCGCCAATGCCAGCGCGACTGCGACGACCAGCAGCAGCGCGAACGCGGTGTCGATCTGATCGCCGCCGGTGAAGCCGTGGTCGATCATGCGTCGCACCGCCAGCGGCAGGCTCAGCGTCGCCAGCGACGAGGCCGCGAGCGCGATCAGCCAGGCGACGAACAGGCCGCGCTGGCGCATGACGAACGGCCACAAGGTCTTCAGTGCACCGATGCGCACCTTCGGTTTGCCGGGCTCAGCCACGGTGGATCGGGATCGAAAGGCCATCAGGCATTGTCGTCGATGCGGATACGGTTTCGGGTGGCATCGCGCATCCGGGTTTTCAAGTCGGCGACACGATCCAAGGGCAATTCGACACGCAACAGCGCGCCGTCGGCGTCGAAACGCTCGTCGAGCTTGTGCGCGGCGGCGGCCGGCAGCGCGGCATGCAACGCGCCCAGGGTATCGAAGGGCGCTCGCAACTGCAGGATGCAGGTGTCGATCAGCGGCATCCGTGCCGCGGTCCGCAGGCATTCGGCCGCGCAACCGCCGTAGGCGCGGACCAGGCCGCCGGCGCCGAGCTTGATGCCGCCGAACCAGCGCACTACGACCACGACCACCCGGTCGAATCCCTGGCCGTCGATCGCCGCCAGGATCGGGCGTCCGGCGGTGCCGGCCGGCTCGCCGTCGTCGCTGGAGCGGTACTGGTCGCCCAGCCGCCAGGCCCAGCAGTTGTGGGTGGCATCGGGCACGGCCACCCGCTGCACAAACGCCGCTGCATCGTCGGCGCCGGTGATCGGCGCGGCATGGGCGACGAAGCGGCTGTGCTTGACCTCGAGGACATGGCTGACGGTCGCGGCCAGAGTGTCGAGCGGCATCGCGATCTCAGTCCAGCAACGCGCGCAGGTCGGGCGGCAGTTCGGCCTGCGGATGGCGACGATGGAACTCGGCCAGGCTGGCACGGGCGGCGTCGATGTCGCCGGCATCGAGCAGTTCGCGCACGCGTGCCAGCCAGGCCTCGCGCACTTCCGGCGCGTCGGCCGATGCCGGCGGCTCGTCGTCGGGCAGGTCCTCGATGATCGCCATGGCCTGGGGCTGCGCCCGTGCGGACATCGGACGGGCCGTCGACGCCCGGTCGGCTTCGGCGGCCGCATCGCGCTCCATCAAGGCCGGCTCCGCGGTCGTCACGCGGTTGCCGTAGGCGGTGGCGGCGGGTTCGGACTCGCGCGGCGGGCCCCAGCCTGCGGCCTGGCGTGCGTCCGGCAGCGGCAGGCCGGCGACCGGCGCTTGTGCTTCACGCGCAGCGGCGGCGGGCGCCTCGACGGTGGCCGAGGCGATCGGCTCTGGCGCGTCCTGGGCGGCTGTCGCCTGGGGCGCCTGCATCCGGGCCTGCGGCTGCGCCACGGCCGGGGCCGGGGCATCGTGGACCGCGGTCGGCGCCGCGTCGTGCATGGCCTCCGGGTGCTCGGCCCAGGCGGCATGCGGCGCCTCGGGCACCGGCCGCAGTTGCCAGGCGACGCCGATGGCGACCGCCAGTGAGGCGGCCGCGCCGAACGCGACCGGCCAGCGACGGCGACGGCGCTGGGCCGTCCGTGCGGGCGCGACGGGGGCCGCGGCGTGCGCCGGCCCCGTCGCGTTCTGCGCCGCGTGGCGCGCAGCGGCCAGGATCGCCGCATCGACCGCCGGGGACGGCGCAGCCGGGCCCGAGGCCAGCCGGTCGGCCAGCCACTGTTCCTCGGGCGTCAGCGGTTCGCGGTCGGGACTGTTCATGAGGTCAACGTCGCGCGCAGTTTGTCCATCGCGTAGCGCAGCCGCGATTTCACCGTCTCGCGGCCGACGCCGGTGATCCGGCCGATCTCTTCGAGCGTGAGCTCGTGTTCGAGCCGCAGCAGCACGACCTCGCGCTGCTCGTCGGGCAGCGCATCGAGTGCGAGTTGCAACCCGCGCCGTTGCTCGAACTGCGAGAGCTGCCGCTCCGGATCGTCCGGGTCGACGATGCGCGCCGTCCGCAGCTCGGCGTCTTCGGGCGGCGGCGGGCGATGCTGCGCGGCGCGCCAGTGGTCGGTCAGGCGATTGTGGGCGATGCGATAGAGCCAGGTGGCGAACAGCGCATCGGGTCGCCAGCCTTCGCGCGCCGCAATGACCCGCTGCCAGACATCCTGGAAGATTTCTTCGGCCAGCGCGGGGTTGCGCACCTGGCGCACCAGGAAGCGGTAGAGCTTGTCGCGATGGCGCCGGTACAGGGTTTCGAACGCGGCGACGTCGCCCGCGGTCCATGCCAGCATCAGGGCGTCGTCGCCGGGGGGCTCCTGCTGGCTGGCGACATCGTGCATGCATCGCAGAGTACGTGGCGCGGCGCCGGGCGTGAAGCCCGTACGAGCCGTGCGACAGGGGCGGGCAAGGGCGGCCATGCCCTGGACAACGCGTGGAGGCGGCCAATGGGGTTGCGTCCGCGGCAATGGTCGCGCTTTTGGGTATGCTGCCGCGGGATCTGAATCGTCGAGCACCGTGCCTGTTTGCCATCGCATGAACGCGGCCGTTGCCGCCGACGACGCCGAAGCGCCGCTCCGCGCCGTCATCGCGACGGCGCCCGTGGGTGCGGCGGTGGCCGTGACCTGGGCATCGCACGCGTCCGGCGCCGGTGTGCTGACCTCCGACCATGCGCCCGACGACCTGGCTGCACTGGCGGATGCGACCCTGCACGCCGACACCGAGGGCGATACGACGGCGCCGGCGGGCCTGCGGCGTTACGCTCGCGCAGTGGTGCAGGACGACGGCCGACTCGCGATCGCGATTCAGGTCGCCGCGGGCGATGACGCTGCCGCCGCGGCCTGGTTGCCCGCGGCCCTGCACGGCGTGGCCGGTGCGCTGGCGTTGGCGCGCGCCGAGCGCCGGCTCGAATCGATGCGCCGGGCCGAGCGGCTGCAGCAGGCGCTTTATGAGATCGCCGAGCTGGCCAGTTCCACACTGGACATGGACGAGGTGCTGGCGCGCATCCATGCCGTGGTCGGCCGGCTGACCACGGCCGAGAACTTCTACATCGTGCTCTACGACGACCTGCGCGAGACGCTGCGCTTCCTGTACTTCGTCGACGAACGCGATCCCTGGCAGGCCGACCCGCAGCAGGAACTGTCCATCGCGCAGATGCCCGACAGCCTGACCACGGTGCTGCTGCGCGAGGGACAGCCGATGCTGGGCCCATCGGCCGCATTGCGTGCGCAGTACGGCCTCCCCGACAGCGACACGCTGCACGGCCCCGACAGCGCCGATTGGCTCGGCGTGCCGCTGCGCCGCGACGGGCGCATCTGTGGGGCGCTCGTGGTGCAGAGTTACGACCAGCCCGACCGCTACCGCGATGAGGACCGAGCGCTGCTGGAGTTCGTCGCCCAGCACATTCTGACTGCGCTCGATCGCAAGCGCGCCCAGGCCGAGCTCGAGCGGCGGGTCGCCTCGCGCACGCAGGAACTGCAGACCGCCAACCGCGGACTGCAGGCGCAGATCGTCGAGCGCGAACGCGCCGGCACCTTGCAGCGTGCGCTGTATCGGATCAGCGAATTATCGGCAGCCCCCGGCAGCCTGGAGCGCTTCTACGCAGACCTGCACGCGATCGTCGGCGAACTGCTGTACGCGCGCAATTTCTACATCGCCATGCTCAGCCCCGACGGCACCCGGCTGGAGTTTCCGTACTCGATCGACGAGCGCGATGCGGTCCGCCGGGCGCGGCCGCGCGGCGACGGCCTGACCGAGTATGTGATCGCAACCGGCGCGCCGTTGTTGGCCATGCACGAGGACATCCGGCGGCTGGAAGCGGCCGGGGCGCTGCGCAGTCACGGCAGCCACGCGCAATGCTGGCTGGGTGTGCCGCTCGGTCGCGATGGTCGGCCGGTTGGAGTGATTGCAGTGCAGAGCTACGATCCGCAGATCGCGTTCTCGCCCAACGACCAGGCGCTGCTGACCTTCGTCGCCCACCATATCGACAGCGCGATGGACCGCAAGCGCGCGCAGGAACAGCTCAAGGCCGCGCACACGGAACTGGAGTTCCGCGTCGAGGCGCGCACCCGCGAGCTGGAACGCGCCAACCGCGAATTGCGCGCGCAGATCGGCGAGCGCATCCGCGCCCAGCAACGCCTGGTCCACCAGGCGCGCCACGACCCGTTGACCGGCTTACCCAATCGCGTGCAACTGCTCGAACGCCTGGATGCCGCGCTGTCGCCGCTGCGCGAGGGCGGGCGCGCGGCATTCGCGGTGCTGTTCCTCGATCTGGACCGCTTCAAGCTGGTCAACGACAGTGTCGGCCATGCGGCCGGCGACGCGATGCTGGTCGAGATCGCCCAGCGCATCACCGCCTGGCTGGGGCCTGACGACATCGCCGCGCGGCTGGGCGGCGACGAGTTCGCAATCCTGCTCGGCGGTGTCGACGATCCGGCGATCGCCGACCGCCGGGCGAGCGCGCTGCTGGCGGCTCTGGCCAAGCCGGTCTGGGTGGCCGGGCGCGAGCTGTTCCCGTCGGCGAGCATCGGCATCGCGATGTCCCATCCCGAGTACGTGGACGGCGACGGCGTGCTGCGCGACGCGGATGCGGCGATGTACCGGGCCAAGGCCTGTGGCCGCGACCGCAGCGAGCGCTTCGACGAGGCGATGCGGGCCGAGGCCATGCGCCTGCTGGACCTGGAGGCCGACCTGCGCCGGGCGATTCTGCAGGATGCGTTCGAGCCGCACTTTCAGCCGATCGTGCGCCTGGCTGATGGCGCGGTCGTCGGACACGAGGCCTTGCTGCGCTGGCGGCACGAAGTGCACGGGCTGCTGTCGCCGGCCGAGTTCATCGGCGTCGGCGAGGACAGCGGACTGATCGAGCAGGTCGACTGGCTGATGTACCGCCAGGTGTTCCGGCGCATGGCGGCCGATGCCGGCACCGGCTACATCTCGATCAACGTCTCGCCGCGGCACTTCCGCTCCGAGGATTTCGTCGAGCGTTTGTTGCGGTTGATCGACGAGGCCGGCGCCGACCCGCGCCGGCTGCGGATCGAGATCACCGAGGTCGCGCTGCTCGACGATGCGCCGCGTGCGCTGCGCATGCTCAATGTGCTGCGCAATCATGGTGTGCTGGCGCTGCTCGACGACTTCGGGACCGGGTTCTCGGCGTTGTCGTATCTGCACCGCTTCCCGATCCAGGCACTGAAGATCGATCAGAGCTTCGTGCTCGGGCTGGGTGGGGAAATGCATGCCGAGAGCCTGGCGCTGGTGCGCGCGATCCTGGCACTGGCGGCAACCTTGGGCATCGATACCATTGCCGAAGGCATCGAGACCGCGCAGCAGCGCGATCTGCTCGCCGGGCTTGGATGCCAGTACGGCCAGGGGTTCCTCTACGGACGTCCGGCCGCGGAACGCGCGACCGGCATCGGCTGAGCCCGTCCGGCGAGGCGCTCAGCGCCTGCGCTGCAGCCAGTCCAGCGCGCCCAGCGCGGCGCGCCGGCCGCTGGCAAAGCAGGCGGTCAGCAGATAGCCACCGGTCGGCGCTTCCCAGTCGATCATCTCGCCGGCGACGAACGTGCCCGGCAATGCGCGCAGCATCAGCGCGTCGTCGAGTGCCTCGAAGCGGATCCCACCGGCGCTGGAGATGGCCTCGGCCAGTGGGCGCGGGGCACACAGAATAAGCGGCAGCCGCTTGATCGTCGCGGCGACACGCGCGGCATCGTCGAACGCATCGCGATCGAGCCGTTCGAACAGCAGCGCGGTCTTGGCGGCATCCAGGCCGGTCGCGCGGCGCAGGTGCTCGCCGACGCTGCGGCGCCCGCGCGGGCGTTCGAGATCGCGCTGCAGACGCGCGGCATCGCGTCCCGGCGCGAGGTCGATCTCGAGCAGGGCGTGGCCGTCGCGTGCGATCGTGTCGCGCAGCGCACTCGAGATCGCGTAGATCGCGCTGCCTTCGATGCCGGTCGCCGTGAGCACGCACTCGCCCTGCAACGCTTGCGGCGTGCCGTCGACTGCGCGCCAGTGCAGGATCACCGGCTTGAGCGGTGCGCCGGCATGGCGCTGCGCCAGGTGGGCGCTCCAGCCGATGTCGAACCCGCAATTGGCCGGCACCAGCGGCGCGACCTCGATGCCGCGCGCGGCGAGCAGAGCCTGCCAGGCACCATCGGAGCCGAGTTCGGGCCAACTACCGCCGCCCAGCGCCAGCAGCACGGCGTCGGCCGCGTGCGTATGCGGCCCCTGCGGTGTCTCGAAAGTCAGGCGATCGTCGGCATCCCAGCCGGTCCAGCGATGCTGGACATGGAAGCGCACGCCGTCCTCGCGCAGTTGCCGCACCCAGCCGCGTAGCAACGGCGCGGCTTTCAGGTCCTCCGGGAACACCCGGCCCGAACTGCCGACGAAGGTCGGCACGCCGCGTGCCTTCGCCCAATCCCGTAGCGCCTGCGCATCGAAGGTGTCGAGCCAGCGTCCGACCGCGTCCGCTCGCGCGCCGTAGCGCGCATCGAATGCTGGCCGCGGCTCGGCATGGGTCAGGTTCAGTCCGCCCTTGCCGGCGATCAGGAACTTGCGCCCGACCGAGCCCTTGGCATCGAACAGGTCGACCTCCACGCCGGCGGCGCGGGCGACCTCTGCCGCGAACAGTCCCGCAGGACCGCCGCCGACGATCGCCAGGCGGGAAGGGGCAGGGGAGCGGGGCGCATCGGACATCGCGCCATTATGCCGGCCGCCGGCACTCATCCCCCAGCCACAGGCGCACTGCTAGGCTCCTGGGCAGACGTTGCGAACAGCAGGAGTCGGCCATGGCGACCGGATGGGCAGGCGACGGTGCGGTGCAGGACCAGATCGATGCGACCGTCAAGGACGCGATCGAGCGCGCGCGCAGCCAGCTGCGCCGCGGTCCTGGCCTGCGTCATTGCGAGGAATGCGACGCTCCGATCCCCGAAGCGCGTCGCATTGCCGTGCCCGGCGTGCGGCTGTGCGTCGATTGCCAGGCGCAGCATGACGAGGACCGTGCCTCAGCCGGCTACAACCGCCGCGGCAGCAAGGACAGCCAGTTGCGCTGAGCGCGATACCTCATGCGCCGCGCTTGCGGCGAGCCGCCCGCGATCGCTACCGTGGGCGGCCTTCACGTCAGGAACGCTCCATGATCCAGCGCATCGACGCCGGCCCGCGCATGTCCGAGGCCAGCATCCACAACGGCATCGTCTACTGTGCGGGGCAGGTGCCCGAGACCGCCGGCGCCGATATCGGCGTCCAGACCCGCGAGGTACTGGCCGCGATCGACACGCTGCTGGCGCAGGCCGGCAGTGACAAGACCCGCATTCTGCAGGCGCAGATCTATCTGGCCGACATCGCGGATTTTGCCGGCATGAACGCCGAGTGGGACCGCTGGGTGGTCGCCGGGCAAGCGCCGTCCCGCGCGACGGTCGAGGCACGGCTGGCCGACCCGGGCTGGCGGATCGAGATCGTCGTCTCGGCCGTCGTCGGCTGACACCCGGCACGCGGGGCGGAAACCGGGGGCAGAGTGCAATTTCACCTCGCGGAATTGCACTCTGACCCCGGTTTCCGCGGTTTGCGTCTGGGCGCCGGTCACACGTCGAGCGGATCGCCCCGCTTGGCGCCCACGCCCTTGGGCTCGGGCAGCGCACCGCCGCGCCAGCGCCGCAGCGCACGCTGGAAGAATAGGCTGTTGGGCACTTGCAGCACCGTGCCCGCGCCGTCGCCGTCGTCGGTCTCGCGCAAGGTCGTGTAGACCAGATTGATGTCCACGACCTGGCCGCGCAGGCCCGGCTTCTCGCCGTTCTCCAGCAGCTCGACATGGTCGTAGAGCCGGAACGGCCGCGTGGTCAGGATCAACATCGTGCAGAAAATGTTCGACAGCACGCTCCAGGCCGCGAAGAACGCCACTGCGCCCACCGCTGCAAAGCCCGTGAATGCGGTCCATAGCACGGTGCCCGACACGCCCATGCGTTCGAGCGCCAGTAGCAGCGCGGCCGCATAAATCAGGAAGGTCATGACCCGGCGAGCGCCGACCACCGCCTCGGGCGGCAGCGTGTAGCGGCGGCCGACGCGGTCGAGCAGGCGCCGCCCGAGCAGACGCAACAGCCAGGCCGCGAGCAGGATCAGCAGGATCTGGCCGCCCGGCACGACGATGTCGAGCCACTCATGCAGCCAGGGAGGAAGACGATCGATCAAGCGCACACCCACTTCGCACAAGGCGCCACAGCGCCGTCTGGGGAATTCTACGCGCGGCATCGCTAAGCCGCGGCGCACGCGAGGCACGGCACTGGTCGCGGTTGCCGATCATCAATTCGACGTGCTCGACGCACTGGGCATCGACAGGCGATGCAACGCGTGCGCCGGATACGAAAAAGCCGGCACTGGGCCGGCTTGTCCGATGCTGTTGGTGGGCGGTGCAGGGTTCGAACCTGCGACCCTTGCCGTGTGAAGGCAATGCTCTACCGCTGAGCTAACCGCCCGAAACGCTGTCGCCAGGACTGGGGAACGTGGCCGTTCCGCTGTCCGTATCGCCGGGGCCCAAGGCTGCCGGTGCGATCGGGACGCGCATTCTACGGTCGAATCGACGCGCCGACAAGCCATGCGTGCAGGTGTGTCGAAGGCACCGCCAATGCGCTCAGAATCGCTCCGAGAGCACGCGGCGGATCTCGGCTTCGATCGGGCCGCGCATCGCCGAGAGCAGAAAGCCCAGCTTGGCGGTCACGTGCAGGCTGTCGGGCAGCAGGGCGATCGCGCCGTCGACGCCGGAGCGGTTGAAGTTGAGCGTGTCGCCGTTCCACGTGGACTTCATGTCGAAACGCTCGGCCAGCAGGCGCGCGACGTCTTCGACGGCGCTGCGTGCCTCGGCCTGCGGCAGGGAGTGGGGGTGGGTGATGTCGATACCGGACATGTCGGTCGCTTTGTCTGGATTGGGCGCTCATTCTGCGGCGCCGCGGCGCATCGACCAAGTGACGGATGCGGCGCGCGGCGCGGCTCGTGCTAGATTTCCGCCGCATGACTGCGCTCAAGCTGCGTTTTCCCGGGTCCTCGACCGATGATCTGCCCTCGAAGCGGGCGAGCTCGGGCTGGGCCTGCGCGCCGACGGCGCCGGGCTTGCGCCCGTGGCGACCGAGGCCGCCTGCGTGCGCGTGTGTGTCGACCGCCGCGGCGTCTGGCTGACGGTCGGCGAGGCCGCCGGCGGCGTCCACGTCAACGGGCGACGCATCCAGCGTGTGGCGATGCTGCGCACCGGCGATGCGATCTTCGTCGCTGGGCACGAGCTGCGCCTGCTTCCCCAGCAGCCGCCCGCGCCCCCGTCCGCGGAGGACGTGCCGCAGGGCGATGCGGCCGATCCCGATCCGCGCATGGTGCTGCGCGGCCTGGGCGGTCGCTACCACGGGCGCTGCTTCACGCTCGACCGCGCGCGACTGATCGGTCGTCAGTCCGATGCCGACATCCGCATCGACGACCCCGGCTTCGCCGATCGCCATGCGCGCCTGGAGCGGGTGGGCGATCGGGTGCGGCTGATCGACCTGGGCTCGGCGGAAGGCAGCGTGGTCAATGGCCAGACGGTGCGCGACGCGCTGTTGCAGCCCGGCGACCAGATCGTGTTCGACGCCCACCATCGCTTCGTCGTCGAAGCGCCGTCTCGCGGCGGCATGATCACGTTCGGCCATGGCCCTGCGGACGAATTCGACGATGGGCCCGATCCATTCGATGTTCCGGCGACCGGGCGGCTGCGGTTGCCCTGGCTGTTGCTCGCGGCGGTGCTGCTGGCCGCGGCGCTGGGCGCGTTGTTCCTGTTCGGCGCCAGCTGAGCCGATACGCAGTTTTTTGGAGGCGCGATCCGATGGGCACCCTCAGCATCTGGCACCTGATCATCCTGTTGGTCCTGGTTGCGATCTTTGCCGGCGTGGTCGGACTCGTCGTCTGGGCGATCGTGCGCAGCCAGCGCGAACCGCCACCCCGCCTGGATGAGGGGCTGGTGGCGCAGGTGGCCGCGCTCGACCGCCTGCACCGCGAGGGCGCGATCGATGCGGACGAGCATGCGCGCCGCCGTGCCGCCTTGCTATCGGGCCGCTGACGCCTTCGGCTGCGGATGACCGTCAGCGCACCGCAGCGCGTCGTCGCGCCAGCGCCTTCCACACCCGCCAGCCCAGCAGCAGCGCCAGCAGCCCGGCATAGAGCGCGGGCTCGCGCCAGTCGGATTTCACGATCCACCAGAAGTGCAGCACCGCCAGCGCGGCGATCGCGTAGACCAGGCGGTGCAGGCGGCCCCAGTTGCGACCCAGCCGGCGCATCCAGCCGAGCGTTGAGGTCACGGCCAACGGCACCAGCAGCAGCCAGGCCAGAAAGCCCACGGTGATGTAGGGCCGGCGCGCGATCTCCGTGGCGACCTGCGACACGTCGCCCACCAGGTCCAGCGCCAGCCAGGCCGCGAAATGCAGGCTGGCGTAGGCAAAGGCGTACAGCCCGAGCATCCGCCGAAAACGCAGCGGCGCGGTCCATCCACTGAGCTGACGCAATGGCGTGATCGCCAGCGTGATCAACAACAGGCGCAGGGCGCCGATGCCCAGTTCGTGCTCGATCGCCACCACCGGCTCAGCGCCGAGCGCATCGATGTTGCCACCGCCAAGCACGCCCCACACGCGCCAGCCGAGCCAGGCCAGCGGCGCGAGGGCCAATGCGTGCACCAATGCCTTGCTGACCACAGTGCCGGTCGGCGTTGCGCGGCGCCTGGGCGCACGTGCCTGGCTCAATACCACTTGCGCAGATCCATGCCGGCGTAGAGCGAGGCGACCTGGTCGGCATAGCCGTTGAACGGACGGGTGTCGATCCGGTTGGCGAGCAGCCGGTTGCTGCCGGCGATCCGGCGCTCGGTCTTCTGGCTCCAGCGCGGGTGGTCGACCGCCGGATTGACGTTGCTGAAGAACCCATATTCCGAGGGCTGCAGGTCGTTCCACGCCGTGCTGGGCATGCGTTCGACGAAGCGGATCTGCACGATCGACTTGATGCTCTTGAAGCCGTACTTCCACGGCACCACCAGCCGCAGCGGCGCCCCGTTCTGCTGCGGCAAGGCCTTGCCGTATAGACCGGTGGCCAGGAACGCGAGCGGGTGCATGGCCTCGTCGATGCGCAGGCCCTCGCGATATGGCCAGCGGATCGAGCGGAAGCGCAGGCCCGGCATCTGCTCGCGGTCGGCCAGCGTGGTGAAGGCCACGTACTTGGCCTTGGCCGTAGGCTCGAATCGGCGCAGCACCGCCGCCAGCGGCACGCCGGTCCACGGGATCACCATCGACCAGCCTTCCACGCAGCGCAGGCGATAGATGCGCTCCTCGCTGGCGATGCCGCGCAGCAGGTCTTCGAGTGCAATGCGCCCGGGCTTGGCGCATTCGCCGGCCACCTCCACGCTCCAGGGCGTGGTGCGCAGGGTCTTGGCCGCGCGCGAGGGGTCGGCCTTGCCGGTGCCGAACTCGTAGAAGTTGTTGTACGAGGTGATGTCCTCGTAGCGGGTCAGCGGCTCGTCGGTGCGAAAGCCGCTGCGCGCTTGTGCCGGGGTGACCGGGGCCGTGCTGGGCGGCGGGGGCTCGGCATCCGCGCAGCCGGCCAGGCTGAGCGCCGGGGTCGCGGCCAGCAGGGCGAGCAGGCGACGGCGGTCACGATAGACCGCCTCATCGGTGATGTCGGACTCGGGGATCCGCAAGGCGTCGCGCAAGGACATCGCTGGCTCCTGGCGCGTGCGCGCCGTAGATGGGGCAACGCGGAATACGTTGCCATCGCAACCATTGGCCGCGCGTCAAGGCTGCTGCACTGCGGCATACTTGCCGGCCTGCGAACGAGCGGAGTCGAGCGATGGCGCGAGCCTACAACTTTGCCCCTGGACCTGCGGCATTGCCTGAAAGCGTGCTGAAACAGGCCCAGGCCGACATGCTGGAGTGGGGCGACGCCGGTGCCTCGATCGTCGAGATGAGCCACCGCGGACCGGAGTTCATGGCCGTGGCCACGCGCGCTGAAGCCGATCTGCGCACGCTGCTCGCGGTGCCCGACGATTACGCGGTGCTGTTCCTGCAGGGCGGGGCGACCACCCAGCAGGCGCTGATTGCGCTGAACTTCGCGGCGCCCGGCGACACCGTCGACTATGTCGTCAGCGGCCATTGGGGACGCACGGCGCTGCGTCAGCTCACCCCGGCGGTCGCGGTCAACGTTGCTGCCAGCGGCGAGGCCGATGGCTTCCGCACGATCCCGGCGCGCGAAACCTGGCGCCTGACCCCGGGCGCGGCTTACGTGCACATCACCGCCAACGAGACCATCCACGGCGTCGAGTACCGGCCGGCCTGGGGCGCGCCCGCGCCCGACACCGGCGATGTCCCGTTGTTCGCTGATTTCAGCTCCAGCATCGCGTCCGAGCCGATCGACATCAGCCGTTACGGCCTGATCTACGCCGGCGCTCAGAAGAACCTGGGACCGGTCGGCCTTTCGGTCGTCGTGGTGCGCCGCGACCTGCTGGAGCGCGCGGGCCAGCCGCGCGCCGACATCTTCAACTACGCCTCGCATCTGGCCAACGACTCGATGCTCAACACCCCGCCGACCTGGAACTGGTATCTGGCCGGCCTGGTGTTCCGCTGGATGCTCGACCAGGGCGGCACCGCCGAGTTCGACCGCCGCAGCGACGAGAAGGCTGGGCTGCTGTATGCCGCCATCGATGGCTCGGGCGGCTTCTACCGCAACGATGTCGCACGCGAGGTGCGCTCGCGCATGAACGTGCCGTTCTTCCTCACCGACCCTGCGCTCGACGCCGACTTCCTGGCCGGCGCGCGCGAGGCGGGGCTGATCGGCCTCAAGGGCCACCGGGTACTCGGCGGCATGCGCGCGTCGATCTACAACGCGATGCCGGTCGAGGGCGTCCGCGCGCTCGTCGCCTACATGCAGGATTTCCAGCAACGGCGGGGATGAGCGGCCCGCCCCAGATGCCGTCGAGCATCGGCAGTGACCGCGAGGCCGGCGATGGAGGGCCGGGCAGGGGCCCGAGCCTCCGACATTGCGGCGTCTGGGATGGCGTCGGTGTGTCAGCGCCAGCGTTGTGCGACCGTAACCCAGCATCGATTCTGAGAGACCATTGATGGCCGCCAAGCCGAAGAAGAAAACCGCCGACAAAGCCGCACCGCCGCCCGACCTGGCCGCGGTGCGCGCACAGATCGACGGCATCGACCACCAGATCCAGACCCTGATCGCCGAACGTGCGCAGTTCGCGCGCCAGGTCGGCAAGGCCAAGGGCAAGCTCGCCGCCGCCGTCGACTATTACCGGCCCGAGCGCGAGGCCCAGGTGCTGCGGCGTGTGGTCGACCGCAATGACGGCCCGCTGTCGGACACCGAGCTGGTGCGGCTGTTCCGCGAGATCATGTCGGCGTGTCTGGCCCAGCAGGAGCCGCTGAAGATCGGCTACCTGGGGCCGGAAGGCACGTTTTCCCAGCAGGCGGTGCACAAGCAGTTCGGTCACTCGGCGATGGGTCTGCCGCTGGCGAGCATCGAGGAGGTGTTCGACGAAGTCGCTGCCGGCCATGCCGATTTCGGCGTGGTGCCGGTCGAAAACTCCGGGCAGGGCACGATCCAGTCCACGCTCGACCTGTTTCTGACCTCGCCCCTGCGCATCTGCGGCGAGGTCGAGCTGCGCGTGCACCAGTACCTGCTCTCGCGCACCGGCCGGCTCGACGAGATCGAGCGGGTGTATTCGCATGGATTGTCGCTTGCGCAGTGCAAGGGCTGGCTGCGCCAGAACCTGCCCCAGGCCGAGAAGCACGCGGTAGTCAGCAACGCCGAAGGCGTGCGCCGGGCGCAGAAATCCGACGACGCCGCGGCGATTGCCGGCGAGAATGCCGCACACGTCTACGGCATGAAGGTCATTGCCGGGCCGATCGAGGACCGGAGCGACAACACCACGCGCTTTCTGGTCATCGGTCGCGGCGCCTTCCCGCCCTCGGGCAACGACCGCACCTCGTTGATGGTGTTCATCCGCGACCAGCCCGGCGCGCTCTACCGCATCCTCGAGCCGCTTGCGCGGCGTGGCATCAGCATGAACCGGATCGAATCGCGGCCCGCGCATGGCGCGCTGTGGCAGTACGCCTTCTTCATCGACGTCGCCGGTCATGTCGACGAGTCCCCGCTCAAGGACGCGCTCGACGAGATCGACGCCTTCGCCGGCGATGTCCGTGTGCTGGGCTCCTACCCGGTGGCCGTGCCATGAGCGCCGCACGCTGGATCGCCACTGCCGGCGCGCCGCTGCGCGGCGAACTCGACGTGCCGGGCGACAAGTCGGTCTCGCACCGGGCGATCATGCTCGCCTCGCTGGCCGACGGTACCTCGCGCATCGCCGGCTTTCTCGAGGGCGAGGATGCCCGCGCCACCGAGGCGATCTTCCGCCGTATGGGCGTGTCCATCGAGACACCCGCAACCGGCGAGCGCGTCGTCCGCGGCGTCGGCATCGATGGTCTGCGCGCCGCCGACGGCCCGCTCGACTGTGGCAACGCCGGCACCGGCATGCGCCTGCTGGCGGGCTTGCTCGCCGGCCAGGCGTTCGACAGCGAACTGGTCGGCGATACGTCGCTGTCCAAGCGGCCGATGCGGCGCGTCACCGAGCCCTTGGCGCGCATGGGCGCCCGCATCGACACCGGTGAGGGGGGCGTGCCGCCGCTGCGCGTGCATGGCCGGCAGCGCCTGGCCGGCATCGAGTACGAGAACGCGCTGGCCAGCGCCCAGGTCAAATCGGCGCTGTTGCTCGCCGGCCTGTATGCCGATGGCGAGACCGTGATCCATGAGCCGCGGCCCACCCGCGACTACACCGAGCGCATGCTCGCCGCGTTCGGTTGGCCGATCGACTTCTCACCGGGGCTCGCACGGCTGTCGGGCGGCCATCGCCTGCGCGCGACCGACGTGCACGTGCCGGCCGACTTCTCGTCGGCGGCGTTCTTCCTGGTCGCCGCGTCGATCGTGCCCGGCTCCGATCTGCTGCTGCGCCGGGTCGGCATGAACCCGCGCCGCACCGGCCTGCTGCACGTGCTGCGGCTGATGGGCGCGGACATCGAGGCCTCGAATGCCGGCGAGCAGGGCGGCGAGCCGGTGGCCGACCTGCGCGTGCGCCACGCACCGCTGCGCGGTATCGAGGTGCCGGAAATCCACGTGCCGGACATGATCGACGAATTCCCGGCGCTGTTCGTCGCCGCCGCCTGCGCCGACGGGCCGACCCGCGTGACCGGCGCCGCCGAACTGCGGGTCAAGGAGTCGGACCGCATCGCAGTGATGGCCACGGGACTACGCACGCTGGGTGTCGCGATCGACGAGGCGCCCGATGGCGCGACGATTCCCGGCTGCCCTGGGGCAGGGGCGGTCTTTGGCGATGGTGAGGTTGAGAGTCATGGCGACCATCGCATCGCGATGGCGTTCGCGGTGGCTGCCCAGCGCGCGGCCGGTGAAGTCGTGATCTGCGATACCGCCAACGTCGCGACCTCGTTCCCCGGGTTCGTGCCGCTGGCACGCGGGGCTGGGTTCGGCCTGCAGGGCGACTGAGGGGGCTCAGCGGCGTTCCGCTGTCGTGCAAGGCCACGCCCGCTGTTTCAGGCCCGCGGCAGCGCCACGATCCCCAGACGCGTTCGCAGTGCTGATGTTGAAGCCTGCTCCCCATGACGGGGAGCAGGCGACGACGTCGACGTATCGATGCGCTCAGTTGCGCGCGGTCGCGCCCGGCTGGTCTTCGAGGGTGAAGTCGACGGGGACACGGACCGAACTCGCCTCCGGCTTGCCGTTGCGGATCGCCGGTTCGAAGGTCCAGTTCCGCGCCGCATCCATCGCGGCGCGATCGAGATCGCGCGAGCGGCTGCGCTGCTCGACGCTGATATCGGTCGGCTTGCCGGCAGCGTCCACTTGCACGAGCAGCGTGACCGAGCCCTCTTCGCGATTGCGCAGGGCCGCGGCCGGATACGCGGGGCGCGGCTGATCCACGACGCGGGCCGGACGGTCCGCAGGTGCAGTGGACGCCGATGGGCGCGTGGTCCGTTCCGGCGTCCGCGCCGGCTCGCGCTCGGCTGGCGGCGTGACCCCGTCGCCGATCGTCGGTGGTGGCGGCAGCGGCTCGGTCTGCGGCATGTCGCGCTTGCTCAGGAAGTACCAGCCCAGCGCCACCAGCGCCACCAGCAGCAGGATCCAGATCAGCGGGCTGGAGCCCTTGCGCGGCGGCTCCGGAGGCGGGGCGGCCGGAGGGGGCACGTCGTCGGGACGCCGCATCGGATCGCTCATCGTCGTAGCTCCACGCCGGAAGATGCGCCGAGCCTCCCACCGCCGATGTGGAGACCTTGTCAGCGCCGGGCGGGGCTCAGGAATCGTCTGCCGGGGAGAATGCGATCGGCACGCGCACCTCGCCAGGGACCGGCTGACCGGCGCGCATCGCCGGCTCGAAGCGCCAGCGCCGGACCGCGCTGACGGCGGCGCGGTCCAGGCGCGCGTGTCCGCTGCTGGCGATCACATCGATGCCCTCGACCCGGCCATCGGCCCCGACCTGCACCCGCAACATGACATCGCCGGTCTCGCCCCGCCGCAGCGATGCGCGGGGGTAACGCGGCTGCGGCGTGGACAGTGGCCGGGGCGTGCTGTCGGCAGCCTGCGTGGTTGCCTCCGGCGGCGGCGCTGCCGGGGCTGGCGCCGGTCCGCTCGCAACCGGCGGCGAGATCGTGGCAGGCGGCCCCTGGGGCGCGCTGTCAGAGGGGCCGAAGCGTCCGCTGGCCCCGTCCATACTGGCCGGCAGCGGGGCCGGCAACGGTGTGGCCGTTCGATCGGATGCATCCGGCGGACCACCGATCGCGATGTCGCCGGCCGACGTGCGCGTGTCGCGCTGCTGCCACCACAGCCCGGCGAACAGCAGGCCGCCCAGCGCGCAGGCTGCCGCGATCATCAGCCACGCGCGACGGGTCGGCAGCCACTGCCGAAGCGCGTGGCGGGGGCGCGAGGCGGGCGAGGGTGCGGACACGGCGGGCTCCAGCGGGCAGGGCGCCCGATTCTGTCATACGTCCGCCGCGCGGCCGTCGCTTCGGCGTATCGCCGATCCGGGCGATAATGCCGCTCCCGCTTTCGATGACGACGCCCCGATGCTCGATCCCAGCCTGCTGCGCCAACACCTCGCCGACACCGCCGCGCGCCTGCGCGACAGCCGCGGGTACGACCTGCCGGTGTCGCGCATCGAGTCGCTGGAGGCCGAGCGCAAGCAGATCCAGGTCCGCACCCAGGAGCTGCAGAACCTGCGTAACACGCGCAGCAAGGCGATCGGCCAGGCCAAGGCGCGCGGCGAGGACGTCGCCCCGCTGCTGGCCGAGGTTGCCGGCTTCGGCGACGAACTCAAGGCCAGCGAGTCGCGCCTGGACGGTATCAAGGCCGAACTCGAGGCGCTGACCTTGAGCGTGCCGAACCTGCCCGACGCCAGCGTGCCGGTGGGACGCGACGAGGCCGATAACGTCGAGCAGGCGCGCTGGGGTACGCCGCGCAGCTTCGAGTTCCCGGTCCGCGACCACGTCGAGCTCGGCGCCCGCGATGGCTGGCTCGATGCCGAAGCCGCCGCCAGGCTCAGCGGCGCCCGCTTCACCGTGCTGCGCGGCCAACTCGCGCGCCTGCACCGCGCGCTCGCCCAGTTCATGCTCGACCTGCATACCGGCGAACACGGCTACGAGGAGACCAGCGTGCCGGTGATCGTCAACGCCGACAGCCTCTATGGCACCGGCCAACTGCCCAAGTTCGAGGAAGACATGTTCGCCACCGAGTTGGGCGAACAGAAGCGCTATCTGATCTCCACCTCCGAGATCTCGCTGACCAACCTGGTCCGCGACGAGATCGTCGAGGCCGAGCGGCTGCCATTGCGCATGAGCGCGCATTCGCTGTGCTTCCGCTCTGAGGCCGGCAGCCATGGCCGCGACACCCGCGGCATGATCCGCCAGCACCAGTTCGAGAAGGTGGAAATGGTCTCGGTGGTGCGCCCGGCCGACAGCGACGCCGAACTCGAACGCATGACCCGGTGCGCCGAGACCGTGCTCGAGCGCCTCGGGCTGCCGTACCGCCGCATGCTGCTGTGCAGTGGCGACATGGGCTTCGCCGCGCGTCGCACCTATGACCTCGAGGTCTGGCTGCCCTCGCAGCAGACCTACCGCGAGATCTCTTCCTGCTCGAACTGCGGCGACTTCCAGGCCCGCCGCATGCAGGCGCGCTGGCGCAATCCCGAGACCGGCAAGCCCGAACTCGTGCACACGCTCAATGGTTCGGGCCTGGCGGTGGGCCGCACGCTGATCGCGGTCATGGAGAACTTCCAGAACGCCGACGGCACGATCGAGGTTCCCGAGGTGCTGCACCCGTACATGGGCGGCGTGACCCGCCTGGGCTGACGGGCATCAGGGTAGGGCGCCGCCGCTACAGGGCGCGATGAACCGCCGGGAAGCCGCCCGGCGGAATTCGTTGTGGAAATAGGATAGAAGTGGTCCAATATCGCCTATTGTCCTGATAGCAAGGCGGCTCCCCATGCAGGATCTCAACGATCTCTATTACTTCGCCATGGTGGTCGAGCATGGCGGCTTTGCCGCGGCCGAACGGGCGCTCGGGATCCCGAAGTCCCGGCTGAGCCGGCGCATCAGCCAGTTGGAAACCGAACTGGGCGTGCGTCTGCTGCAGCGCTCGACCCGCCGGTTCGCCGTCACCGACGTCGGCCAGAGCGTGTTCCGTCACGCGCAATCGATGCTGGCCGAGGCCACCGCCGCGCGCGAGGTCGTCGACCGGCTCAGCGCCGAACCGCGCGGTCTGGTGCGCGTGAGCGTGCCGGTGAGCATCGCCCAGCAGTCGATCCCGCAGATGCTGCCCGAGTTCCTGGCCCGCTACCCGCAGGTGCGCGTGCAGTTGCACGTGAGCAATCGCCGCGTGGACGTCATCAACGAGGGCTTCGACGTTGCCGTGCGCGTGCGCGCCAAGCTCGATGACGACGGCAGCCTCGTGATGCGCAGCTTCGGCCAGATCCAGGAATTGCTGGTTGCGAGCCCCGGCTATCTCGACCGCATGGGCCGCCCGAAGGACCCAGACGAACTCAGCCAGCACACCACGATGAGCATGGGCGAGGACGAGGTGAAGCAGCGCTGGGACCTGCAGGCTGCCGACGGCACCACCCGCCGCGTGGAGCTCAAGCCCCGCGTCGCCGGCTTCGACTTCCCGATGCTGATGGCGCTGGCCAAGCAGGGCTTGGGCATCACGATGCTGCCCGAGACCCTGTGCGCCGAAGCCGTGCGCAATGGCGAACTGGAAGTCGTGCTGCCCGACTGGCATCTGCCCCAGGGCATCGCCCACGCCGTATTCGCCTCGCGCCGTGGCCTACTGCCGGCGGTCCGCGTGTTCATCGACTTCCTGGCCGAGAAGCTGCCCCCACTGATCGAAGCCTCAAGCCTGGATTGCCGCAATTGCGACCGCAAAGCCCGCGATTGCGCCCCGGCGCCCGCACCGCGCATCGCGCAAGGCGCGGCGCGTGCGACAATGTCCTGAGGCGGGGCTGGACCGCAGGTCAAGCACTGATCCACCCGCACCGCGCAACGTGCGGTATCGGGTGACATACGGTGTAATGTGCGCGCCGAAGTAGCAACGGAGAGATGACCGGTGGTTTAAGGCAGCGGTCTTGATCCGGGGGCCGCAGGCCGTAGGAAACATCGACCGCAAGTCGATGGTCAAACCGCCGGCACCGCGCGAAGCGTGGTGTAGTGTGGGAGCGCAGTAACAACGGAGAGATGGCCGAGTGGTTTAAGGCAGCGGTCTTGATCCGGAGGCCGCAGGCCGGAGGAAACATCGACCGCAGGTCGATGGTCAAACCGCCGGCACCGCGCGAAGCGCGGTGTAGTGTGGGAGCGCAGTAACAACGGAGAGATGGCCGAGTGGTTTAAGGCAGCGGTCTTGAAAACCGCCGAAGGGTCAAACCTTCCGTGGGTTCGAATCCCACTCTCTCCGCCAATCTCCTGCCTCAACTCAACGCTGACGCCTCCTCATACGGCAGATGCCGCGCACCTGCGGCCTGAAGCGCGGCCTCGGCACGCGCCAACGCATCGCCTTCGCCGTCGATGACGATCAGGATGCGGCCTGCCTCGATCTCATCCTCGAACGTGCGCCGCACCGGATCGGGCAGGGAAGCGCCGACCAACGACGACGCCCAGGTGCCGACGGCTGCACCGCCCAGTGTCGTCAAGGCGACGCCGGCGAGAGTCAGTCCAAGCGGCGGCACCGCAACCGCCACCAGACCTGCGATCAGACCTGTCGCCCCACCCAAGCCGGCGCCACGCATCGCGGCATGCTTGAAGTCGGTGGGCGCTTCTTTCTGATGCTCGGGCACGCTTTCGAGCTCGATGTCCGACCGGGCGATCACCGAAATGGCATCGTCTTCAATGCCTGCATCGCGCACCTCACGGATGGCGGTCTGTGCGGCGGGCAGGGAATCGGTGCTGTAGACGCGGCGGACTTTCATCGAGGACGCTCCGGCTGACGATCGTTCGAGCTTCGGGTAGCCCTCGTGTGTCTGCCGTGAACCGCGGGATTCGTGTCTGCTGCCACCGCGCACGCATGGCGCACCGGTTACAGCGTAGGCAAACCGCCTCCGCCGCCGAGGTGCTCATAGAGGATGGCCGCGCCGATGCCGATCAGGATCAATCCGCCGATGATCTCGGCGCGCTTGCCGGCGAGCGCGCCCAACACGCGTCCGAGCATGATGCCGGTGGTCACCATGACCAGGGTGCAGATACCAATGACGGTCGCCACCACGGCAATGTTGACGTCGAGAAAGGCCAGCCCTACGCCCACCGCCATCGCGTCGATGCTGGTGGCAAAGCCGGTTGCAGCAAGGTTCCAGAAGCCATGGCGGGCAGGGGTCGCGTCGTCTTCGGGTGTTTTGCGCAGGCCCGCGTGGATCATGCGCGCGCCGAGTAGGCCCAGCAGGACGAACGCGATCCAGTGATCCCAGGCGCTGACATAGGCGGCCGCCGCTAGACCCAGGGCCCATCCGATGACGGGCGTGAGCGCCTCGATCGTGCCGAAGATCACACCGGCACGCAGAGCCTGGAGAAAGTGGGGGCGTCGCATCGCCGCGCCCTTGCCGACAGCGGCGGCGAAGGCGTCGGTCGACATGGCGAAGCCGATCAGGAGGATGGAACCCAGGGACATCGTGCGCATCAATCGGGATCGGGCAAGCGCGACAACGGCATGCCGGCACGCCCAATCCGCGTGATGCCGGTACACCGCTGGTCTCGCCAACCTGGACTGGTCGCACGCGCCACGATCGCAATGGATCGAGTGTGTTGACGCGGGCGCTTCCGCAGTGCGGAAGCCGGCTACTCCCCAAGGGGGACGCGCATGCTAGCAGCACCGATCGAACGATGCGACGTTATAGCCGATGGCATTTCTCATAGTTGGAACGATTGCACTCCGGCACGAGGCGTGGGGGCGGCTCCGCCTATGAACCTGCGCTCGCATGCCGTCGTCGCCCGCTTGCATCGCATCAGGCCGCCCGTATACTGCATGCATCAGCGTAAGTTCTGATTTCCCGGGGGTGCCATGGCTTCGACGGGGGTCGCGAAATTACCTGGTGCATGCCGAGGGGGCAGCTTTCCTCGTAAATCCAGCGGCAAACTTTTAGTTGCCAACGACGACAACTACGCTCTCGCCGCTTAAGGCGTAAGCCCCGAACCCACTTGTGCCTGTGCTCGTGGATGTAGGGTCATCATCACAGGAACCAGCCGCGGCGGCCGCCTGTCTGCCGTGGTTGAACTGACAGGCTGGTCCCGGGATGCGCTTTGCGCACCGTGCTGTTCCGGGGCGAGATCCAACGGTGCGCTAAGCATGTAGTACCGGGGATGGAGTGCCTTCGGACGCGGGTTCGACTCCCGCCACCTCCACCAAAAATCGGTCTCCACAAGACCACAGAAGGCCGGGAAAACGCGCTCCAGCGCGCTTCCCGGCCTTTTTTTGTCTGCCGTTGTCTGGCCCCGTCCGTTGCAGACCGTGAGACCGTGGGGGGATATGAGTCGCCCTCGGGCGGATGTCTTTCGCTACCAGCGCTCCAGGAAATCCAAACGACTTGTTTGGCAGGAAGACGCACACATCCATGAACTTCAGCGCCAAGCCAAAAGCGTTCTTGACTGTGAAGTCTTGCTGCGCCCCGAAAGCGCTGTCTTCAGCCTTATGTCAGTCGACCTGCCAGAACGCGAGAACTGGGGCGTTGACGGGATTTGGGCTCGCAGCTTGAGAAGATCGCAGATTGTCGCGCAGCCAATGCGATCAGAAGCGTCGTCACGGCGCGTCCGGCGCCTTGTCGTCCGTGGTGATTGAGCACAGTGTGTCGATCCCGCCGCGGTCCCGTCGGGCAACCGTAAGCTTGAACTCATCGCATGTTGTCCATGTCCCCGAGCCACTCAACAGGTGGTCGAGTCGGGCGAAGAACAGGTCATAGGCAGCCCTGGTGCGCAGTGGAACGCCAGGTGTCGAGGACTGCTGGACAGTAGCCCCCGGCCCGCCAATCACAGGCGCTGCGTACACGCTTCCAGTCGCCCTCGTGACGTCGACCGTGACCCTCGTGGCGCTGGGAAGGGCTTCGGTCGAAACCGTCCAATAATCGGTGCCACCAACGATGGCGATCGCCATGTAGACGACCCAGCTTCGTTGGCCAACCAGCTTCCCGTCCGGGTAGTCGAAATTGAAGTCATGGTCTGCGAGGCGAAGGATCTTCTCCGCAGCGTCGAGCACATCCTTCTGGCTCTTGCCGTGGTACTCCCGGACGTGAATCGCCTGCCACTCTTCGCGCGAGCCCGGCCCTTGTATCGAGACGCATCCCGAAAGCCCCACGGCCAGCATTGCCGCAATCAAAATCTTCCGCATATCTCCCCTGTGCCGTCCCCGGCGTTTGTCTTCCGTAGCGCGACTGGATCGGGCCTGCATCCTTGAATGAAACTCCGTCGCGGAGGCGATTTTGGGCTCACTCCAGGTCGCGGTGCAAGGCTTCGATCTGGTCGTCGCTAGCTGTTCGATGCCAACCAGGCCGAAGCAGCTTTGATCGATTAGTCGGGCTGCATGGGATAGCTACACATGCGAGGCATGTACCGGATCATCCAGAAGTGCGGCCCGCGAGTCCGGTCTCGTGAAGGTGTCCTCATTGAGATGGCTTAACGAGAGAGCCCATCCGGTGGCAATCAGGCTATGCGGCTCAAGAAACGCCGCAAAGCACGTTGGCCGCGGCCGACCAGAAGCCAGGTTAATGCTGCATGGAATGTACCTGCACGCCAGTGGCGATTCCGCCGAAGCTATTTTCGCATTGCAGCGCGCCCTATTCGAAGGCGGCATCGATGGGGTCGTTCGTTGCTTCCGTGCTCAGTTGGGTTGATCGAGATCACACCTGTGGCGCGCAGTCGAGAGGCCAGAATCGACCTCGCAATTATCATTCTCGTGATCTTGCGCATCGTAATCCCTGACATCGCAGTGTCGTTGTCTGACCTGGAAACGGTCAATCTAAGCTTTTGTGTCGACCCGGTGACGCGGGAATCCCCACCCGCGCGATCAGTGTCGACGCATCAGTTACGCATCAGGACACGGACACGAACGATGGCGTGTTCCGGGGGCGGAATCGGGATTCGGTGGGGCAGGCTCAGAGGCCGCGCCGCCCCCACGTGCATCAAGCACACCGCGTGCCGCGCTGTCAGAAGAGACCCGCAGGTTCAGCGATTTGCTGTGTTCGATGCCGGCGAGGGTCAGCGCCAATTCGCCATCGGGCGTCCGATCGACCAGGCCGTCGTCGACGAGTCGGTCGATCAGTGGCAAGGCCTCGGGATCCAGGGGTTGCTGCAAGTCGATGCGGGTCAGGCATTCGAGCAGATCCGACTCCGGGGTGCCGATGGCGTCGATTTCGATGGAGAAGCGGCGCATGGGGGGCTCTTGCGGCCACGGGCAGCATCCTGCGCCCCTTGGGGCCGCCAAGCCAGCAGCGTGTGGCCGCCCGGTCGGTGCGGTTCCGCGCTCAGCGCGCCTGTGACCGAGTGGCTGTGCAGCTCCTATTTCAGCGGATCCGACCGCCGGGGCGCTGCGCGGAGCCGTCCAGTTCCTGTCCATGCCGGGCTGGCGGCGCTGGGGGCGGTGTCTTCGTGTCGCCAGGCCGTTATCCTGTCGCGATGGCTGGACCCTCGCCTTTTCAACGCCTTACGCCCGCTTCGCTGCGGGCGCGCCTGCGCCGAGGGTATGGGCTCGCGGTGCTGGTACTGCTCGGTGCGCTGTCGATGGTCGCGCTGTACGCGCACAACGCAAGCGAGCGCGAGCAGCGGCTGGCCGAGGGCAGCTTCGTGGCCGAGGCCGAGCGCCTGGCCGATGCGGTCCGTCAGCGTCTGCTGCAGTACGAGTTGAGTATCCGGGGCGGGGTGGCCCTGCATAGCGCTGCGGCGGACATGCCGACCACCCGGCAATGGCGCGGTTATGTCGAGGGCCTGGACATCGCTCGGCAACTGCCGGGCATGGTCGGCCTGGGCTACGTCGCCTACGTCGATCCGCGGGGGTTGTCCGAACTGCAGTTGCGGCGGCGGGCGCAGGGAGAGGGCCTGTTCTCTGTGCGGCCGCGCGGCGCGCGCGACAAGTATGGGGTGATCGTCTATTTCGAACCGGAGAATCCGGGCTCGCGCACGATGATCGGCTATGACCAGTACAGCGATCCGGTCCGTCGCGCGGCGATGGACGCCGCGCGCGACAGCGGGCAGGTGCGCCTGAGTGCGCCGATGATATTGCGGCCGATGGCCGCCGATGGTGGACCGGGCGTGCTGATGTTCGGACCGGTCTACCGCACGGTGCGGTTCCCCGAGGCGCCGGCTGCGCGCGAGAACGCGCTGATCGGCTGGGTGTTTGCCTCATTCCGGTCCGCGGATTTCATCGACCGGTCCGGCGTGAGCAGTGGCCTCCATACCGCCTTCCGCGTCGTGGATGTGACCGATGGCGGGGATGCGCCGGTGTTGCAGACGCGCAACTTCGACGCCGATCCCTCGGGGCGGGTGCTCCATTCGTTGACCCAGACGGTCTATGGCCGCACCTGGCGTTACGACTTCCAGCACATCGGGCCGCTGACCTCGGGCGGCATGCGCGAGCTGCAGACCACGCTGGTGACCGGGGTGCTGGCGTCGTTGCTGCTGTTCGCGGTGGTGCTCACCCTGGCCAGGACGCAGTCGCGCGCGGAGTTCCTGGCGCGCCGGCTCAGTGATTCCTACCGCCGCAGCGAGCAGCGATTCCGCAATGCGATGCGTTACTCGGCCATCGGCATGGTGCTGCTGGACCGTAACGGCGCCATCGTCGAGACCAATCCGGCAATGGCGCAGATCGCGGGCCTGGAGCAGGCGGCGATGACCGGCACGCGGCTGAGCGACTACTTCGTCGATGCGCAGGATCAGGTCACACGGACACAGGAAATGCAGGCGCTGCGCGAGGGGGTGCATCGCAGCACCCGGCGCCTGCGCCGGTGCGATGGCGATATCCGCCAGGTGCATCTGGCCTCGACGTTGGTGCTGGGCGAGGCCGACAGCGAGGTCACGCGCCTGGTGCAGGTCGACGATGTGACCGAGCGCCTACGCGCCGAGGCGCAGGTGCATGCGCTCAATCGCACGCTCGAATCGCGCGTGGAGCAGCGGACCCGCGAACTCACCCAGGCCAACCACGAACTGGAGTCGTTCGCCTACATCGTCTCGCACGACCTGCGCGCGCCGCTGCGCAGCATCGACGGCTTCGGGCGGATACTGGCTGAGCGCTACTGCGATGCGATCGACGCACAGGGACAGGACTATCTGGCACGGGTGCGCAATGCGGCCGCGCGGATGGATGCGTTGATCGACGCCTTGCTGAAGATGTCGCGCATCAGCCGCGGCGAGTTCAAGCGCAGCCCGCTGGATCTGAGTCGGCTGGCGGAGGAGGTGGTGGCCGAGTTGCGCCATGCCGAGCCGGCGCGGCAGGTCGAGGTCGTCGTCGCACCGGGGCTGACCGCCGAGGGCGATGCGGCGCTGGTGCGCAATCTGCTGCAGAACCTGCTCGGCAACGCCTGGAAGTTCACCGCCGATACCGCCGAGGCCAGGATCGAGTTCGGCCGCGGCGCCGATGGGGCGTTCTTTGTGCGCGACAACGGCGCGGGGTTCAATGCCGATTACGCGGGCAAGCTATTCCGTCCGTTTCAGCGGCTGCACCGTGAGGACGAGTACAAGGGCCACGGGGTGGGGCTGGCGTCGGTCAAGCGCATCGTCGAACGCCACGGCGGCACGATCTCGGCCGAAGGCGCGCCGGGGCAGGGCGCGACGTTCCGCTTCACGCTGGCGCGCAAACCGGAACCGTCGCGGCCCTGAGGGGGCCGGCGGTCAGGCGTCCTTGTTGTGCCGGCGCAGCAGTCGCTGCTTGTCGCGGGCCCAGTCGCGTTCGCGCTCGGTCTCGCGCTTGTCGTGCTTCTGCTTGCCCTTGGCGAGCGCGATTTCGGCCTTGATCTTGTTGCCCTTCCAGTACAGCGCGGTCGGCACGACGGTGTAGCCATCGCGCTGCACGCGGCCGACGAGCACGTCGATCTCGCGCCGATGCAGCAGCAGCTTGCGCGTGCGGTGGGCATCGGCGACGACGTGCGTGGAGGCCTGGATCAGCGGGGTGATCTGGGCGCCGAACAGGAACAGTTCGCCGTGGCGGATGACGGCGTAGCTCTCGCCGATGTTGGCACGCCCGGCGCGGATGGCCTTGAGCTCCCAGCCCTGCAGCGCCAGGCCGGCCTCGTAACGGTCCTCGAGGTGGTATTCGTGGCGCGCGCGCTTGTTCAGCGCGATGGTGCCGGTGCTGTTTGCTTTATCCTTGGCCTTGCCGCTTTTCTTGCTCATTTCCCCATTGTCCTCGAAGCACGACCTCCAGGCGAGTCATGCCCAAGATCGAACGTAGCGCCCTTGTCGGGCAACCGGCCGAGCGCATGTTCGCGCTGGTCAATGATGTGCCTGCTTATCCGCGCCGGTTCGCCTGGTGCGATTCGGCGCAGGTCCTCGAATCGGGTGACGACCGTATCGTCGCCCGGCTGGATCTGGGCCTGGGCGCGTTGCGGACGTGGTTCACGACCGAGAACATCTTGTCGCCACCCGATACCATCGACATGCAGTTGCGGGACGGCCCGTTCAAGTCGTTGCACGGGCGCTGGACGTTCCGCGCGCTGGATCCAAGCTCGTGCAAGGTGTCGCTGTCGCTGGAGTTCGAGCCCAGCAGCCGCCTGATGCTGCCGGCGCTTACCCTCGGGTTCCGCGGGCTCGCCGATCGCATGGTCAACGATTTCATCCGGGTCGCCGAGCGCGAGCCGGCCGGCTGAGCACGACGATGCGGATCGAGGTCGTTGACGCGCAGCCCCGGGCGCACCGCAGCTGGACACTCGCGCTGCCCGATGGTGCCGATGTCGCGATGGCGTTGGCGGCGTTGCCCGATCCGACGGTGCTGGCCGGCATTGCCGGCTATGCGGTGTACGGCGTACGCGTGGAGGCGGCTGCGAAACTGGCCGATGGCGACCGCCTGGAGCTGTTGCGCCCGTTGCAGCTCGATCCCAAAGAGGCGCGCAGGCGCCGCGCGGCGAAGCGCGACGCGGACTGACGCGCCGTCAGCGGCGCTTGCCGCGCTCCTTGGGCAGGTTGCCGAACTTGCGCATCTGCTCGGCCAGTTCCTGATCGCGGTTGGGGAAGTAGTCGCCTTCCCAGCGCGCAAGCTGGTCGTTCTCGAAGTAGACCGTGAAGTTCTTCACCTCGGTCTGGCCGCTGCGGCCGACCCGCTGGGTGGCGGTGTAGTCCCAGCGCTGGTGATGGAACGGGTCGGCGATCGCGGGCGAGCCCAGCAGCGCCTCGACCTGCGGCTTGCCCATGCCCACCTGCAATTGTTCGACCGCGGACTGCTCGATCAGGTTGCCCTGATAGATCGGCTGCTTGTAGACCAGGGCGCAGCCGCTGGTGGCCAGGACGAGGGCCGAGACGAGAATGACTTTCTGCATGGCGGAGGGCAGGGGCCGGGGGCTGCGGAGACCGGGCCGATGATACACTGCGCGTCACGCCGCCACCGCGATTCAGGCAGCCGGCGTTCAACCGCCAGTGAATGCCGGCCTGTACTCGGAGACACTTCATGGAATCGCTCGACCTGCGCAAGGCAGGACTGAAAGTCACCCACCCGCGCATGCGGATTCTGGACCTGCTGGAGCAGCGCACGCCGCGGCAGCATCTCACCGCCGAGGACATCTACCGGCAGTTGCTCGAGCAGGGCGACGAGATCGGGTTGGCCACGGTGTACCGGGTGCTCACCCAATTCGAGGCCGCGGGCCTGGTGCTCAAGCACAATTTTGAGGGTGGGCACGCAGTCTACGAGCTCGACCGTGGCGGCCACCACGACCACATGGTGGACGTGGACACCGGCAAGATCATCGAGTTCGAAAGCGCCGAGATCGAAAAGTTGCAGCACGAGATCGCCGAACGCTACGGCTACCACCTCGAGGACCACTCGCTGGTGCTGTACGTGCGCAAGCGCCGCTGAACGAAGCGGCCGGCGGCCGAGCGCGCGATCCGTAGGTGCGGCCCGAGGCCGCGCCACCGTTCAGGGACCGGCTGTCTCCAACAGCTTTCGGGCCGCGGCGCGGGCTTCGCTGCTGACTTCGACCCCGCCGAGCATCCGCGCCAGTTCTTCGGTCCGGGCCTCGGCGTCGAGCAGGCTGACCCGGCTTTCGGTCGCACCGCCGCTCGCGGCCTTGTGCACGCGATAGTGCGCATGTCCCTTGGAGGCGACCTGGGGCAGGTGGGTCACGCACAGCACCTGGCGGCTGGCGCCCAGCGCGCGCAGCTTGCGGCCGACGATGTCGGCGACCGCGCCACCGATGCCCGAGTCGACCTCGTCAAAGACCATCGTCGGCACCGCGTCGTGGCCCAGTGCTGCGACCTCGATCGCCAGCGAGATACGCGATAGTTCTCCGCCCGATGCCACACGGCGCAGCGGTCGCGGCGGCTGACCGGCATTCGCCGACACCATGAACTCGATGCGCTCGGCGCCCTGCGGATCGGGCCGGTCGTGCTCGACCGGCTCGAACGCGATCTCGAAGGTCCCGCCACCCATGCCGAGCTCGTGGATCAGCGCGGTCGTTGCCTTCGACAGCGCCTTGCCGGCCTTACGGCGGGCGGTGCCCAAACGGTCAGCGGCGCTGCGCCAGCGCGCGAATGCTGCGTCGATCTCGCCGTCCAGGCGCGCCAGGCGCTCGCCGGCGCCGTCGAGCTGTTCGAGCTCGGCGGCCAGCCGCTGCTGAACCTCGCTCAGTTCTTCGGGCGTGACACGGTGTTTGCGCGCCAGTTCGTGCAGCCGGCCCAAGCGTTGCTCGAGCAGTTCGAGTTCGGCCGGGTCGATGTCGAGGTCGTCGCGGACCTGGCCGAGCAGGCGGGTGGCCTCGTCGAGCTGGATCGTGGCGGCGTCGAGCATCGCGTCCACCTCGCCCAGCCGCGGTTCGTGCGCACGCATCCGACCCAGTTCGTGGCGCAGCGCGTGCAGCGCCTGCGGCAGGCCGACGGCGTCCTCACCGCTCATCCGGGCCAGCGCGGCGTCGCAGGTCTGGATCAGGCCGGCAGCGTTGGCATGGCGCCGGTGCGCGACGTGCAGTTCGGCGATTGCTTCGGGCTCCAACCGCTCGCCTTCCAGCTCGTCGAGCTGGTGGCGCAGCCAGTCGCGGCGCTCGCCGACATCGCCGATGCCGATCAGCGCCTCGCGCTCGCCCTGTAATGTGCGCCAGTCCTGCGCTGCGCTGCGGACCGCGGCCAGCAACGCGCCATTGCCGGCTTGGGCATCGAGCAGCGCCAACTGGCTGCCACGTGCCAGCAGGGCTTGGTGTTCGTGCTGGCCGTGGATCTCAACCAGGCGTCCGGCGAGCTCGGACAGTTGGGCGATCGTCGCCGGCCGCCCATTGATCCAGGCCCGCGAGCCGCCGTCGGCGCGCAGCGTGCGCCGCAACTGGCAGGTCGCGCCTTCGTCGAGCTCGTTGTCGCGCAGCCAGCGCAGCGCCGGTGCGGCGTCGTCCAGCGTGAATTCGGCATGCAGCTCGGCGCGCTCGGCGCCGTGGCGGACGATGCCGCTGTCGGCGCGCTGGCCGGACAGAAAGCCCAGCGCATCGACCAGCAGCGACTTGCCGGCGCCGGTCTCGCCGGAGATGACGGTCAGCCCCGGACCGAACTCGAGGTCGGTGGCGGTGGCGACGGCGAAGTTGCGAATGGCGAGGTGGGTGAGCATCGGTGGAATTGTGCCTTGGCGGCCTGCGGTCGTGTAGCGGCGGCTTGATAGCCCGCGCACGTCTCACCGGTGGAGACCGCGCTTGCATCGGTGGCGGCGGCGCCGTATACCGCCCGCATGTCGTCCGACACCCGCCATCCGCTCGACCCGCGCGCCCGCCAACTGTTGCGCACGCTGATCGGGCGGCACATCCGCGACGGCGAGCCGGTCGGGTCGCAGACGCTCGCCCGGCATGCCGGTCTGGATGTGAGCCCGGCGACCATCCGCAACATCCTGGCCGACCTGGAAGAAGCCGGGCTGTTGAGCTCCCCGCACACCTCGGCCGGGCGCGTGCCCACCGCGCAGGGCTACCGGGTGTTCGTCGATTCGCTGCTGCAGGTCAAGCCGCTGCGCGAGCAGGAGCTGGTGCGGCTGCGCGGGGAGCTGACCGGGGCCGGCGGGCACCAGTCGCTGCTGGGCAGTGCGTCGGAGCTGGTCTCGGCGATGACGCGCTTCGTCGGCGTGGTCTCGGTGCCGCGACGCGAGCAACTGGCGTTTCGGCACATCGATTTCGTGCCGCTCGACGGCCAGCGGGTCATGGCGATCATCGTGTTCGCCGACCACGAGGTGCAGAACCGGATTTTCCAGACCCGGCGCAGCTTCGACGCCGCCGAGCTCGAGCGCGTGGCCAATTACCTGAACCAACATTGCGCGGGCCGGCCCATGGCGGTGGTGCGGGCGACGCTGGTCGAGGAACTTCGCCACGCCCGCGACGAGATGGAGGCGCTGCTGGCGCAGACGATGGAGTTGGCCGAACAGGCGCTGGTGCCGGCCGACGAGGACATGGTGCTGGCCGGGCAGAATCGGCTGATCGGGGTGCAGGACCTGTCGGATCTGGACCGGCTGCGCGAACTGTTCGAGGCGTTTTCCCGCAAGCGCGAAATCCTGCAGTTGCTCGAACGCACACTGCACGCGCCGGGCGTGCGCATCTTCATTGGCGAGGAAACCGGCCTGGCGCCGCTGGAGGGCGTGTCGCTGGTCACCGCGCCCTATGCCGCGGGCGGGCGGACGCTGGGCGTGTTGGGGGTGATCGGCCCGACCCGCATGGCCTATGACCGGGTGATCCCGGTGGTGCAGGCGACCGCCGATCTGTTGGGCGCGGCGCTCGGCGGCCATCCTGCGGCAGGCGAGGGCGCGCCGGGCCGCACGCCAGACGCGGCCTAAAGTCACCGGGCGCGGCGGCGTCGAGTTCCCGGCCGCGGCTTGAAACCGCGGCGGCCAGCCCCATAGCTGGGCGGGTCGGCGGCCAGACGCCCGCCCCGGAACCAGACATGACCCAGGAACAGCACGAGACGCAGCACCCCGAAACCCACGAGTCCAACGACCAGGCCACGCCGGTCGAGGCCCAGCTGACCGAGCAGGTCGAGCTGCTGAAGGCCGAGCTCGAACAGGTGCGCGCCCAGAGCCTGCTCGAGCGCGCCGACCTAGAGAACCAGCGTAAGCGCCTGGCGCGCGAGATCGAGACCGCGCGCCGGTTCGCCAACGAGCGCCTGCTCTCGTCGCTGGTGCCGGTGTTCGACGCGCTCGAGGCGGGGCTGGCGAGCGCACCGGAGAACGATCCGCTGCGCGCCGGCGTCGAACTGACGCTGCGCGAACTGGTCAAGGCGACCGAGAGCAACGGTCTGCGCGTGGTCGCGCCGGCGGCTGGCGACCCCTTCGACCCTGAACACCATCAGGCGATGAGCATCGTCGAGGTGCCGGGCGTGCCGCCGGGCGCGGTCGCCCAGGTCTTCCAGAAGGGCTACCTGCTCAATGAGCGCCTGCTGCGCCCGGCGATGGTGGTCGTGGCCAAGGCCGACTGAGCGCGACCGGCGCCGACTGGCGCCCTTGCGCATCACACCGCTTGAACGCTGTGTTGCGCGTCCCCAGATACCCCGCATCGACGGCCTCGCCGCCGTCCCCGCACAACGACATTTCCTAGAGGAAGCACTGCAATGGCAAAGATCATCGGCATCGATCTCGGCACGACCAATTCGTGCGTGGCGATCATGGACGGCGGCAAGGCCAAGGTCATCGAGAACAGCGAGGGCGACCGCACCACGCCGTCGATCGTCGCCTACACCAAGGACGGCGAGGTGCTGGTCGGCGCCTCGGCCAAGCGCCAGGCCGTCACCAACCCCAACAACACGTTCTTCGCGGTCAAGCGCCTGATCGGCCGCAAGTTCAAGGACGCCGAGGTCCAGAAGGACATCGGCCTGGTCCCCTACAAGATCCTCGAGCACGACAACGGCGATGCCTGGGTCGCGACCAGCGACGGCAAGAAGCTGTCGGCGCAGGAAGTCTCGGCGCGCATCCTCGAGAAGATGAAGAAGACCGCCGAGGACTACCTGGGCGAGAAGGTCACCGAGGCGGTGATCACGGTGCCGGCGTACTTCAACGACAGCCAGCGCCAGGCGACCAAGGACGCCGGCCGCATCGCCGGCCTCGACGTCAAGCGCATCATCAACGAGCCGACCGCGGCCGCGCTGGCCTATGGCCTGGACAAGAGCGGCGGCGACCGCAAGGTTGCGGTCTACGACCTGGGCGGCGGCACCTTCGACGTGTCGATCATCGAGATCGCGGAAGTCGACGGCGAGAAGCAGTTCGAGGTGCTGGCCACCAATGGCGACACCTTCCTCGGCGGCGAGGATTTCGACGCACGCGTCATCGACTACCTCGTCGAGGAGTTCCAGAAGGATCAGGGCATCGACCTGCGCAAGGACCCGCTGGCGCTGCAGCGCCTGAAGGACGCGGCCGAGCGCGCCAAGATCGAGCTGTCGTCGTCGCAGCAGACCGAGGTCAATCTGCCGTACGTCACTGCCGACGCCTCAGGCCCGAAGCACCTGAACATCAAGCTGACCCGTGCCAAGCTCGAAGCGCTGGTCGAGGATCTGATCAAGCGCTCGATCGAGCCCTGCCGCATCGCGCTCAACGATGCCGGCCTGCGCGCGTCCGACGTCAACGAGGTCATTCTCGTCGGCGGCCAGACCCGCATGCCCAAGGTGCAGCAGGCCGTTGCCGACTTCTTCGGCAAGGAACCGCGCAAGGACGTGAACCCCGACGAGGCGGTCGCGATTGGTGCGGCAGTGCAGGGCGGCGTGCTGGCCGGCGACGTCAAGGATGTGCTGCTGCTCGACGTGACCCCGCTGAGCCTGGGCATCGAGACCCTGGGCGGCGTGTTCACCAAGATCATCGAGAAGAACACCACGATCCCGACCAAGGCCTCGCAGACGTTCTCCACCGCCGACGACAACCAGTCGGCCGTGACCGTGCACGTGCTGCAGGGCGAGCGCGAGCAGGCCCGCTTCAACAAGTCGCTGGCGCGTTTCGACCTGACCGGCATCGACCCGGCGCCGCGCGGCATGCCGCAGGTCGAGGTGTCGTTCGACATCGACGCCAACGGCATCCTGCACGTGTCAGCCAAGGACAAGAAGACCGGCAAGGAGCAGAAGGTCGAGATCAAGGCCGGTTCGGGTCTGTCGGATGACGAGATCCAGCGGATGGTCGCCGACGCCGAGGCGCACCGCGAGGACGACCGCAAGTTCCAGGAGCTCGTCGCCGCGCGCAACCAGGCCGATGCGCTGGTGCACGCGACCCGCAGCGCGATCAAGGACAACGGCGACAAGGTGCCCGGCGATGTGATCGGCAATGCCGAGGCGGCGATCGCCGAGGTCGAGACCGCGATGAAGGGTGACGACAAGGCGCAGATCGAGGCCAAGTCCAAGAAGCTCGAGGAAGTCTCGCAGCAGCTGTTCGCCGCCGCGGCCGCGGCCGGCCAGCAGGGCGGTGGCGACGTCGGCGGGCAGGGCGATGCGCCCAAGTCCGACGACGTGGTCGATGCCGAGTTCACCGAGGTCAAGGACGACGAGAAGAAGGCGTAATCGGCGCAGTCGTGATGCGTGATGGAAAGAAGCGGAGCTCAGCTCCGCTTCTTTCTCGCGTGGTCACACTCTAACGCTTGGCCTCCCCCATCCCGCATTACGAATCACGGCCTCATGAGCAAACGCGATTACTACGAAGTCCTTGGCGTCTCCCGCACCGCCAGCGAAGACGAGCTGAAGAAGGCGTATCGCCGTTGCGCGATGAAGCACCACCCGGACCGCAACCCAGGCGATGCCGCCGCCGAGGCCGCGTTTAAGGAGTGCAAGGAGGCCTACGAGGTGCTGTCGGACGGCGGCAAGCGTCGGATGTACGACCAGCACGGGCATGCCGCGTTCGAGCACGGCATGGGCGGGGGCAATGCCGGACCGGGCTTCGGTCCGGACATGGGCGATATCTTTGGCGACATCTTCGGCAACATCTTCGGCGGCGGCGGACGCAGCGGCCCGCGTCGCGGCGCCGACGTGGGCTATGTGATGGAGCTCGATCTCGAGGAAGCGGTCGCTGGTGTCGAGAAGCGCATCGAGCTACCGACGCTGACCGGCTGCGACGACTGCAATGGCAGCGGCTCGGAAGATGGCAAGCGCGAGACCTGTTCGACCTGCGCCGGTCGCGGCCAGGTGCGCATGCAGCGCGGGCCCTTCACGATGCAGCAGGCCTGTCCGCATTGCGGCGGGCATGGCCAGGTGATCGCCAATCCCTGCAAGACGTGTCATGGCGCGGGCCGGGTCGAGGACGAAAAGGTGCTGTCGGTGAAGATTCCCGCCGGCGTCGATTCGGGTGATCGCATCCGCTTGTCGGGCGAAGGCGAGGCCGGTCCGGCCGGTGCGCCGCCCGGCGATCTCTATGTCGAGGTGCGGGTGCGCCCGCACGACATCTTCGTGCGCGACGGCGACGACCTGCATTGCGAGGTGCCGATCCGCATCTCGCAGGCCGCGCTCGGCGACACGGTGCGCGTGCCCACGCTCGGCGGCGAGGCGGAGATCCGCATTCCGGCCGAGACCCAGACCGGTAAGGTGTTCCGCTTGCGCGACAAGGGCGTCAAGTCGGTGCGCAGCCGCTCGGTCGGCGACCTGTACTGCAAGATCTTCGTCGAGACGCCGGTCAATCTGACGGCCGACCAGCGCGATCTGCTGCAGCGCTTCGAGGCGACGTTCACCACCGAGAACGCACGCCGGCATTCGCCCAAGTCGAGCACCTTCATGGATGGCGTCAAGGGCTTCTGGGAACGCATGACGTCCTGAGCCCGCGCGCCGCTCGGCGAGGCGCTCGGCGGCGCGCGCGATGCAGATGCGGCGAAGGCGTCGACCGCCTTCCGCCGACAGGCTCCCATACGCTTGTGCCGCAGTGCTGACCCCGCTGCGTGGGGCAAGCCGTGCCCGAGCGGGCACATCGTCATGTGCCCCTCTTGACGCAAACAAGGCGAGCTGCAGACACGGCGCGGGCGTCCGTGGATGTTCAATGCGTGTACGACAGGCCGCTTCGTGCGCCTGTCAGCCCGGCGCACCACACCGAAGTACCGCCCACGCACCTCGTCGCTGAGACGATGGGATCGACGTCTTCGACCTAGGCGCCGGCCGAGCACCGACTGGGCGCTCCGCAGGCGAGCTGCGAACGGCTGACGCGGTACGTCACGCGACGCCAGTGCCGCCGATGGGCCACGCCCGGTGCGGCGATTGTGGCCTGCAGGTCGTTGGGCGCATCCGCATTGCGGACGATCATCGGTGCGATTCGAGACGCGCAATGGGCATGGCGCGTCGATTCCGCGACCGGACTGCTTGACGGACGGACACATTGCCCATAGCGCGATCGGTATCCACAGCCGGTGTGGATGTCATGACGACAAACATGTGGATAAGCCGCGCCGCCCCGCTTGCGATCGGGTGTGTTTTTGGCTGGTCATTTTTTCGCCAGCCGTTGGTTCGCAGCCCAACGCAGGGCTTGCTTCGCGCAATCGGTTCTGCATACGCACGGCGCGTGCATGGTCTGCGCGCCCAACGGCGTGGGCGCAGCGGCGCGATGCGACGATCCAGCGCCATGGGCGATGGCATTGCAGGCACGGTGTTGCAGTCGAACCCCAGGCGGGGAGAACACCCCGCGGCCGCTTGACGACGTCGCGATCGCGGCCACCACGCCGGTCATCCACAAGCGATGTGGATGCTCTGGTCACAAAGGTGTGGATAAGCATCGCGCGGCCGCTTCGCAGGCGGGTGCATTTTGCGTGGTGAAATTTTCGCCATCCGCCTGGGCAGCCGGAGAATCTGGACTTGACCTGCGCAACTGTGGATGCATCGCATGCTGTCGCCTCCCGGGCCGGCGAGGACCGAGGCAAGGTCGCGACTTGACGGCCGCGCTGCGCCGACTCCGGCCGCGGTCGTCCACAGCCGGTGTGGATGGCCTGGTCACAAAGATGTGGATAAGCAGGGGCGGCCCTTCATTGGCGCGGCACGCTCGTGGTGGCGAAAAAATCGCCATGCATCGCCCGGATACGACGAAGCTGTGCTTGACCCGCGCAGCGGATTGCGCCGCGCCCGCCACGGGCCATGTGAAATGCGTGGATCTGCGTTCGTTGTTGGAACGCTCAGTCCTGGAAACGATGCAGTGCGATCTTCACCCGAGGCGGTCGGCCACGCTTCCGCCTCGAGGCTAGAATGCGCGCTATGAAGATCCGACCCGATGGCGTTGCCATTTCAACCCCACTGCTGCGATTGGCGGTGACCCAATGAGCGCACCTGTCCGGGTGCTGGTGCACGGGGCATCCGGCCGGATGGGGCAGGCGGTGCTGCGCTTGGCAGCGTCGTGCGACGGTTTGGTGGTCGTGGCGGCGGTGTCGGGCAGTGCGCCGCGCCAGCGGGTGATCGGCGGGGTGCCGTATTTCGGCGCCGCCGAGCTCAGCGGCGCGCCGCCCTTCGACGTCGCCATCGACTTCAGCCTGCCGGCGGGCTTCGATGCGCTGCTGGCGCTGTGCGAGCGGCGTGGTACGGCGCTGGTGTCGGGCACCACCGGCCTGTCCGAGGCGCAGACCGCGGCCCTCGACGCCGCGGCGGCGCGGATTCCGGTGCTGTGGGCCTCGAACTTCAGCCTCGGAGTCGCGGTCCTGCAGGACCTGGTGGCGCGCGCGGCGGCGATGCTGCCGGGCTGGGACTGCGACATCGTCGAGTCGCACCACACGCGCAAGCTCGACGCGCCATCGGGGACCGCGTTGACGCTGGGCGCGGCCGCCGAGGGGCAGGGCGCTCGTCCGCGCTACGCCTCGATCCGCGCCGGCGATATCGTCGGCGAGCATCTGGTGCAGTTCACGACCCGCGGCGAGCGCATCGAGCTCGTTCACCGGGCCGGCGATCGCGACATCTTCGCGGCCGGGGCGTTGCACGTCGCGATGCGGCTGGCCGGGCGCGCGCCGCGCCGTTACGCGATCGCCGAGCTGCTCGGCGCAGGCGACGCGCCGGTTGCGTGACCGGTCGCGTGCGCCGCGCTGGCGCAGCGGGGCCGGCGTCGGTACAATTCTCGCTCGCCTGAACCTCTCGCCTCCGGACCGGCTGCCGCCGCTCTGGCGGTTTCCTGCAACCTGACGTAGGCGAAGACCACGTGACAGATTCCGCAATTCTCGTCCTTGAAGACGGCACCGTGTTCGAGGGCGTTTCCGTGGGCGCTCCTGGCTTGTCGGTCGGTGAAACGGTGTTCAACACCGCGATGACCGGCTACCAGGAAGTGCTCACCGATCCGTCGTATGCGCGCCAGCTGGTGACGCTGACCTATCCGCATATCGGCAACACCGGTTGTACCGACCAGGATGACGAGGCTGGACGGGTATGGGCCTCGGGGCTGATCGTGCGCGATGTGCCGCGCCGTCCGAGCAGTTGGCGCAGCCAGATCGCACTCCCCGAATGGCTGCGTGCGCGCGGGATCGTCGCGATCGCCGGCATCGACACCCGCAAGCTGACGCGCCTGCTGCGCGACCGTGGCGCGATGAACGGTGCGCTGATGGCCGGCGAGGTGAATGTGGACCAGGCGCTCGAGGCCGCGCGCAAGTTCCCGGGCCTGAAGGGCATGGATCTGGCGAAGGTGGTCAGCACGACCGAGCGCTACAGCTGGTCGGACGGCCAGCTGGATCTGGACGCGAACGCCTTTGTGTCGGCGCCGGCCAAGTTCAAGGTCGTGGCCTATGACTACGGCGTCAAGCACAACATCCTGCGCATGCTCGCCGAGCGCGGCTGCGAGCTGACCGTGGTGCCGGCGCAGACGCCGGCCAGTGACGTGCTCGCGCTGAAGCCCGACGGTGTATTCCTGTCCAATGGCCCCGGCGACCCGGCGCCGTGCGATTACGCGATCGAGGCGATCCGCACCTTCATCGAGAACAAGGTCCCGACCTTCGGCATCTGCCTGGGCCACCAGCTGCTGGCGCTGGCGGCCGGCGCGCAGACGATGAAGATGCCGCACGGCCACCATGGCGCGAACCATCCGGTGCAGGCCGTCGACGGCGGCCGGGTGATGATCACCTCGCAAAACCATGGCTTCGCGGTCGACGAATCGACGTTGCCGGCCAATGTCCGCGTGACCCATCGCTCGCTGTTCGACGGCACCAACCAGGGCATCGCGCTGACCGATGCGCCGGCCTTCTCGTTCCAGGGCCATCCCGAGGCGTCGCCGGGGCCGCACGATGTGGCGCCGCTGTTCGACCAGTTCGTGGCGCTGATGGCGACCGACCGGGCATGACCGCCGCACGCCTGCTCTTGCTCGCCGCCCTGTGCGCCGCCATGCCTGTGGCGGCCGCGCCCGCGTCCGAAGCCAGCGTTGCGGCGCTGCTTCAACGTCTGGGCATCGAGCGCTTCGGTGAGGAGATCGCCCGGGACATCGTGCAGGCCGTGCCGCCGTTCGTGGAGATGGAGGCGAGCGAACGCGACTGCGCGCAGGGCCCGATGCGGACACTGGTGGTCGGCCATATGCGGCAGATCTTCACCGAGGCGCTGGGCGAGCAGGGCGCTGAGCATCTGGCGAAGTGGAACGCGTTCATCGAGACACCGGCCGGGGCGGTCGCCGCCGACATGGTGCTCGCCAACATGCGGACCGGCAGAGTGCAGCCACCGCCCGATACCCTCTCGCCCGAGCAACTGGCGCAGATCGAGGCCTTCACCCAGGGCAAGGCTTTCTGGGCGCTCGTGAGCGGATTCGATCAGGTTCACAGCTTTGCGCCCCAGCGTGTGAAGGCGGCAAGCGACGAGATGGCGCGCACCTGCGGCATCCAGGTTCCGGTCGAGGCGCTGTCGTGATCGCGTCCTGGCCCCGATGGCCCGCGTCCAACGTTCGCCCGGGCGCATGGCGCACCACTTCACGCAGGCCGTTGCCCGGGCCCATCCCGCCATGCGCGCCGTCGTCCCCTTTCGAGCCCGCGTCCTGATCGACACTGGGCGATCGCTCCCCGATACGCGGTACCGACCTTAGAGAAAGCCATGCCAAAGCGCACCGACATCCAGACCATTCTCATCATCGGGGCCGGACCGATCGTCATCGGCCAGGCCTGCGAGTTCGACTACTCCGGCGCGCAGGCCTGCAAGGCGCTGCGCGAGGAGGGTTACCGCGTGGTGCTGGTGAACTCCAACCCGGCCACGATCATGACCGACCCGGAGACCGCGGATGCGGTCTACATCGAGCCGATCAACTGGCAGACGGTCGAGAAGATCATCGCCAAGGAGAAGCCCGACGCGCTGCTGCCGACGATGGGCGGGCAGACCGCGCTCAACTGCGCGCTCGACCTGGCCGACAACGGCGTGCTCGACAAGTACGGCGTGGAGCTGATCGGCGCCAAGCGCGAGGCCATCCGCATGGCCGAGGACCGCGAGCTGTTCCGCGTGGCGATGCAGGAGATCGGCCTGGAGTGCCCGAAGGCCGAGGTCGCGCGCACCTTTGAGCAGGCGGTCGAGATCCAGGCCAAGGTCGGCTATCCGACGATCATCCGGCCCAGCTTCACGCTCGGCGGCTCGGGCGGCGGCATCGCCTATAACCGCGAGGAGTTCGAGGAGATCATCAAGCGCGGCCTCGAGCTGTCGCCGGTCGGCGAGGTGCTGGTCGAGGAATCGGTGCTGGGCTGGAAAGAGTTCGAGATGGAAGTGGTCCGCGACACCGCGGACAACTGCATCATCGTGTGCTCGATCGAGAATCTCGACCCGATGGGCGTGCACACCGGCGACAGCATCACCGTCGCGCCGGCGCAGACGCTCACCGACAAGGAGTACCAGCGCCTGCGCAATGCGTCGATCGCGGTGCTGCGCAAGATCGGCGTCGACACCGGCGGTTCGAACGTGCAGTTCGGCATCAGCCCGACCACCGGTCGGGTGGTGGTGATCGAGATGAACCCGCGCGTGTCGCGCTCCTCGGCGCTGGCCTCCAAGGCGACCGGCTTCCCGATCGCCAAGGTCGCGGCCAAGCTGGCGATCGGCTACACGCTCGACGAACTGAAGAATGAGATCACCGGCGGCAAGACCCCGGCCTCGTTCGAGCCGTCGATCGACTACGTGGTCACCAAGATCCCGCGCTTTGCGTTCGAGAAGTTCCCCACCGCCGACGCCCGCCTGACGACGCAGATGAAGTCGGTTGGCGAGGTCATGGCGATGGGCCGCACCTTCCAGGAATCGATGCACAAGGCGCTGCGCGGCCTGGAGACCGGCAAGGTGGGTTTCGATCCGACCGGCCTGGACCTGACTGACGAAGGCGACCTGGCGACCCTGCGCCGCGAGGTCCGCGAGCCGGGCCCCGAGCGGCTGTTTTACCTGGCCGATGCGTTCCGCGCCGGCCTGTCGGTCGAGGACGTGCACGGCCTGTCGTACGTGGATCCGTGGTTCCTCGATCAGATCGAGGAGGTCATCGCAACCGAACGCGAGGTCGCGGCGAATGGCATCGACGCGCTCGACCAGGCGCGGCTGCGTGCGCTCAAGCGCATGGGCTTTTCCGACGCGCGCCTGGCCCAGTTGCTGGGCACCGACGAGCAGGCCGTGCGTGCACTGCGCCGCGCCTTCGGTGTGCGCCCGGTCTACAAGCGCGTCGACTCGTGCGCGGCCGAGTTTGCGACCGACACTGCCTATCTGTACTCGACCTACGAGGACGAGTGCGAGGCCAGTCCCAGCGGCCGCGAGAAGATCATCGTGCTCGGCGGCGGGCCGAACCGGATCGGGCAGGGCATCGAGTTCGACTACTGCTGCGTCCATGCCGCCCTCGCACTGCGCGAGGACGGCTATGAGACCATCATGGTCAACTGCAATCCCGAGACGGTCTCGACCGACTACGACACCTCCGATCGTCTGTACTTCGAGCCGCTGACGCTCGAGGATGTGCTGGAGATTGTCGAGATCGAGAAGCCCAAGGGCGTGATCGTGCAGTACGGCGGCCAGACGCCGCTCAAGCTGGCGCGCGCGCTCGAGGCCAACGGGGTGCCGATCATCGGCACCTCGCCCGACTCGATCGACCTGGCCGAGGACCGCGAGCGCTTCCAGAAGCTGGTCGACGAGCTCGGCCTCAAGCAACCGCCCAACCGCACGGCGCGCAACCCCGAGGAAGCGTTGGTGCTGGCGCGCGAGATCGGCTATCCACTGGTCGTGCGGCCAAGCTACGTGCTCGGCGGCCGGGCGATGGAAGTCGTGCACGCCGATGCCGACCTGGCGCGCTATATGCGCGACGCGGTCAAGGTGTCCAACGATTCGCCGGTGCTGCTCGACCGCTTCCTCGACAACGCGGTCGAGGTCGACATCGACGTGATCGCCGACAAGGACGGCAACGTGCTGATCGGTGGCGTCATGGAGCACATCGAGGAAGCCGGCGTGCATTCGGGCGATTCCTCGTGCTCGCTGCCGCCTTACTCGCTGTCGAGCGATGTACAGGCGCGCCTGCGCGAGCAGGTCGCGGCACTGGCCCGCAAGCTGAAGGTCGTCGGCCTGATGAACACCCAGTTCGCGGTGCAGACCGACGACGCGGGCGTGGAGACGATCTTCCTGCTCGAGGTCAACCCGCGCGCGTCGCGCACGGTGCCGTTCGTGTCCAAGGCGATCGGGCTGCCGCTGGCCAAGATCTCGGCGCGCTGCATGGCCGGCAAGACGCTGGCCGAGCAGGGGGCGACGACCGAGATCGTGCCGTCGTACTACTCGGTCAAGGAAGCGATCTTCCCGTTCGCCAAGTTCCAGAACGTCGACCCGATCCTCGGGCCGGAGATGCGTTCGACCGGCGAGGTCATGGGCGTGGGCGAGAGCTTCGGCGCGGCGTTCGCGCGCGCGCAGGAGGCGGCGAGCATCCGCACCCCGCCCACCAGCGGCAAGGTCTTCGTCTCGGTGCGCGACCCGGACAAGAAGCGCGTGCTGCCGGTTGCGCGTGATCTGGCGGCCAAGGGCTATGCGATCGTCGCCACCTCCGGCACCGCCAAGTGGCTGCGCGAGCACGACATCGCTTGCGAGCAGGTCAACAAGGTGGTCGAGGGCCGACCGCACATCGTCGACCTGATCAAGAACGGGGAGATCGCGTACATCGTCAACACCACCGAGGGCAAGCAGGCGATCTCCGACTCGTTCTCGATCCGTCGCGAAGCGCTGCAGCACCGGGTCACGTACTCGACCACGGTGGCTGGCGCCCGCGCATTGCTGCATTCGCTGGACTATCGCGGCAGCGGCCCGGTCTGGGCCCTGCAGGAACTGCACGCGCAGCTCGACGGCGGCGCGTCGCCATCCAACTCACACACAGGAGGGACGCCATGAGGGCACCCATGACCACGCGCGGCGCGCAGCGCCTGCGCGAGGAGCTCGAGGAACTGAAGTCGGTCAAGCGGCCGGCGGTCATCGATGCGATCGCCGAGGCGCGTGCGCACGGCGATCTGAAGGAGAACGCCGAGTACCACGCAGCGCGTGAGCAGCAGAGCTTCATCGAGGGCCGGATCAAGCAGCTCGAGAGCGAGCTGTCGCATGCCGATGTCATCGATGTCGCCAAGCTCAATGCCGGCGACAAGGTGGTATTCGGCGCGACAGTGGTGATCGCCGATGCGCAGACCGACGAAGAGAAGCGCTACCAGATCGTCGGCGACCTGGAGGCCGACATCAAGCAGGGTCTGATTGCGATCTCCTCGCCGGTGGCGCGTGCGCTGATCGGCAAGCATGAGGGCGACAGCATCAGCATCGATGCGCCGGGCGGCACCCGCGACTACGACATCGTCAGCGTCGAGTATCTCGGCTGAGCCGATGACCTCGGCGACGTTCCTGCTGCCCGCCGCCGCGCGTTTCGGCGCGCAGCGCTGGCAGCCGGACATCGTGCGGGCACTGGGCCGTGCCGATCGCACGATGGCCGCGCCTGGGCGTCGACCCCAGCTTGCGCGGCACGTCGTGACGCCCGAAGGCGGCTGGCCGCTGGCGGCGTTGTCGCGCCAGGTCGATGTTGGCGATGCCGATGCACCGGACAGTGCCTGGCTGCGCGCCGACCCGGCGTGGCTGCGGCCGGACATCAATGGCGTGCGTCTGATGGGCCACGGCGAGACGCTGGGCCTGGCGCAGGCCGATGTCGACGCGCTGCTGCCGGTCTTGCAGCCGGTGTTCGCCGAGGCCGGCTTCGCGCTCGACGCGCCGTCGCCATCGCGCTGGTATCTGCGGCTGCCGCGGGAGACTCCGCTGCCGGCGTTCGTCGACCCGTCCGATGCGCTCGGCACCGATCTGGCCGATCACGATGATGGCGGCGCCGAGGCCCGGCGCTGGCGGGCGCTGGCGAACGAGGCGCAGATCCTCCTGCACACGCATCCCTGGAACACCGCGAGGACGGCGGCCGGACAGCCACCGGTCAATGCGCTATGGTTCTGGGGCGGCGGGGCGCTGCCCGCGGACTCCGGGGTGGCCCGCGGCGCACAGGCGCGCGTGCTCACCGACGATGCGACGCTGCGCGCGCTCGCGGCGATCGCGACCGAAGTTGAATCGCTGCCGTCGGGCTGGCCCGCGCTGCGCGACGCGCTGCTGATCGACCTGGGGGGCTGCGCGACCTGCGCCAACTGCAGGCCGACTGGCTGCGGCCCGCCCTCGCAGCGCTGGCCGATGGCCGGCTCGACACCCTGGTTCTCGACGACGAGGATGGCCGGGTGCTGACCTTGCGCCGTTGGCACCGCCTGCGCATCTGGCGCCGGGCTCTTGTGCCGGCGACGGCGGCGCGGCCATGACGCGTCCGTCGCCGACGATCCGACGTCGCGACAGCGCGCCCGGCGGCGATTGGCCGGCGACGGTGCCGGCGCTGCTGCGGCGCATCTATGCGGCGCGCGGTGCGCACGACCTGCAGGCCGCCCAGCCACGCCTGGCCGGGCTGCTGCCGCCCGACGGGTTGTCGAACATTGATGCGGCGGCCACCCTGCTCGCCGATGCCATCGCCCAGCGCAGGCGGATCCTGGTCGTCGGCGACTTCGATTGCGACGGCGCGACGGCCTGTGCGGTCGCGGTACGGGGGCTGCGCATGCTGGGTGCGCGGGATATCGTGCATGCCGTGCCCAATCGCATCGTCCACGGCTACGGGCTGTCGCCCGGCCTGGTCGATGCGCTGGCGCCACTGGCGCCCGCGCTGCTGGTGACCGTCGACCACGGCATCGCCTGCCACGCCGGCGTCGCCGCGGCGAAAGCGCGGGGCTGGCAGGTGCTGGTGACCGACCACCATCTGCCAGGCGAGGCGCTACCGCCGGCCGATGCGATCGTCAATCCGAACCTGCCCGGCGACCGCTTCCAGAGCAAGGCGCTGGCCGGCGTCGGGGTGATCTTCTACGTGCTGCTGGCGCTGCGCCGGCGGCTGCGCGAGACCGGCGCCTTCGCAGGTCCAGCGCCGGACCTGTCGACGCTGCTCGATCTGGTCGCGGTCGGCACCGTCGCCGATCTCGTGCCGCTGGACGTCAACAACCGGGCGCTGGTCGCGGCCGGGTTGCGCCGGCTGCGCAGCGGGCAAGGCTGCGCCGGTCTGCAGGCCTTGATCGACGTGTCGGGGCGACAGGCGGCGCGCTTGACCACCGGCGACATCGGCTTTGGCATCGCGCCGCGCATCAACGCCGCCGGGCGCCTGGAGGACATGGCGATCGGGATCGAATGCCTGCTCACCGACGACGCGACCCAGGCGCAGACGCTCGCGGCGACGCTGCACGCGATCAACGCCGAGCGCCGCGCAGTGCAGCAGTCGATGCTCGATGACGCCGAGGCCGCGGTCGCCGGCCGACCGCCGGTCGATCCCGCGGCCATCGGGGTCTGCCTGCACGATCCGCAATGGCATCCGGGGGTCGTCGGTCTTGTGGCTTCGAAGATGAAGGATGCGCTGCATCGGCCGGTGATCGCCTTCGCACCGGCCGAGCCCGGCGGCGACCAGCTGCGCGGCTCGGCGCGCTCGATTCCGGGCCTGCATATCCGCGACGTGCTGGCCGCGGTCGACGTGGCGCATCCTGGCCTGATCGAGCGCTTCGGCGGCCATGCGATGGCGGCCGGCCTGAGCCTGCGGCGCGAGGCCTTGCCGGCGTTCGAGCGCGCCTTCGGGCAGGCGGTCGCGACCCTGCTCGATCCGGCGCTGCTGCGGGCGGAGATCGTTACCGATGGTCCGCTCGGGCCCGGCGAATTCGACATCGTGCACGCCGCGCACCTGCGCGACGCCGGCCCCTGGGGGCAGGGCTTCCCCGAGCCATTGTTCGACGGCGAGTTCACGATCGTCGACTGGCGGGTGGTCGGCGGGCGGCACCTCAAGCTCAGCCTGCGGCTCGACGGCCGTCCGGCGACCGTCGATGCGATCCATTTCGGCGCCTGGCGCGAGGTCGCGCCGGCCCCTCGCGAGCGTATCGTCTACCGGCTCGCGCCCGACGACTACCGCGGCGGCGATGCAGTGCAGTTGCTGGTCGAGCACCGGGAGCCGATGGCGGGCTGAGGGACGGCGTCGGCGGCGGGCGTGACTTGCGGGCGTCCGAGCCGAGCTGTCGCCTCACCCCCAAAAACCGGGGTCAGAGTGCAACTTCGCGGGACGAATTGCACTCTGACCCCGGTTTTGACCCCGGTTCTGGTTTGGCGAGGGGCCGGATGGGCCCATCTTCGAAGCGGAGCGTCCATCGGCAGCCGGGGAAGTGGCCTCTTTCGCTCCGCGCGAGACCGTGATCCCTTTTTCCCTGAACGGGTGCGAGAATGCGCGCGCCGCGTCCGCGACTGCGCAGGGCGCCTCTACTGTCGAAGGGAGATTCGCTTGAAAACCGTCCATACGCTTTCGCTGGCGATCGCGCTCGCCATCGCGCCTGCTTTGGTGCAGGCCCAGGCCACCGATCCCGCACCGCTGTCGATCGGCGGCGAGGTGCGCGGCGAGATCACCAGCCGCTCCAGCCTCAACCACCAGGACGGCTCGCGCAGCCAGCTCTACCGCGTCGACCTGCGCGAAGGCGAGGTCGCGACCTTCAAGGTCACCGGCGCGCTGCGCGCGCGGCTGGCGGCCTTCCTGGACAACGAACTGATCGGTTCGTCGACCGATCGGGGCGAGGCGTCGTCGCTGACGATCCGGGCCCGGCGCGCGGGCCGCTACACGATTGCCGTCAGCGGCACCGACGCTTCGTCGTATGGCCCCTACACCTTGATCTCCTCGCGTGTGGACACCTACAACGGCCAGGCACTGCGCGTCGGTTCGACCATCGGCGACTGGACCGATGGCGAGCGGGAGCTGCCGTTGCAGATCGATCGCGATGGGATCTACACGATCGACATGATGTCCGATGACTTCGATTCGGTTCTGGCGCTGGATGGGCCGGGCGTTTCGGTCACCAACGACGACGGCGGCGAGGGCAGCAATGCGCGTCTGACGCTGCGCCTGGCGCCGGGCCGCTATCGCCTGACTGCCAAGCGCTACGGCAGCGAAGGCGCCAGTGGTGCCTACCGGATCAGTGTCACCGCGTCGAGCTTCGAGACCGGCGACCTGCGCGAAGGCGGTGAGCTTGCGATCGGGTCGACGGTCACCGGTCTGTACGCTGGGCGCGCGCACACCTACCGCTTCACGCTGCCCGAGCGCCGGGTGGTCCGCCTGGATATGCGCAGCGACGAGATCGATCCGCTGATGCGACTGTCCGGCCAGGGCGTACAGAAGGAGGACGACGATGGCGGCGAACGCCTCAATTCGCGCATCGGCATGCTGCTCGAAGCCGGCACCTACACGCTCGAGGCCGACAGCGCGACGCCCGGTGCAGGCCCCTACACGCTGTCGCTGACTGCGACCGAAGTGCCTGAAGGCGCAGGCGGCGGTGCGCTGACGATCGGCCGCCCGGTCGAGACCGCGCTACTGCCCGGCATGACCGACCGCTGGTCGTTCGAGGTCCGCAGCGCAGGCGACTACGCGATCGAGATGCGCTCCAGCCAGATCGACAGCTACCTGTCGCTGACCAAGGACGGCAACGAGGTGGCCAGCGACGACGACGGCGCCGGCGGGCTCGATGCCCGGATCGTCCAGCGGCTCCAGCCCGGTCGCTACGTGGTCGAGGCTTCCGCGCTCGATGGCGACGCCGGCGGCCCGTACCGCATCCTGCTCGAACGCCGTTGAGGCGACCTCCCGGCCGGCGCCGTGCGCCGGCCGGGACTGCCGGGTGCGCGGCTTGCTAGAATCACCGGCTCTTTACGCGAGTCCCACCGCACCATGATCGAACTCAATCCTGTTCGCCAGCGCATCGCCGACCTTCGCGGTCGGCTGGATGCGCTGAGGGGGTATCTTTGACTACGACGCTCGTCGCGAACGTCTAGAAGAAGTCGAGCGCGAGCTCGAAGACCCGAATATCTGGAACGATCCCGAGCGCGCGCAGGCGCTGGGTCGCGAGCGCGCCACGCTCGACAAGACCGTCAATGGCATCCGCACGCTGACCGAGGGCCTGGACGGTGCGGCCGAACTGCTGGAACTGGCCGAATCGGAGAATGACGAGGACACCGCGCAGGCGGTCGTCGCCGATGTCGAGGGCTACGCCAGCCAGGTCGACAAGCTGGAGTTCCAGCGCATGTTCTCCGGCGAGATGGACTCGGCCGCCGCCTTCGTCGATATCCAGGCCGGTGCCGGTGGCACCGAAGCCCAGGACTGGGCCGAAATGCTGCTGCGCATGTATCTGCGCTGGGCCGAGAGCCGCGGCTGGAAGGCCGAGCTGATGGAGGTCTCGGGCGGTGAAGTGGCGGGCATCAAGTCGGCGACCTTCCGTGTCGAGGGCGACTTCGCCTACGGCTGGCTCAAGACCGAGATCGGCGTGCACCGGCTGGTGCGCAAGTCGCCGTTCGATTCCGACAATCGCCGGCACACCTCGTTCACCTCGGTGTTCGTGTCCCCGGAGGTCGACGACAAGATCGACATCGAGATCAACCCGGCCGACCTGCGAACCGATGTCTACCGCTCGTCTGGTGCCGGCGGTCAGCACGTCAACAAGACCGAGTCGGCGGTGCGCATCACCCACGTGCCGACCAACACCGTCGTCGCCTGCCAGACCGAACGCAGCCAGCACGCCAACCGCGACCGCGCGATGAAGATGCTCGCCGCCAAGCTCTACGAACTGGAACTGCAGAAGCGCAATGCCGAAAAGGATGCGCTGGAAGCGACCAAGTCCGACATCGGCTGGGGCAGCCAGATCCGCAACTACGTGCTCGACCAGAGCCGCATCAAGGATCTGCGCACCGGCGTGGAGCGTAGCGACACCCAGAAGGTGCTCGACGGCGATCTGGACGAGTTCGTCGAGGCCGCGCTCAAGTCCGGCCTGGAGGCCGGCGCCAAGCGCTTGGATGCCAACTGAGTGCTGCGCTGCGGATCGGTGCGATGACCGCCGATCCGTCAGCACGCCGCACGGCCCTGCCGGGCGCATGCCCAGCGCAGGGACGGGGCGATGGCCGCGTCCGACCGGTCCATGCCCTTGGGGCCCGCGCCTGCGGGCATGATCGAACCCAGCCGCACGTCGTTCCATTCTGATCCGTTTTCTCCGCGTCGATCCGCGGCTAACACCTGATCTTTCCGAGACCCTCATGAGCCAGCAGCCCGACAGCCCCCAGCCCGCCGACGACAATGCCCTGATCGCCGAGCGTCGCGGCAAACTGGCCGCGCTGCGCGGACAGGGCGTGGCGTTCCCCAATGATTTCCGTCGCCGTGATGAGGCCGGCACGCTACAGGCGGCGTACGCTGACGCCGAGCGCTGGACAGGTGAGGCGCTGGACGCAGAAGGCCGGCGGGTCGCGGTGGCCGGCCGGCTCATGGCCAAGCGGGTCATGGGCAAGGCCGCGTTCGCGCAGATCCAGGACGTGAGCGGCCGGATCCAGTTGTTCCTGCAATCGACCACGCTGGGCGAGCGCTACGACGCGTTCAAGGGCTGGGATGTGGGCGACATCGTCGCGGCCGAAGGCACGCTGATGCGCACCAAGACCGGCGAACTGTCGATCAAGGCCGAGACCTTGCGCTTGCTGACCAAGTCGCTGCGGCCGTTGCCCGACAAGTGGCACGGACTGTCGGATGTCGAGCAGCGCTATCGCCAGCGTTATGTCGATCTGATCGTCTCGCCCGAAGCGCGCGCGGTGTTCGTCAAGCGCTCGCGCATCGTCGCGGCGATCCGCCAGTGGCTCGACGCGCGCGATTTCCTCGAAGTCGAGACGCCGATGATGCACTACCTGGCCGGCGGCGCGGCGGCCAAGCCGTTCACGACGCACCACAATGCGCTGGACCTGGATCTCTACCTGCGCGTCGCACCCGAGCTCTACCTCAAGCGTCTGGTCGTGGGTGGCTTCGAGCGCGTCTACGAGATCAACCGCAACTTCCGCAACGAGGGCGTGTCGACGCGGCACAATCCCGAGTTCACGATGCTCGAGCTCTACGAGGCCTATGTCGCCTACGAAGAGGTCATGGACCTGACCGAGGCGCTGATCCGCGACGTGGCGGTGCAGGCGGTCGGCACGACCGCACTGGAGTGGGACGGCCATGCGATCGACGTCGGCCCGGCGTTCCGGCGCTGGAAGCTCGAGGAGGCGGTGCGCGAGCTCAACCCGCAGATCAGCGTTGCCGACTGTCGCGACCGCGACGCGCTGGCCGCCCACTGCGCGCGCCTGGGCGTGCACGTCAAGCCGGGCTACGGCTGGGGCAAGCTGCTGCTGGAGATCTTCGAAAAGACCGTCGAGACCGGCCTGATCCAGCCGACGTTCATCACCCATTATCCGGTCGAGGTCTCGCCCCTGGCCCGCGAATCGGACACCGAGGCGGGCATCACCGACCGCTTCGAACTGTTCATCGGCGGCAAGGAGATCGCCAACGGCTTCTCCGAGCTGAACGATCCCGAGGACCAGGCCGCGCGTTTCCGCGCCCAGGTCGACGCTCGCGAAGGGGGCGACGACGAGGCGATGCACTTCGATGCCGACTACATCCGCGCGCTCGAGGTCGGCCTGCCGCCGACCGGCGGCCTGGGCATCGGCATCGATCGGCTGGTCATGTTGCTGACCGGGTCATCGTCCATCCGCGACGTGTTGCTGTTCCCGTACATGCGCCCGCAGACCGAGGCCTGAGACCGGCGTCGACCCGGCGGCCGCCGGCGCTTGGATGCATTGCTGAATAGGATTCCCCTGTGGCTGGCGGGTCGCGCTAAGATCGACCAAGCGCGATGCCACCGGTATTTCGCGCATCGTCAGAAGGGGCCTGCGTTGAACATCGTGATCGTCGACGACCAGACGTCCGCGCGAACCATGTTGCGGCATATCCTCGAGGACATCAGCCCGGAGCTCGATGTCTTCGACTTCGAGGATCCGGAGCAGGCGCTGGGCTGGTGCGACAGCCACCGCGCCGACCTGTTGCTGCTCGACTACCGGATGCCGGGCATGGACGGGCTGGAGTTCGCCCGCCGCTTCCGCAAGCTGCCGCCGCATCGGGATGTGCCGGTCGTGCTGGTCACCGTGGTCGGCGATGAGCCGATCCGCCAGGCCGCGCTCGATGCCGGCGTCATCGATTTCCTGGTCAAGCCGGTGCGCCCGCGCGAGCTGCGCGCCCGCTGCCGCAATCTGCTGCAGTTACGTCAGCAGGCCGAATCGGTCAAGCAGCGGGCACTGTCGCTCGAGCAGCGGCTGCTGCGCAGCATGCACGAGGTCGAGGAGCGCGAGCGCGAGACGCTGACCCGGCTGGCCCGCGCGATCGCCTATCGCGATGCCAGCACCAGCGCCAACCTGGAGCGCGTGGCTGCGGTCGCCGGCATGGTCGCCGAGGCGATGGGGCTGTTCGAGGACGAGGTGCGGATGATCGAACTGGCCGCGCCGCTGCACGACATCGGCAAGATCGCGATGCCCGATGCGATCTTGATGAAGCCCGGACCGTTGGACGAGGCCGAACTGGAAGTGATGCGGCAACATCCGCGGATCGGTTACGAACTGTTGAGCGACAGCCACAACCGGTTCGTCCAGCTCAGCGCCACCATCGCTTTGCGCCATCAAGAACGCTTCGATGGCAGCGGCTACCCCGATGGGCTGTCGGGCGAGCAGATCCCGCTCGAGGCGCGCATCGTCGCGGTGGCCGACGTGTTCGATGCACTGGTCTCGCGTCGCCCCTACAAACGCGCCTGGTCGATGGACGAGGCACTCGAGTACATCGGGCACAACAGTGGACGCGCGTTCGATCCGCGCTGCGTGGAGGCGCTGCTGTCGAACCGGGCGCGGCTGGAGGAGATCTGCGCACGCCTGGACCGGACCGCGACCCGGCTGCAATGACGTGAAAGGTGTCGTGCGCTGGATCGGCAGCCGCCTGGCAGGGCGGCCCGACAGCGAGCATGGCCAGGCGGCCGTGCGCCTGGTCATGCTGTGCGTGATCTATGCCTACCTGCAGCTCGTGGTGGGCCGCCACCCCGAGGTCGCCCGCGAGCTGCGCCTGTCGGAGGCCTACCTGGCGGTCGAGGTCGCGGTCGCATTGGGCATCGCCGGTTGGCTGCTGTGGCGCCCTGGCGTCTCGCATCCGCGCCGGGTGCTGGGCATGTTGGCCGACTACAGCCTCATGGGCGTGGGCCTGTACCTGCTCGGCGACCTGCTGGCCTGGCTGTACGTGGTGATCATGTGGGTCACGGTCGGCAACGGCCTGCGGTTCGGGCCGCGCTACCTGTACGCGGCGATCGGGTTTGCGGTGATCACGTTCGGGATCGCGATCGCGACCACCTCGTACTGGCACCAGCACAACCTACCGCTGGCGCTGGGCCTGCTCGCCGGGTTGGTCGCGGTCCCGCTCTACCTGAGCTCGCTGCTGCGTGCGCTCACCGACGCCACCGCCGCCGCGCGGGCCGCCAGCGAGGCCAAGAGTCGGTTCCTGGCCAACATGAGCCATGAGTTCCGCACCCCGCTCAACGGCATCGTGGGCATGTCCGAACTGCTGGTGACCACGCCGTTGAGCGCGGAGCAGCGCGAAAGCGCGCTGGTCATCCAGACCTCGGCCAAGGCCCTGCAGGCTCTGGTCGACGATGTGCTGGACCTGTTCAAGATCGAGGCCGGCAAGTTCCAGCGCAACGACAGCGCCTTCGCGCTCCACGACCTGGTGCGCGGCATCGAGGTCATGCTGGGACCAAGCGCGCAGGCCAAGGGCCTGGCGCTGGCCTCGTCGATCGCCGACGACGTGCCCGCTACGCTGTATGGCGACAGCAACCGCCTGCGGCAGATCCTGGTCAATCTGTTGTCGAATGCGATCAAGTTCACCGAGCGCGGCGAGGTCACGCTCGCGATCTCCACCGTCGATGCGGGTCCTGAGCGGGTGCGGGTGCGGTTCTCGGTCCGCGACACCGGCATCGGCATCGCCCCCGATGCCCTGGTCCGCATCTTCGACGCCTTCGAGCAGGTCGATTCCGGGCTCGGGCGGCGCTATGGCGGCACGGGTCTGGGGACCACGATCGCCAAGGGCCTGGCCGAACAGATGGACGGCAGCATCCAGGCCGAAAGCCAGCCGGGGCAGGGGTCGCACTTCTGGGTGGAGTTGCCGTTCGGCCGCGTGACTGGCGATGCGCCAGCGCGTCGGGCGGGGGAGGGCAACGTGATCGCGTTCGCCGATCCTTTCGTGCGCCATCGGGCCCGGGTCGCGCCGCTGCGCGTGCTGGTCGCCGACGACCAGTCGGCCAATCTGATGGTGCTGCGCCGCCTGCTCGAGCGTGCCGGGCATCGCCCGCTGCTCGTCGACGATGGCGAAGCTGTGCTCGATGCGCTCGAGCGCGAGCACTTCGATGCGGTGATCACCGATCTGCACATGCCCGGCGCCGACGGACTGGATGTCCTCCGGCAGACCCGCGTCATCGAGGCGGGCAGCGGCCGGCGCACACCGTTCATCGTGCTGACCGCCGACGCCACCGCCGAGGCGCAGGAAAGCTGTCGACGCGCGGGCGCGTTCGCCTACCTCACCAAGCCGGTGGTCATCGAGCGCTTGCTCGAAACGCTGGCCGAGATCGCGCCGGGTGTGGAGGCGGGGCGACGCGCGTCCGACCTGCGGCCGCGAGTGGACCGGCTGTCGACGCCGGTGATCGACGAGATGCGCGACATGGGCTTCGACGAGGCGTTCATCCGGCGCTTCCTGTCGGAGTGCGCGCGCGACGCGCGCAAGTGCCTGGTCGACCTGGCGGGCGCATCGGACGCGGGACGATGGGACGAAGTCCGCGACCTGTGTCACGCGCTCAAGGGCACGGCCGCCAACCTCGGCGCCTCGGACCTCGAGGCGCAGGCCTCGCGGGGCATGCGAATGCCGTCCGACCGTCTGGCCATCGAATGGCGGCTGCTGTTGCAAGGGCTGGGCCGGGCGCTCGACGAGGCGCTGGAGGCGCTGCGGGTGCGCGGTGATCTGCCACGGATCGGCCTGCCCGGGTCAGACGCCGTCTGACCCGGGGGCCGTGGTGCGCTCAGCTGCCGACGGCGGTGCGCCCGACCTCAGCCGGTGCGGGCTGCAGCCGCTGCTGCGCGCGGACCAGGCGTTCCATCGTCCGCAGCTGCCGCGCCTCGAGCTGCAGGGCGGTGTCGACCCAGATGTCGGTGATGCGCACCAGCTCTGCGAGCGGGATCGGATGGGCGCCATCGCGGACGCGGTGCAACGCGAGCCGCGCGGTGGCGATCCGCCGATGCTTGCGAATCTGCTCGTGGACCGCAGGCACGCCTTCGCCGGGCTCGACCAGTACATCGACCAGGCCGAGCCGGTGCAGGTCTTCGCTGCTGTACATGGTCCCGCCCAGCATCATTTCCTCGGCGACGTGCGGGCTCACCCGCTGGGCCAGCAACGAGTAGGCGCCCATCCCCGGGAACAGTCCGAACAACACCTCGGGGAAGCCCATCTGGACGCCGCGTTCGGCGACGATGGTGCGGCAGGCCAGGGCGAGTTCCAGACCACCGCCCAGCGCATCGCCCTGAACAAGCGCGATGGTGTGGGCATTGGGGTGCAACCGGGTCTGCAGCAGGTGGATGTTGTCGACGCATTGCCGGGCGTAACGGGTCAGGGCTTCGCGGTCGCGCAGTCGGATCAGGTCCACGAACAGCTGCAGGTCGCCGCCGAGGTTGTACACCGGGGCATCGGAGGCCAAGACGATGTGTGACAGATGCGCAGGCGCGACCCGGGCGCGCTCGGAGATCTGCTCGATGCTCGCCTGGGCGAACAGCCGCAGTTCGCGAAGCAGCCCGGGAGAGAAACAGGGGCGGTAGTCAGGCTGCGCACTGGCCGGCTGCGCATGCATGAAGCACCAGTGCGCGTCGCTGGAGGCGTCGTGGTGCAGGCGGAGGAGTGACGGCGCGGCCGCGCCTTCGCGACGAATGGGTTCGATGGTGTGCATTGAAAATCCCCTGAAACGGGGGCCGCACCGTCGGGCGCCGGTGCAAACCCGCGTGGATGCTGAATCGCCCGATGCGCGCTCTATGCGCGCATCGGGGCGTCAGGGCAATGGCTTCAATGGCTTGCAGGCACTTTGGGACGAATATCGTCTCCAAAATGTGATCGATATCACGATTCCGGGGCGGCTTCGCGGAGTTCGCGGCGCAGGATCTTGCCGACGTTGGTCTTGGGCAACTCGCTGCGGAACTCCACGATGCGCGGGTGCTTGTAGCCGGTCAGGTGCTCGCGGGCATGGGCCTTGACCTGGTCGGCGGTCAGACTGGGGTCCTTGCGCACGATGACGACCTTGACCACCTCGCCCGAGCGCTCGTCGGGCACGCCGATCGCCGCGACCTCGAGCACGCCGGGCATCATTGCGATCACATCCTCGATCTCGTTGGGATAGACGTTGAACCCCGAGACCAGAATCATGTCCTTCTTGCGGTCGACGATGTAGAAGTAGCCGCCGGCATCCATCCGCGCCATGTCGCCGGTGTGCAGCCAGCCCTCGGCATCGATCGCTTCTGCGGTGTCGCCCGGGCGCTGCCAGTAGCCCTTCATGACCTGCGGCCCGCGGATACACAGTTCGCCGACTTCGTCGACCGCCAACTGCGCGCCGTTCTCGTCCTTGATGCAGGCCTCGGTGGAGGGCACCGGCAGGCCGATCGAGCCGTTGTAGTCGGCCAGCGTCATCGGATTGATACAGGCCGCAGGCGAGGTCTCGGTCAGGCCGTAGGCCTCCACCAGCGTGGTGCCGGTGACCGCCTTCCAGCGCTCGGCCACCGCGCGCTGGACGGCCATGCCGCCGCCCAGGCTCAGATGCAGGCGCGAGAAGTCCACCTGGTCGAACCCGGGCGTGTTGAGCAGGCCGTTGAACAGCGTATTGACGCCGGTGATGGCGGTCATGCGGATGCCCTTGAGCTCCTTGACGAAGCCGGGCATGTCGCGCGGGTTGGTGATCAGGTGGTTGTGGCCGCCGAACTCCATGAACACCAGGCAGTTCGCGGTCAGTGCGAAGATGTGATAGAGCGGCAACGCGGTGACGATCAGTTCCTCGCCGCGCTTGGCGTCGGTGCCCAGCCACGCCGCCGCCTGCTGCATGTTGGCGACCATGTTGCGATGGGTGAGCATCGCGCCCTTGGCCACGCCGGTCGTGCCGCCGGTGTACTGCAGGAATGCGATGTCCTCGTGTGCGATCGCAACCTCGGGCAGCGTGTGCTTGCGGCCGCGCGCGAGCGCTTCGCGGAAGCGGATCGCGCCATGGATGGTGTAGTCGGGCACCATCTTCTTGACGTGCTTGACCACCAGATTGACGATCGCGCCCTTCGGAAAGCCCAGCAGGTCGCCAAGGCCCGTGGTCACGACCTGCTTGATCTGGGTGTCGGCGATGACGTCCTGCACCGTCTTGCCGAAGTTGTCCATTACCAGGATTGCCGCCGCGCCGGAGTCGACCAGTTGGTGGCGCAGTTCGCGGGCGGTGTACATCGGATTGGTGTTCACCACCGTCAGCCCGGCGCGCAGCACGCCGAAGATGGCGATCGGGTACTGCAGACAGTTGGGCATCATGATCGCGACGCGATCACCTTTCTTGAGCTTGAGCTCGCCCAGCAGGTAGGCTGCGAACTGCTGGCTGTAGGTGTCGAGCTCGCCGTAGGTGAGCGTCTTGCCCATGTTGGAGAACGCGGGCTTGTCGCGGTACTTCGCGATTGCCTCGTCGAGGACCGCGGGGACCGAGGGGTACTCGTTGGGATCGATCTCGGCGGGGATGCCCGCAGGGTAGTTCGCCAGCCACGGGCGTTGGTCGGTCATTCGGTCTTCTCCCTGATGAAGGCCGTCACTCGAAGCGGTGAGCGTACCTGCGCAATCGCGTTCGATTGGAGCACAGGCTTTCCGGGCGAGGCAAGGCGCGGCGCGGTAGTCGCGCCGCGTACACGGCGCGCGTGTCCCATTGACTGCCCGCCGCGCTGCGGCGGCGGGCAGGGTGCCTGTCCGATCCGGGATCAGGCTGCCTGCTTGCTGGCCAGCTGACGCAGCACGTAGTGCAGCAGCCCGCCGTGGCGAAAGTACTCCACTTCCTTCGGGGTCAGCAGCAGCACGTGGACCTCGAAGCGGATCTGGCGGCCGTCGGCCTTGGTCGCCACCACCTGCGCGCGCTTGGCGCGGCCGTCGTCGAGACCGGTGATGTCGATCGTCTCGGTCCCGTCCAGCCCCAGCGTCTGCGCGTTCTCGCCGTCCTGGAACCTGCACGGCAGCACGCCCATGCCGACCAGGTTGGAGCGGTGGATGCGCTCGAAGCTTTCGGCGATCACCGCCTTGACGCCGAGCAGGTTGGTGCCCTTGGCCGCCCAGTCGCGCGAGGAGCCGGTGCCATACTCCTTGCCGGCGAACACCACCAGCGGGACGCCATCGGCGCGGTACTTCATCGCCGCGTCGTAGATCGCCAGCTTTTCCGGCTCGCCCTTGCCGAAGTAGAGCGTGTTGCCGCCTTCCTCGCCACCGAAGAACAGGTTCTTGATGCGGATGTTGGCGAAGGTGCCGCGGACCATCACGTCGTCGTTGCCGCGGCGCGAGCCATAGCTGTTGAAGTCCGCCGGCTGGACGCCGCGCGACTGCAGGAACCGCCCGGCGGGTGAGTCCTTCTTGATGTTGCCGGCCGGCGAGATGTGGTCGGTGGTGATCGAGTCGCCGAACAGGCCCATCACCCGCGCACCGTGGATGTCGTCGATGCTGCCCACATCCATGGTCATGCCCTCGAAGTAGGGCGGGTTCTTGATGTACGTCGAGCTCTCGTCCCAGGCATAGAGTTCGCCGTCGGGCGACTCGATGGTGTTCCAGCGCGTGTCGCCCCTGAAGACGTCGGCGTAGTTCTTGGCGAACATCTCCGGGCCGATCGTGCGTGCGATGAAATCGCCGATCTCCTTGTTCGACGGCCAGATGTCGCGCAGGTAGACCGGGTTGCCGTCCTGGTCCTTGCCCAGCGGATCGTGGGCCAGGTCGATATCGACGGTGCCGGCGATCGCGTAGGCGACCACCAACGGTGGCGAGGCGAGGTAGTTCATCTTGACCTCACCGTGGATGCGGCCCTCGAAGTTGCGGTTGCCCGACAGCACTGCCGCGACTGCGAGGTCGTTCTCGGCGATGCCCTTGGACACCGCATCGGGCAGCGGGCCCGAGTTGCCGATACAGGTTGTGCAGCCGTAGCCGACGACGTAGAAGCCGAGCTTCTGCAGGTCGTCCATCAAGCCGGCCTTTTCGAGGTAGTCGGTGACCACCAGCGAGCCGGGCCCCAACGAGGTCTTGACCCACGGCGCTGCCTTCAGGCCCTTGGCCGCGGCATTGCGCGCGAGCAGGCCGGCACCGAGCATCACCGCCGGGTTGGAGGTGTTGGTGCAGGAGGTGATCGCGGCGATGACCACCGAGCCGTCGGTGAGCTCGTGTTCGCCGTCCTCGAGAGTGATCTTCGACACCGGCCGGGCGGCCAGGCGTTCGGCCTGCGGCTGGCCGCCGCCTTCCTTCTCGAAGCGGTCGATCTGCGCATCGTTGGCGGCATCGCGGCGTGCGGTGAGCGCACCGACGTTGTCGCGGAAATTCTGTTGCACGTCCTCCAGCAGCACGCGGTCCTGCGGGCGCTTGGGCCCGGCCAGCGACGGCCGCACGTCGCCCATGTCGAGCGTGAGCACGCTGCTGTACTCGGCCTCGGGTGCGCCGGGCTCGTGCCAGAGCTGCTGCGCCTTGGCGTAGGCCTCGACCAGGGCGATCTGCGCCTCGCTGCGGCCCGACAGGCGCAGATAGCTCAGCGATTCGGCGTCGATCGGGAAGATGCCGCAGGTCGCGCCGTACTCGGGCGCCATGTTGCCGATCGTCGCGCGGTCGGCGAGCGGCAGATGCTGCAGCCCGTCGCCGAAGAACTCCACGAACTTGCCGACCACGCCGTGCTTGCGCAGCATCTGGGTGACGGTCAGCACCAGGTCGGTCGCGGTCGCGCCCTCGGGCAGCCGGCCGGTGAGCTTGAAGCCGACGACCTGCGGGATCAGCATCGACGAGGGTTGGCCGAGCATCGCGGCCTCGGCCTCGATGCCGCCCACGCCCCAGCCCAGCACGCCGATGCCGTTGATCATCGTGGTGTGCGAGTCGGTCCCGAACACGGTGTCAGGGTAGGCCCAGCGCGTGCCGTCCTCGCGCTCGGCGGTCATGACCACGCGCGCCAGATGTTCGAGATTGACCTGGTGGACGATGCCGGTGTTGGGCGGGACCACCTTGAAGTTGTCGAACGCCTTCTGGCCCCAGCGCAGGAAGCCGTAGCGCTCCTTGTTGCGCTCGAACTCGATCTTGCCGTTAAGATCGAGCGCGTCGGGCCGGCCGAACACGTCGACCTGCACCGAGTGGTCGATGACCAGTTCGGAGGGGATCAGCGGATTGATCTGCTCGGGCCGTCCGCCCAGGCGCACCACCGCATCGCGCATCGCCGCCAGGTCGACCACGCAGGGCACGCCGGTGAAGTCCTGCAGCACCACGCGCGCGGGCATGAAAGCGATCTCGGTGTCGGGCTCGGCCGTTGCCTGCCAGTTCGCGACCGCTTCGATGTGCCGTGCGGTCACCGTTTCGCCGTCCTCGTGGCGCAGCAGGTTCTCCAGCAGGATCTTCATCGAGTAGGGCAGGCGGGCGATGTCGAACTTCGCCGCCAGCGCCGGAAGGCTGGCATAGGTGTAGCGCTGGCCGGCGACGTCGAGATCGGCGCGCGTGGAAAAGGAATCGGTCATGGGGGGCTCCTGTCGCGGTTGCTGGCGGTGACACAGCCGGGCTGGGTCGTGGCGTGCTGGCATGCGTCCGGGCCTGGGCCCGGTCTCCTACGGATGGGCGGGTGTCACCGTGTCAATCCGGTCAGTGTAGATCGCATGGCGTGGCGGGGGTGTCATCGCCGCGATGCCGTGGCCGGATCCTGCCAGGTGCTCTTGAGCATCTGCAGGAACCGCTCGGCCGCCGGCGACAGCATCGCACCGCGCCGTCGCACGATGCCGATCGTACGTGACACCACGGGGGGCGCGATCTCGCGGGTCACCAAGATGGAGTGTTCCTCCTGCGGCGTGGCCATACGTGGCAGGACCGAGATGCCGACGCCGGCCTCGACCAGGCCCAACGAGGTCGACAGGTGCGTCACTTCGTAGAACCAGCTCAGCTTGAGGTTCTCGCGCGCCAGGGCACCGTCGAGCAGGGTGCGGTTGCCGCTGGTGCGATGCACGGTGATCAACGGGTGCTGGGCGATGTCGTGCCAGGTCACGCGGCGCTTCTTGGCCAGCGGATGGTCGCGGCGGCAGGCGAGCACGAACGGATCCTCGACCAACACGTCGAACTCCAGTTCGGGGTCGGATGCTCCCATGAAGTTCACCCCGAACTCGACCTCGCCGCGCTCGACCGCCTGCAGGCCTTCGGTGGCCGGGATGTCGAGGATCCGGAAGCGGACGTTGGGATGGTCTTCATGGAAGCGGGCGATGACGCTGGGCAGGAAGTAGAACGCCGCGGTCGGCAGGCAGGCGATCGTGACCTGGCTGCCGCGGCCGTCGTCGACGCCGCGCGAGGAGAACAGCGAGCCGTCGAACTCCTCGATCATCCGTCGCACCAGCGGCAGCAGGTTCTGCCCGACTGCGGTCGGCGCGACGCTGCGCGTCGTGCGTTCGAGCAACGGCGCGCCCACCGCATGTTCGAGCTTCTGGATGCGCCGGCTCAGCGCCGGTTGCGAGACGTGCAGCGCCTCGGCGGCGCGGTGGAAGCTGCGGGTGTCGGCGACGAGCAGAAAGGCGCGCAGGTCGAGAATTTCGCAATTGATGCTCATATCGGATCAATCATCCAGAAAAAAGCAATTCACAGATCAATTCGGCCCATGACAAGATCGGAACGAATCGAATTATTGATTCGATATAGATATCAATCTGGCCACGTCATGTCCAACGATCTCTACAGTCTGCCTTGTGTCCTGATGCGGGGCGGCACCTCCAAAGGGCCGTTCTTTCTCGCCTCGGACCTGCCCAGCGATCCCGCCCGGCGGGATCGGCTGCTGCTCGATCTGATGGGGTCGGGGCATCCGTTGCAGATCGATGGCATCGGCGGCGGCAACGCCTTGAGCAGCAAGGTCGCGATCGTCGGTCCGGCCAGCCGCGCCGATGCGGACATCGACTATCTGTTCGCACAGGTCCGGCCGGACCAGCAGGTCGTCGACACCACCCCCAACTGCGGCAATATGCTGGCGGCGGTCGGTCCGTTCGCGATCGAGTCGGGCATGGTCGCCGCGTCCGACCCGCAAACGCTGGTGCGCATCCACAACGTCAATACCGGCAAGGTGGTGCTGGCGACAGTGCAGACGCCGCGCGGCCGGGTCAGCTACCGGGGCGACACCGCGATCGCCGGTGCGCCGGGCACCGCGGCGCCGATCTCGCTGGCGTTTCTCGATGCGGCGGGCGCGCGCACCGGCAAGCTGCTGCCGACCGGCGCGGCCAGCGAATGGATCGATGGCGTGGAAGTGAGCTGCGTCGACTGCGCCATGCCGATGGTGATGCTGGCCGGGTCCGCGCTGGGCGTGACCGGTGAGGAGAGCGTCGCCGCACTCAATGCCGACACCGCGATGCTGGCCCGGTTGGAACGGATCCGCATCGAGGCCGGGCGGCGGATGGGCATCGCCGACGCCGCCGACCGGGTGATCCCGAAGCCGGTGCTGCTGCTGCCGCCGCGCGCCGGCGGCACGCTCCAGGTGCGCTATTTCATGCCGCACCAGTGCCACAGTGCGCTGGCGATCACCGGCGCGGTCGGGATCTCGACGGCGTGCGTGACGCCGGGCACCCTGGCGCAACGCATGGCGGGCGATCTGGCGCTGCCCGCCGATGTCGCACTCGAACACCCCAGCGGCCGCCTGGATGTGGCGCTGCACCGACCTGGCCCGGATGCCCCCATCGTCGCCAGCGTCGTGAGAACGGCGCGGCGCCTGTTCGAAGGCCGTGTGTTCGCCAGCACGGATCCGCGCAGGGACGCGGCAGCGGCATGGAGCTCGGCGGCATGACCTGACTCACCCGGGCGCTGCCCGGACCGCACCATCACCATCCTGGGAGGGATCGATGTACAAGCGTTTCATTCTCGCCGCCTGCGCGGCGGCGCTCGTCTGCCTGGCCGGCTGCACCGGCCGCGGCGGCGAGGGCACCGAGTCCGTCCGCATCAGCGTCGGCTCCTACAACCTCAACAACCTGCCGTTCTTCATCGCCGACGCCAACGGCTACTTCGACGAGGTCGGGCTGGACGTGCGCACCGAGAACTTCGCCCAGGGCGGCTCGAAGGTGCTGCAGGCGCTGGTCGCAGGCTCCACCGACGTCGCGGTGGGCTTCTACGACCACACGATCCAGATGCAGGCCAAGCATAAGAACGTGGTCGGCTTCGTGCTGCTGTCCCGCAACTCCGGCCTGGTGCTGGCCGGACGGCCTGACAGCACGTTCGATCCGGCCAACCCGGCCTCGATCCGCGGCATGAACGTGGGCATCACCGCGCCGGGGTCGTCGTCGGACTTCTTCGTCCGGCACTTCCTGGCCCAGCACGGCATCCCGGTCGACGACATCTCGATCATCGGCGTCGGCTCGGGCGCGGCCGCGGTCGCAGCGCTCGACCAGGGCAAGGTCGACCTGCTGGTCAATTACGACCCGGCCGCGACGCTGATCGCCGAGCGGGGCGTGGGCAAGATCATCATCGACGCGCGCAGCGACGCGGGTGCCCGTGCGGTGTACGGCGGCATCTACCCGACGTCGGTGATGTACGCAGACCAGTCGTTCCTCGACAAGCGGCCCGAAGTGGCCGAGAAGATCGTCCGCGCGCAACAGAAGGCGCTGGCGTTCATCGCCGACCATTCGGCCGAGGAGATCGTCGCCGCGCTGCCCGACAAGTACGTGTCGGGTGATCGGGAGATCTATGCGAAGGCCGTCGAGGCCGCGCGCGCGATCTTCACCCGCGACGGTCGCTTCAATCCCGAGGACCTGCGCACGCCGCTGACGGTCCTGCGCGAGTTCAACGCCGATGTCGCCAACGCCGACATCGATCTGGAGAAGACCTACACCAACGCCTTCGTCGACCGCGCCCTCGCGGATCCGGCCCAGTAACGCCAGGAGGTTCCATGGCTGTCGCCAGTGTTGCCCGACTGCGGGAAGTAGACCCGATGCCGATCCAGACCCGTCCCACGGTGGCGATCGACAATGTCACCATGTCCTTCGGTGATTTCACCGCCGTACGCGATGTCGACGTGCAGGTCGCCGACGGCGAGTTTCTCGCCATCGTCGGCCCGACCGGCTGCGGCAAGAGCACGATCCTCAACGCCGTCGCCGGCCTGCTGACGCCCTCGGCGGGCACGATCCACATCGACGGCAAGCCGGTGCGTGGCGTGCAGGAAAGCGTGGGCTACCTGTTCCAGCAGGACGCCCTGCTGCCGTGGAAGACCGCGCTGCAGAACGTCGAACTGGGGCTGCGCTTTCGCGGTGTGGCCCAGGACGAGCGCGAGCACAAGGCCCGCGCCTGGCTGACCAAGGTCGGCCTGTCGGGCTTCGAACACCGTTATCCGCACCAGCTTTCGGGCGGGCAGCGCAAGCGCGTGCAGATGGCGCAGGCGCTGATCGTCGAGCCGAAGGTCATTCTGATGGACGAGCCGTTTTCCGCGCTCGACATCCACACCCGGCATTTGATGCAGAACGAACTGTTGCGGCTGTGGCAGGAGGACCGGCGCGCGGTGATGTTGATCACTCACGACCTGGAGGAGGCGATCGCACTGGGCGATCGCGTGGTCGTGCTGTCCTCGGGCCCGTCGAGCCGTGTCGTCGAGAGCTTCCCGGTGCGCCTGGAGCGTCCGCGCAATGTGGCCGAGATCAAGCTCGATCAGCGTTTCACCGACCTGTACCGCGATATCTGGGCCTGCCTGCGCGGCGAAGTGGAGAAGAGCTATGCACGCCAAGACTGACCGTTTGATCCAGGTGATGCTCGTCGTCGTCGTGTTCGGCGGCTGGCAGGCCGGCGTGTCGGCGAAGGTCATCGACCCGTTCTTCTTCCCGGCGCCGTTCGACATCGCGCGGCAGATGTTCACCTGGCTGGCCGACACCAGCTTCTACACCCACGTGTACATCACTCTGACCGAGACCGCGCTGGGCTACATCATCGGCACCGCGCTCGGCGTGGCCGGTGGCGTGTGGCTGGGCCTGAGCCGGCGTGCGGCGCGGATCCTCGACCCGTTCATCAAGGGCTTCAATGCCATCCCGCGCGTGGTGCTGGCCCCGATCTTCGTGCTGTGGCTGGGCCTGGGACTGTGGTCGAAGGTCGCGCTGGCGGTCACGCTGGTGTTCTTCATCACGTTCTTCAACGCGATGCAGGGCGTGCGCGAGGTGAACCCGGTGGTGCTGGCCAATGCCCGCATTCTCGGCGCCAACCGCAGCGCGCTGCTGCGGCACGTGTACTTCCCGGCCGCGGCGAGCTGGATCCTGTCCTCGCTGCGCACCTCGGTGGGCTTCGCGGTGGTCGGCGCGATCATCGGCGAGTACCTGGGCGCCTCGGCGGGCCTGGGCTACCTGATCGCGCAGGCCGAAGGCAACTTCAATGCGGTCGGTGTGTTCGCCGGCATCATCCTGCTGGCCGCGTTCGTGCTGATCATCGACGCGGTGCTCGACGTCGCCGAGAACCGCTTGATCACCTGGCGTCCGAACGCCTCTCGCGAAGCCACCAGCTGAGCCTCGTCGCCTGGCGCAGTGCGCCGGGCGGCCCATCGACACCCGTTCCCCACGTCCGGGTGCTTTGCGCCGGTCGCCGCGCTCGCGGCACCGGCGCCTCTTCCCATCCGTCCTGTCTGCCGCGGTCGCGGCAGGCCCGCCTGCGGCCGTCCGCCGGCGCTGGCCGGCACTCGCCGTCCGGCCGCCGTGTGCACCGCCGCGCCCGGAGATCGCCCCATGCCTCGCATGTCCCGCCCCCGCCCCACGTTGCTGGCCACCGCCGTCGGCCTGCTGCTCGCCACCTCGGCCGCGTCCGCGCAGACGGCGCCGGCCGCGCTGGAGGACCTCGTCCGCCAGCAGGCCGAGCAGATCCGCCGGCTCGAGGCGCGCCTGTCCGCGCTGGAGGCCGGCACCGCGTCCAGTGTGACCGCCGCGCCGCCCGCGGTCGGCGTCAGGGCCACGCCCGACACCGAGGCCGCGCTGGCCGATCGCGTGGCGAAGATCGAAGCCGCGCAGGCCAAAGCGCCGGCGGTGGGCTGGTCGAAGGGCGCGCCGCAGTTTGCCAGCGCCGACGGGCAGATCACGTTCCGGCCGCGTGGCCGGGTCTTCATCGACACCTCCAGCACGCACGGCTCCGATTTCGAGGCCCGCAACATCACCGGCACCGAGATCCGCTCGGTGCGCCTGGGCGTGGAGGGCAGCTACGGGCAGCTCGGCTACGCGGTCGAAGGCGATTTCGCCGACAACGGCGTGGCCTGGAAGTCGGCCTACGTGACCATTGGCCACACGCTGTTTGGTCGCGAGGCCGAGCTGACGGTGGGCAATCGCCTCAACGACCGCGGCATCGACGGCGCCAGCGGGACCGGCAACACCCCGTTCCAGGACCGCAATGTCGTCGGTACGCAGATCGTGCCGCAGCGCGGGCTGTTCGGCGTCGGCCTGACCGAGCGCGTCTACGGCGAGGACTGGCACGCGAGCCTGTCGATCGCCGGCAACGACCTCAACAACGTCGGCGACAGCGACGATTCGATGACCCTGGCCGGCCGCGTGCACTGGAACCCGGTCAAGGGCGAGGGCGGTCTGCTGCACCTGGGCGCCTGGGGCTTCTACGAGGACATCGCGCCGGGCAGCAGCGGTGTGTTCCGCAGCTCGGCGATCGCCGGGCATCTCAACGATCTGGTCAAGATCGCACCCGGCGTATTGCCAGGTGCCGACCACGGGCAAGGCTACGGCGTGGAACTGCTGGGCGTGCGCGGGCCGTTCTGGGGCTATGGCGAATGGGGGCGGCGCGAGGTCGCCGGTGTCGGCGGCACAGGGCGCTTCGACGTGGCGCATGACGCCTGGGCGCTGTCGGCCGGCTGGTTCCTGTCGGGCGCAAGCCCGGCGTTCGCGGCCAAGACCGGCACCTGGAGCCGCGTCAAGGTCGCGCGGCCGGTGACCGCGGGCGGGTGGGGCGCATGGGAGCTCAAGGCGAGGTACGAGAACGTCGACTACGGCGAGCTGCCCGCCGGTGGCACCGGCGACGCGCTGACGGTCGGCGTGAACTGGTACCTCAACGATTTCAGCCGGGTCATGCTCGATGCGATCCGCTGGGAGACCGACAACCGCAGCGGCGACTACCGCGGCGAGGATCGCGGTACGACGCTCAACGCGCGCTTCCAACTGGCGTTCTGACGCGAACGGGCCGCGGTTCGCAGCGTGCCGGACCGGCGGACCGGTGCGCCGGTTCTCGCTGGTCTGAAGGGTGAGCTGGTATCGGAAGCCCGTTTTCGCCGGCGCGGTGCCCACCGAGTTGCCCGTAGACGGAAAAGGGAAAGGCGGCCCGTCGGGGCGGCGTCCAGGCATCCCGTTTACCGGCGCGGGCTGGAGTATGCGCAGTCAGGTATGTACAATGCGCGCATACTTTCCAGGAGGCTCGCCATGGAAGCCACCGTCGCCGAGCGCGGCCAGATCACCCTGCCCAAGCCGGTGCGCGATGCGCTCGGGCTGAGCAAGGGCACGATTCTGAAGGTCGAACTGGAAGGCAGCCGGATCGTGCTGCGCAAGAGCGTCGACGATGCCGTGTCGCGCGCGCGCGGCCGCTTCAAGCTCGAAGGCTTCGATGACACCGATGCGGCGATGCGCGCGGTCCGCGGCCAAGCGGCCGACACCCCTGATGGCGACGCCACGCCGTGATCGCCGTCGACGCCCCGGTGCTGGTGGACCTGCTGGCCGACGGCCCGCAGGCCGACGCCGCCGAGGCCTGCCTGCGCCAGTACCTGAGCGCGGGTCCGGTCGTGGTCTGCGACGTGGCCCTGGCCGAGATCTGCGGCGCGCTGCGTGACGGCGCCGAGACCATGGCCGTGCTCGAGGACATGGGCGTGCGCTTTTCGGCGATCGAGGCCAAGTCGGCGCTGCGCGCCGGCGAGATGCAGCGCCGTTCCTGGCAGCGCGGCGACACGAGCGGCCGCGCGGCGCGGGACTTCCTGGTCGGGGCGCACGCACTGCTGCAGTGCAATGGCCTGATCACGCGCGATGACGCGTTCTTCCGCACTTATTTCAAGGGTCTCAAGCTGATCGTACCGTCGGCCTGAGACCGGTTCTCCCGGTACCGCAAGACTTTTGGAGTTGCCCGCATGTTGGAAGCCTACCGCCACCACGTTGCCGAGCGTCAAGCGCTGGGCATTCCGCCGCTGCCGCTCAACGCGCAGCAGACCGCCGAGGTCGTCGAACTGCTCAAGAACCCGCCGGCCGGCGAGGCTGAGTTCCTGTTGGATCTGCTCACCCACCGCGTGCCGGCCGGCGTCGACGACGCCGCCAAGGTCAAGGCCTCGTATCTGGCCGCGATTGCGCTGGGCACCGAGCACAACCCGCTGATCGACCGCGCGCGCGCGACCGAACTGCTGGGCACCATGCTCGGCGGCTACAACGTCCACCCGCTGGTCGAATTGCTCGACGACGACGCGGTCGGCGCGATCGCCGCCGATGGCCTCAAGCACACGCTGCTGGTGTTCGATGCCTTCCACGATGTCGAGGACAAGGCCAAGGCCGGCAATGCCAATGCCCAGGCCGTGCTGCGCAGCTGGGCCGAGGCGGAGTGGTTCACCAGCAAGCCCGAAGTGCCGGCGTCCATGACCCTGACCGTGTTCAAGGTGCCGGGCGAGACCAACACCGATGACCTGTCGCCGGCACCTGATGCGACCACGCGGCCCGACATTCCGATGCACGCGCTGGCGATGCTCAAGAACAAGCGTGACGACGCGCCGTTCGTGCCGGAAGAAGACGGCAAGCGTGGGCCGATCCAGCTCATCGCCGATCTCAAGCAGAAGGGGCACCTGGTCGCCTACGTTGGTGACGTGGTCGGTACCGGTTCCTCGCGCAAGTCGGCGACCAACAGCGTGCTGTGGTGGACCGGCGACGACATCCCCTACATCCCCAACAAGCGTGCCGGCGGCGTGTGCCTGGGCGCGAAGATCGCGCCGATCTTCTACAACACGATGGAAGACGCCGGTGCGCTGCCGATCGAGCTCGACGTCTCGAAGATGGAGATGGGCGATGTGATCGAGCTGCGCCCCTACGAGGGCCGCGCGCTGAAGAACGGCGAGACGATCGCCCAGTTCGAGGTCAAGTCCCAGGTGCTGTTCGACGAGGTGCGCGCCGGTGGCCGTATCCCGCTGATCGTCGGCCGCGGCCTGACCGCCAAGGCGCGCGAGTCGTTGGGCTTGGCCCCGACGGACCTGTTCCGTCTGCCGCAGCAGCCGGCCGACAGCGGCAAGGGCTTCTCGCTGGCGCAGAAGATGGTCGGCCGTGCGATCGGTCTGCCCGAAGGGCAGGGCGTGCGTCCGGGGACGTACTGCGAACCGAAGATGACCTCGGTCGGCTCGCAGGACACCACCGGCCCGATGACCCGCGACGAGCTCAAGGATCTGGCGTGCCTGGGCTTCTCTGCCGACCTGGTGATGCAGTCGTTCTGCCACACCGCGGCGTACCCCAAGCCGGTCGACGTCAAGACCCATCACACGCTGCCGGAGTTCATCTCCACCCGCGGCGGCATCTCGCTGCGTCCCGGCGACGGCGTGATCCACAGCTGGCTCAACCGCATGCTGCTGCCCGACACCGTCGGCACCGGCGGCGATTCGCACACCCGCTTCCCGGTTGGCATCTCGTTCCCGGCCGGCAGCGGCCTGGTCGCGTTCGCCGCGGCCACCGGCGTGATGCCGCTGGACATGCCCGAGTCTGTGCTGGTCCGCTTCAAGGGTGAGATGCAGCCGGGTGTGACCCTGCGTGACCTGGTCAACGCGATCCCGCTGTACGCGATCAAGGCCGGGCTGCTGACGGTCGCCAAGCAGGGCAAGAAGAACGTGTTCTCCGGGCGCATCCTCGAGATCGAGGGTCTGCCGGACCTGAAGGTCGAGCAGGCGTTCGAACTGTCGGATGCCTCGGCCGAGCGCTCGGCCGCGGGCTGCACGGTGCACCTGAACAAGGAACCGATCATCGAGTACATCACCAGCAACATCACGTTGCTCAAGTGGATGATCGCCCAGGGCTATCAGGACGCGCGCTCGATCCAGCGCCGGATCGAGAAGATGGAGCAGTGGCTGGCCGACCCGCAACTGTTGCAGGGCGATGCCGACGCCGAGTACGCGGCGGTCATCGAGATCGACCTGGCCGAGATCCACGAGCCGATCCTGGCCTGCCCCAACGACCCGGACGACGTGAAGACGCTATCGGAGGTCGCCGGCGTGGCGATCGACGAGGTGTTCATCGGCTCGTGCATGACCAACATCGGTCACTTCCGTGCAGCGTCCAAGCTGCTGGAAGGCAAGCGCGACATCCCGACCAAGCTGTGGGTCGCGCCGCCGACCAAGATGGACGCCGCCGAGCTGACCAAGGAAGGCCACTACGGCACGTTCGGCGCCGCAGGTGCGCGGATGGAAATGCCGGGCTGCTCGCTGTGCATGGGCAACCAGGCGCAGGTGCGCGAGGGCGCGACGGTGTTCTCGACCTCGACCCGCAATTTCCCCAACCGCCTGGGCCGCAACTCCAACGTGTATCTGGGCTCGGCGGAACTGGCCGCGATCTGCTCGCGCCTGGGTCGGATCCCGACCCGCGAGGAGTACATGGCGGGCGTCGGCGTGATCAACACGCAGAGCGCGGAGATCTACCGTTACATGAACTTCGATCAGATCGAGGAGTACCGCGAGACGGCGTCGTCGGTCGCTGCCTGATCTCTGAGGTTCCGATCGTCCTGAGCGCCGCGCCCGTGCAGACGGGCGCGGCGTTTTTCTTGTTTGCGGTAGCCGTCGCCGTCCATCGCTGGCGGGACTGAGGACATGCCGAATCGTTGTTTTCGTGCGGCGCAGCATCGTGAAAGAGTGCTGATCACCTCGTTGCCGCAGGAACGCTTGCCCATGTCCACCGCGCGTCTCGCTTCTCCGTCCTGGGCCGTCGCCGCGGCACTGTGCGCTGTACTGCTGGCGGCCGCGCCACTTGCCCGGGCAGATGACGGGGCCGGCTCGCCGCTGCGCGCGTACCTGAGCAACAAGCGGGCGGCGATCCAGGCCCTGCAGGCGCAGGACGCCGCACCCACCGCGCTGCATGGCAAGGTCACCGCCGAGAGCCGCTCGGGCGTGCGCCGGCTGCGCCTGGGGCCGAACGGCGAGTATCAGTCCATCAGCGACAGTGGCCGCGACTATGCCGGCTACAACCTCGGGCGGGGTCCTGGGACTCCCTGGTCGGCACGCTGGCCAGTGCGGTCGCCGACGAGTACATCGTGCAGGCGGCGGTGCAGAACGTTCCGATCGACGCGTTGGACGTGGTGTTCACGAGCGTGCCCGAGCGCAAGAGCGACACCCTGGCCTATCCGAACAACCTGTCCTACGTAGCCTACATCGACTCGCCGGCCGACGCCGCGCAGCTCGAATCGCTCCGCCAGGCCGTCCATGCGCAGTCGGCGGCGATCGATCTGGTGACCCGACCGCAGCAGGTCAGCCATGCCGAGGTGCGCTACACGCACTCGCCGGCGCAGCGCGAAGCCGACCTGCCGCCCGGTCTGCGCGATTTCATCACCGAGGAAAAGCGGCCCGCCGTGCTGGGCAAGCGCGCCCAGGCGGCGGAGCGGACCTCGACGCCGCGCGCCCTGGTCGCGCGTGCACACGTCGAGCCGCATACCGGCCTGCGCCGGGTATTCCTGGGCGAGGACGGCTACCACCAGCAACTGCACGACAGCGCGCCGGACCTGCTGGGGTACGGGCTTGCGCCGACCGTGGAGGAACACCTGCTGGGCGTGACCGCGACCTGCCTGACGCACATCTTCGAAGTGCAGGCCGCCACCCGCAATGTGCTGCTCGACACCCTGGAACTGACCGTGGACGGCGAGCTCGGACCGCGTTTCGGTGCGAACGTCAGCACGCCGGCGCGGTTTCGCAACATCCGCTACACCGCGACCATCGCATCGCCTGCGTCCGCGCAGGACATCGACGCCCTGCGCCAGGCGGTCGAGGCGACCTGTCCGCTCTACAACCTGGTCAAGGATGCGCAGACGCTGGACGGCCGCATCGTGCGCGGCGCGTTCGCGCAGACGCCGCGCTAGCTAGCACTCCCGCGCGGCGTGCGCCGCGCGCCATCAGAACCAGAGCATTCGACGCGCCCGGATCGCGCGCGCACACGTGCGTGCGAGGTCCGTCGAACGCGGTCGTCCTTCCATCGAACCACGGGGTCCCCGATGCACCGTTCCGCCCGCGCCCATCCTGTCCCGACGGCCGCCGCCCGCGGCGCGCGCGTGACCGCGCCGACGCGCGGCCGCCTGGCGCTGGCGTTGTGCGCGCTGCTGTCGACGAGCGTGCAGGCAGACGACGCGCCGGACGCGGCATCCGCACCCTCTGCGCGCTTGCTCGACAAGGTCTCGGTGCTCGGCTCGCGGATCGCCGGTGGCGGCGCCGCCGCGGCGTTGCCGGTGGCGACGGTGGACCGGGCCCAGATCCAGGCCACCGGCGCGACCAACGGCAACGAACTGTTCCGCAGCCTGCCGCAGTTCGGCGACGTCGCGGTGACCGAGAAGGGCACCACCAACGCCGGGCGCAATTCCAATGTCGCGCGTGGCGACGTGGGGGCCATCAATCTGCGCAACCTCGGCGCCAAGTACACCTTGCTGCTGATCAACGGCCGCCGCACCGTGCAGCATCCGATCAGCAACAGCGGGGACAACACCACCTACAACGCGAATGCGATCCCGACTTTCGGCCTGGAGCGCATCGATCTGCTGCTCGACGGGGCGGCGTCCATCTATGGCGCCGATGCGATCGCCGGCGTCACCGATCTGATCACGCCGACCAACCTGGAGGACGGCGGCGGCATCACGCTGCGCTACGGCGCGGTCCAGGACGGCCACCGCGAGGACGTGTCGCTCGAGGGCTACGTCGGCCGCGATTTCGCCGGCGGCCGCGGCAATGTATCGGTGCTCTATGGGCTGTCCACCCGGACCGCGCAGCGCAATTCGGACGCCTGGTTCACGGCGACCGACGGCCGCCGCGTGCTGGCCGACGGCACCAGCGTCCCCGATCCCGACGGCACCACCGGCTTCACCACCCGCACGCCTTGGGGCCATTTCGACACCTACATCGATGGGCGGCGGACCGGCAGCTGGCACATCGACCCGGCCACCGGCGCCCTGGCGCCGGGTCAGGTGCCGACCCGCTACCACTACGACGCCGGCGCCGAGCCGGGCATCACGACCGCGCCTGCGATCGACAAGGGCAACGTGTTCGCCACGGCACGTTTCGACCTGGACGACCGCCGTCAGCTGTTCGGCGAACTCGGCTACTACCGCGCGCAATCCGAATCCTGGGTCAGCAGCGAGGCGGGGTTCGGCGGCGACGGCTTCCTGCTGCACATCCGGCCAGATGCCTACTGGGTGCCCGACGCCCTGCGGGGGGCGGACGCGATCCGGCTGCTCAACTACCAGTTCGCCGATTCGGGCGTCCGCCGGGTCCGTGTCGACAACTCGCAATCGCGAGCGCTGCTCGGCCTGCGCGGCTGGACCGATTCGGGCTGGAACTGGGAAACCGCGCTGCTGTATTCCCGCGCGCGCAGCACCGATCGACAGCAGGGCGGGTTCACCGATGCCTTCATCGACGCGGTGAACCGCACCGATGCCAGCGCCTACAACCCGTTCAGCGGTGGCGACCCGGCCAGCATCCGGGTCGGGGATGCCACGGCCTACGACACCTCCGCGTTCATCGGCGAGGCAACCCGCGAGGGAACGGCCGAACTGGCGTTGTGGGACTTCAAGCTCGACCGGCCCGACCTGCTGTCCTGGTATGCCGGCGACATCGGCCTGGCGGCGGGCGTGGAGTACCGCTACGAAAGTCGCTTCGACGATCGCGACCGGAGCATCGATGGCAGCACACCGTACGTGGACTGGTACACCGGGACCGTCGCCCAGAGCAATTTCTTCACCCACAGTCCCCGGCCCGACGTGCGCGGCAGCCGCAATGTGAAGTCGGCGCTGATCGAGCTGGCGGTGCCGCTGGTCGCATCGACCCACGGCATCCCGTTCGTGCGTTCGCTGGACCTGCAGATCGCGGGGCGTTACGAGGACTACAGCGATGCCGGCGATGTGGCCAAACCGAAGGTCGCCGCGGCGTGGGGCGTCAACGACAGCCTGCTGCTGCGCGGCTCGATCAGCGGCGGCTTCCGCGCCCCCGGCCTGGAACTGGTGAACGCGCCGCCGACCTACGGTTTCGGCTTCAACAACGACGCCGTGCGTTGCCACGCGCTGGTGGTCAAGGGCGCGCATCCCGACTACACCGCCTGCCTGAACGCCTACAGCAACGGATCGCAGGTCAAGCCGTCGGTCAGCGCCGTCACGGCCTACGGCGACGATGTCGCACCGGAGACGACCCGGCAATCGTCGTGGGGCGCGGTGTTCGAGCCGCGGTTCCTGCCGCCGGGGCTGGGCGATCTGAGTCTGAGCGTGGACGCCTGGCGGATCGAAGTCGAGAATCCGATCGGCACCATGGGCGAGGAGGTGCTCTACGACGCGTATCTGCGCGTCGTCGAGGGCCGCAGCAACCCGAACGTGGTCCGCGCCCCGGTGACCGCCGAGGACATCGCGCTGTTCGAGGGCTCGGGCATCGCGCCGGCCGGTGTCGTGACCCATGTGTACGACACCTATCGCAACCGGCAACCGCTGACCGCGTCCGGGGTGGACTACCGCCTGGCCTGGCGGTTCCGCGAGACGGCGTGGGGCGACTTCGCGTTGTTGCTCGACGTCAGCCGCCTCAAGGCCTACACCCAGCACAAGCCGATCGAAGTACAGCAGGTGGCCGAGGCCATCGACAGCGGCGCGCTGGACATCGTCGCCGCGAACCTGGGCGCGGCCAACGAAGTGGGCATCAACGGCGCGAAGCCGGAATGGCGCGGCAGCGCGACGCTGCTCTGGCAGCACGCCGGCTGGACGGTGCGGCTGCGCGATGACTACAGCGGCAGCGTGACCGCTGGCGCGTATGCCGATCGCAGCCCGTTCGTCGTACCGTCCACCCAGCGCTGGGCCTTGTCGGTGGCGCATGCCTTCACCCGCGGGCCGCTCGCCGGCACGACGGTGGAAGCCGGCGCACGCAATCTGTTCGACAAGGCGCCGCCGCTGAACGCCGCCGGCAACTATCTGACGGCCCTGCACGAATCCTACGGCCGTTATCTGCATCTCGGCATCTCAAGGACCTGGTGACCCCATGAAGACGCGTACGCTCGCATTCGCAGTTTTGCTGCTCCCGGCGCTCGTCGCCTGCGATCGCCCGGACGCGCCCGGCGCGGCGCCGATCGCCTCGGCGGACACCACACCTGAGTTCCGTCAGGCGCATGCGGCGTGGGTTCGCGAACGTGCCGACGCGTTGAACAAGCCCGATGGCTGGACGAGCCTCATCGGCCTGCATTGGGTCGAGGCCGACAGACAGCGCGTCGGCGGCGGCGCGCAGGACGACATCCGCCTGGCCATCGGTCCGCCGCACCTGGGCGAACTCGAGCGGCGGGCCGATGGCATCTACTTCACCGCTGACCGAGAAGCCGCGGTTACCGTCGATGGCCGCCCCCTGCAGGGCGAGGTGGCGTTGGAGCCCGAAGGCCGGGACGGCGGCACCCAGCTCGGTTACGACGAGGGCAAGGGCCGGATCTCGTTGATCCGCCGCGGCGATCGGCTCGGCCTGCGGGTCCGGCACGCCGATGCGCCGGCGCGCCTTCAGTTTGCAGGCCTCGACTTCTTCGAGCCCGATCCCGCCTGGCGGGTGCAGGCCCGGTTCGTGGCCCACCCGCCGGGCACGACCCTGCCGATCGCCAACATCATTGGCGACATCAACGACACGCCCAATCCAGGCTATGTGGAATTCGACAAGGACGGACACCGCTGGCGGCTGGAGGCGCTGGGCGATCCGCAGCAGGGCCTGAGCCTCAACTTCCAGGATCGGACCAGCGGGCGGGAGACCTATGCGGTCGGCCGCTATCTGCAGACCGGCCCTGTCGCCGACGATGCGACCGTCGTCGTCGACTTCAACCGCGCCTACAACCCGCCGTGTGCGTACACCGCCTACGCCACCTGTCCTTTGCCGCCGCCGGGCAATCGCCTCGCGCAGCGCGATGCCGACGGCCAAACAGTCCGGCTGGCGGTGCTGGCCGGCGAAAAGGCCTATCCAGGCGCGTCGCACTGAGCAAGCGGTGGGCGCGGAAATCCTGATGCTGCGGCGTGGCACACGATCGTCCCGGTCGATGGTCGCAGCCGGCTGACCGCGCGCAGCTTGGGCGCCGGGCGCGGCGGCGCATGGGCGGGGGCGCGGTCAGTCGGCCGTCTCGCGCCGGGCCAATGCGAGCAGGCGCTGGGCGATGCGGTCCAGCGGCAGGCATTCCTGCGCGGCGCCCAGCTTCCAGGCGGCGCCGGGCATGCCCCAGACGACGCTGCTGGCCTCGTCCTGCACCAGCGTCGCAGCCCCGGCCTCGCGCAGTTCGAGCAGTCCGCGGGCGCCGTCGTCGCCCATGCCGGTGAGGATCGCCGCAACCGCGTTGGCGCCCGCCGCCTGCGCGACCGAGCGGAACAGCACGTCGACCGCAGGCCGGTGTCGGTTGACCGGCGGGCCGGGGTCGAGCCGGCAACGCCAGCGAGCGCCGTCGCGCAGCACGCGCAGGTGGTGGTCGCCCGGCGGCAGGTAGACATGCCCGGGCAGGATGGTCTCGCCGTCGCGCGCCTCGCGCACCAGCATCGCGCAATGCCGGTCCAGGCGTTCGGCGAACGGTGCGCTGAAACTGGCGGGAATGTGCTGGGTCAGCACGATGGCCGGTGCATCGGGCGGCATCGCCTCGAGCACGACGCGGATCGCTTCGGTACCGCCCGCGGACGCGCCGATTGCGATCAGCCGGTCGGTCGTGCGGTAGCGCAACGCGACCGGTGTGGCGGTCGTCTCGGTCGCAGCAGCGGGCCCGGCCGCCGGACGCGATGTCGGGCGCGGTGCGGCGCGGACCTGCGCGCGCGCCGCGGCCTTGACCTTCGCAGTGATCTCCTGCGCGTAGCTTTCCAGGCCGTGGGCGACATTGATGCGTGGCTTGGCGACAAAGTCCACCGCGCCCAGCGCCAAGGCCTGCAGGGTGATGTCGGCGCCGCGCTCGGTCAGCGAGGACACCATCACCACCGGCATCGGCCGCAGTCGCATCAGATTGTCGAGAAACACCAGGCCGTCCATGCGCGGCATCTCGACATCGAGGGTCAGCACATCGGGATGCAGGCGCTTGATCTTCTCGCGGGCGAGCAAGGGGTCGGCGGCGCTGCCCACGACCTCGATCTGGGGATCGGCGGACAGCACTTCGGTCAGCAACTGACGCACGACCGCCGAGTCGTCGACGATGAGCACGCGCACCGGCGTCATTCGAACAGCTCCACATCGCCGGCGACCGGCGCGCGCGCCAAGCGGGCACGGACGGCCGATTCGGCGGCCGCCACCTCGGCGCCGTGTGCGTGCGGCAGCCGGTAGACCATCACCTTGCCGGTCTGCGGGAAGAACCACACCTTGCGCGGATGGATGCCCTGCAGATCCTCGGCCACGACCGGGATGTTCTCCGCGTCCAGATAGCCGCGCACGAACTCGGCGTTGCGCGTGCCCACCGGGTTGCTGGTGAAGCCCTTGAGCACGTTGGCGCCACCGAACACCTTGGCCTCGAGGCGACGGCGGCTGGCGCCGCGCTTGAGCAGCTCGTTGATCAGCACTTCCATCGCATAGCTGCCGTAGCGGGCCGGCGCGCCGTCGCCATTGCCACCGTCGGGCAACAGGAAGTGGTTCATGCCGCCCAGGTGCAGCAGCGGGTCGCGAATGCACGCGGCCACGCATGAGCCCAGCACGGTGACCAGCGCGGTGCCGTCGTTGACCACCAGGTACTGGGTCGGCAGCAGCTTGGCGGCCGGCACCTGGAACTGTGGGTCGCGGTAGCGCATCACCGTGTCGCTGGGCGGCGCGCTCACGGGGCAGTCGCTGCGAAGTGGCGGCGGTACAGCGTGCGGCCGCAGGGCTGGATCAGGTCGGCGGCGTGCAGGTAGTTTTCCGAGTGCCCGGTATAAAGCAGGCTGGCCGCGTCCATGTGCGTGATCAGCCGCGACAGGATGCCGCGCTGGGTCGGCTTGTCGAAGTAGATCATCACATTGCGGCAGAAGATCGCATCGAACGGACCGCCGACATCGTAACGGCTGGCCAGCAGATTCAAGGGACGGAACTCGATCAGCGCCTGCAGCGCCGGATGCACGCGGCACTTGCCGGCATTGGGGCCGGTGCCGCGCTGGAAGAAGCGGCGCCGCAGGTCCGCGTCGAGTGCGGCGACGCGTTCGATCGGATAGACGCCCTGACGCGCGGTCGCCAGGACCTGGGTGTCGATGTCGGTCGCGACGATGCGCACCGGCGGCTGCAGCGTGTCGAAGGCCTCGCAGGCGGTGATGGCCATCGAGTACGGTTCCTCGCCGGTCGAGGCTGCGCACGACCACAGCGTCAGCGGCTTGCGGCCCGACCCGGCGCGCTGCAACTGGGTGCGCAGCGTCTCGAAGTGGTGCGGCTCGCGGAAGAACGAGGTCAGATTGGTGGTCAGCGCATTGGTGAACGCCTGCCATTCATCGCCGTCGGGATCGCCCTCCAGCAACGCCAGATAGTCACTGAAGTCGTCGAGGCCGAGCGCGCGCAGCCGCCGCGACAGCCGGCCGTAGACCATGTCGCGCTTGCTGGCGACCAGCGCGATGCCCGCCCGGTCGTGGATCAGCTGGCACACGCGACGGAAATCGCGGTCGGCGAACACGAACTGGCGGGCGTCGCCGGGCGGGTGGGGCAGGGAAGCGGCACTCATGGCGACCGGCGCGTCAGGGAGACTCGATGGTTATCGGCGCGACGCCGGCGAAGTTGACCGCGATCGTCGCGTCACGCGCAAGGCCCGGCACTGGGCCGGGCCTTGTCGGTGCCCCGTATCGGCGGCGACGATCAGAACTCCGCCCAGTCCGCCTCGGCCAGAGCGGGCGCGGCGGGAGCGCGTGTTGCCGGACGTGGCGCGGCGGGTGCCGGCTTGCGCGACGGTGGCGGCGCTGCCCGGGTCGGTTTCGCGGCGGGTGCGGCCACGGCCTGTCCTTCGATCCGCAGCATCGAGATCGCGTCGGCCAGGCCCGTGGCCTGCTCCTCCATCGCCCGCGCGGCGGCCGAGGCTTCTTCGACCAGTGCGGCGTTCTGCTGGGTGGTCTCGTCCATCTGCACGATGGTCTGGTTGACCTGCTCGATACCCGCGGCCTGTTCCTGCGAGGCGGCGGAGATTTCGGCCATGATGTCGGTCACCCGCTGCACCGAGGCGACCATCTCGGCCATGGTCTTGCCAGCCTGTCCAGCGAGCGCGGCACCGCTGGCGACCTTGCTGGTGGAGTCGTCGATCAGGCCCTTGATCTCCTTGGCGGCGTTGGCGCTGCGCTGGGCAAGCGTACGGACCTCGGAGGCCACGACCGCGAAACCGCGCCCTGTTCGCCGGCGCGTGCGGCCTCGACGGCGGCGTTGAGCGCGAGAATATTGGTCTGGAACGCGATGCCGTCGATGACCGAGATGATGTCGGCGATCTTGCGCGATGAGGCCTCGATGTCGGCCATCGTGGAAACGACCTGACCGACGACCTCGCCGCCCTGGGAGGCGACGGTGGCCGCGCCTTGGGCGAGCTGATTGGCCTGGCGGGCGTGGTCGGCGTTCTGGCGCACGGTGGAGGTCAGTTCCTCCATCGAGGCGGCGGTTTCTTCCAGATTGGCCGCCTGCTGCTCGGTGCGGCGCGAGAGGTCGTCGTTGCCCGAGGCGATCTCGGTGGACGCGGTGCCGATCGCAGCCGACGCGTCCTGGATGCGGGCGACGATGGCGGTGAGCTGGGCGACGGTGGCGTTGGCGTCGTCGCGCATGCGGGCGAACACGCCGTGGAAATCGCCTTCCATGCGCGCGGTCAGATCGCCCGAGGCGAGCGCATTGAGCACGTGCGAGACCTGCGCCAGGCTGACCGCGTTGGCGTCGAGCAGGCTGTTGAGCTGCTGCGCCAGCTGCAGGATGAAGCCGTGCTTGCCGTCCAGCGAGACGCGATGGTCGAGATCGCCGGCCGCGGCCGCGGACACGATGCGGGCGACTTCGGCTTCGACCCGGACTTCACCGGTGCGGTCGCGCCATTCGGCGATCAGGCCGATATCGCGGCCGTGCGCGTCGCGGATCGGCGAGATGATCTGCGCGATGCAGGCGTCCTGGTAATGCATCTCGCGGTGCGCGATGCCGCGCTCCTTGAGACTGGTCAGCACGCGCTGGTCCGGCTTGCCGTCCAGCTCGAACGTCGCCAGCGAGGCCCCCAGCAGCGGCTGGGCCGGATCGTAGTGCGGCAGCTCGGCGGCGATCGCCTCGGCGTTGTCGCGCATCACGGTTTCCAGCGCCGGATTGACGTAGAGGATGTCGAACTTCTCGTCGGTGACGATCATGCCGGTCGAGGCACTGTCGAGCGCGGTGCGGATGCGCAGATTCTCGCTGGCAATCTTTTGGTCGCGCTCGATCCGCTCGCGCAGGTCGTGCTGCATCCGCTGCATGGCCTTGAGCAGGTCGCCGATCTCGTCGCGGCGGCTGGCATCGATGCGGGTGTCGAGCTTGCCGCTGGCCACGTCATTGGCGACCGCGACTGCCGAGCGGGTGGCGCCGGTGAGGTTGCGTGCCATCAGCCAGGCGATGACCATGCCGCCGGTGATGCCGGCCAGCAGCATGACCACCATCAGAATGCTCGACCCGGTCTGCACCGAGCGCGCCTCCTCACGAGCCGCGGTGGCCTGGCGGTCGGCCTCGGCCTGCAGCGCCTGCAACGCGTTGCCGGCGGCCATGTGCAGGTCGCGGGTGCGGCCGATGAAGGTGTCGGTGGCGTCGTCAGGCAGGTCGAGCTCGATCAGTTCGTTGACCTCGTGGTAGGAGGCCTTGGCATCGGTCCAAGCGGTCACGAAGCCGTCGTAGAGCTTGCGCTCTTCCGGCGAGACGATCAGCGGCGCGTACGCTGCCATGTTTGCATCGATCTGCTGCTCCATCGCAGCGGTGCGCTCGCGCGCATCGCGCTTGACCTGATCGCTGGCGCGCACCAGACCCAGATATGACGCGGCGCGGTACTCGCCGAGCAGGGCGCGCGTTTCGCCGACTGTGGTCAGCGTCGGCAGGGTGTTGTCGGCCAGGTGGTCGGTCACGCTGTCGAGCGAGCGCAGGCCGATGAAGCCACCCACGCCCTGGGCGATCATCAGGATCAGGACGACGCCGAATGCCAGCATCAGTTTCGGTGCGAGCTTGAGATTCGAGAACCAGTGCATGCGGCAATCCCCCGTAGGCGGCCGGATGGAAAAAACGGCCCGGATGCGGTCTGCAATCCGGGCGCGGGGTTTACTTGATGGTGGCGAGCTTGATGTCGCTGGGCGAGCTGACTGCGATCTCGGCGCGGCTGGCGTCGCGCTGGATGGTGCCCACGACGCACACATCGCGGCCTTCCAGTTCCTCGGGCGAGGGACGGAACCGGTCACGCTGCTCGTTGGGGATGCGCGCCGAGAAGGTGTGGCGCGGGAACGCGCCGCCCATGTACAGGAAGGTCGGCTGGCCTTCGGTGTTCTCCGCGTAGCGGGTCTTTTCGACCTTGCCGCAGACCATGCCGCTCTTGCCGACGAAGCGCACGGCCTGTTCGGGACGGATGGCCTCCTGGGCGAAGGCGGTCGAGGCGCCCCCGACCAGCAGCAGCGCGGCCAGCAGGGAAGACGTCTTGCAGTGGATGGTCATGGTCTGCTCCTTGATCGATGGACGGCAGGCGCGAAAGCGCCTGTGTCCGCCTCTATCGGCCGTGTGCGGCCGGGCCTTGAGTGAAAGCTGTGTGACGGCGGTCCCAGATCGGGGATCACGCTGCCTGGGGAACCGCCAGTTCGGCGCTGTCGAGCAGGGTCTCGATGTCGAGCAGGATCAGCATGCGGTCGTCGAACGTGCCGATGCCGGAGATGCAGCGGGTGTCGATCGCCGCACCGAACTCGGGCGTCGGGCGGATCTGCTCGGCAGAAAGCGGCACCACGTCCGACACACCGTCGACGACGATCCCCACGACACGGTCCTCGACATTGAGCACGATCATCACCGTGAAACTGTCATAGCGCGCCTGCGCCAGGCGCAGCTTCAGGCGCAGGTCGATCACCGGCACGATCGTGCCGCGCAGGTTGATCACGCCTTTGATGTAGTCCGGCGCGTCGGGCAGGCGGGTGACTGCGTCGTAGCCTCGGATCTCCTGCACCTTGAGGATGTCGACGCCGTAGTGCTCGTCGCCCAGGGTGAAGGTGAGGTACTCGCCGGCGTTCTGGGGATCTGGACTGCTCATCGGTGCGCTCCTGCAGGCATGCCGCGCTCGCGCGCGTGTCGGGTGTCCCGTGCGACATCGGCCGCGCGGCGGGCAACTTTAGGCGCCGGCGCTACACGGCGCGGCGGAGCCGGGCGTTGCGCTGGCGCTCGATCTGGAAGATGGACTGCAGGATGCGCCGCTGCGCGGCCGGTGCCAGCGCGACGAAGCGGCAGCCCGCACGCCAGCGCACCCGCGGGCCGGTCTGCTCGCAGAAGCGGTGCGCCACGGCGACGGCCACGGGAACCGGGGCGGCGTCCGGCAACTGCAACAGGCAGCGATCGAGCGTGCGCCCGGGTGCAAAACGCGGATCGTCGCCGTCATCCATCGCCACTGCGAGCCCGCCGCCGCTCAGGTCCAGCACCCGCAGGCCGTCGTCCGATGACGCCGCCGGGGTGTCGCCATGCCCCGGGTGCAGCGTCACGCCGGCATCGAGCGGTGGCACGACACGATAAAGATCGCGTCGCTGCAGGCGCAGCAGCGCCTCGGGCCAGGATGCGACGAACGCCTGGCGCCCCTCGTGCAGCATCGGCAATGGCGTCGAGAGTCGGAAACGGATCTGCACCGCGTCGAGCCGGGTATCGCAGACGAGTTGGGTGCAGGTCGCAATCCTGCGATTGAGGGCGTCCTGGCGGCTGGCGTCGAGCACCAGCGTGCCGTCGTCGCCGACCGCGAGCAGTGCGGTCGGGCAGGACAGGTCGCCTGGCATCAGGCTGCCGCTGATCAATGCCTTGGTCTCGACCAGGCTGCGCAGCACCCGGCCCATGTCGGCACTGTCGCGCAGCATGTAGCGCGACAGCGCTTCGTCGTCCAGCGGATGGAGCGGGTCTGCAGGCGCCATCGTCCTTGCCGTCATGCGTGGGGTGGGCCTGGACGATCAGGGCAGCGCGTGGCCTGGGGCCGGCGGGCGGGCCGCGTCCACCACTGCCTGCAGCAACGCGGTGGCGGTATCGACACGGAACACCGCGATCGCATCGGCAAGCCCGGCGGCCTGTTCCTCCATCGCCCGCGCAGCAGCCGAGGCTTCTTCGACCAAGGCCGCGTTCTGCTGGGTGGTCTCGTCCATCTGCACGATGGTCTGGTTGACCTGTTCGATACCCGCCGCCTGCTCCTGCGAGGCGGCGGAGATCTCGGCCATGATGTCGGTCACGCGCTGCACCGAGGCGACCATCTCGGCCATCGTGGTGCCGGCCTGTCCTGCGAGCGCGGCGCCGCTGGCGACCTTGCTGGTGGAGTCCTCGATCAGGCCCTTGATCTCCTTGGCAGCGTTGGCGCTGCGCTGGGCAAGCGTACGGACCTCGGAGGCCACGACCGCAAAGCCGCGGCCCTGTTCGCCGGCCCGCGCGGCCTCGACCGCGGCGTTGAGCGCGAGGATGTTGGTCTGGAACGCGATGCCGTCGATGACCGAGATGATGTCGGCGATCTTGCGCGAGGAGGCCTCGATGTCGGCCATCGTGGAAACGACCTGACCGACGACCTCACCGCCCTGGGAGGCGACGGTGGCCGCGCCCTGGGCGAGCTGATTGGCCTGGCGGGCGTGGTCGGCATTCTGGCGGACGGTGGAGGTCAGTTCCTCCATCGAGGCCGCGGTTTCTTCCAGATTGGCGGCCTGCTGCTCGGTGCGGCGCGAGAGGTCGTCGTTGCCCGAGGCGATCTCGGTGGAGGCGGTGCCAATCGCAGCCGACGCGCCCTGGATGCGGGCGACGATGGCGGTGAGCTGGGCGACGGTGGCATTGGCGTCGTCGCGCATGCGGGCGAACACGCCGTGGAAGTCGCCGTCCATACGCGCGGTCAGGTCGCCGGCGGCGATCGATTGCAGCAGCCGCGAGAGCTCGCTCAGGCTGCGATCGCTGGCCGCCATCATCGCGTTGAGGCTCTGGATCATGCGGCCGAAGTCGTCGCGGAACCGGCGCTCGTCGCCGCGGACCGAGAAGTCGCCGGCGGCGGCCGCTGCGGCCAGCCGGTTGATCTCGCCGTTGATCGCCATGAGGCTGGCCTTGGCGGCGTCCATCGCCTCGTGCAGCACCGCGCGGCTGGCGGGCAGGCGGCGCGCGTCGCGCGACAGGTCGCCGTTGGCGTACTCGTTGAGGATCTCGATTGCCTCGACGAATGCGTCCAGGTGCTCGAACATCATGGTGTTGATGCCCGACGCCAGTTCGCCGTAGACGCCCGGGAAGTCGACCGGCATCCGGTGACGCATGTCGTCGCCCGCATGCTGGCGGATCATCTCGCGCGTCTGTTCGGAGAACCGCTCGAGCATGTGCACCATCTCGTCGGTCGAGCGCAGCATCTGGCCGATCTCGTCGCGGCCTTGGTGGCCGGTGCGGATGCTCAGGTCGCCGTGGGCCACGCCGCGGATCGCGCTCACCGCCCGCCCCAGCGGCTCGAGCACCGAGCGGCCGATCAGCCAGCCGATCCCGGCGTTGAGCAGCACCAGCAGGCCGCCGACGACGGTCATGATCGCGGTGAATGTCAGCGCCTGGGACTGGGTATCGTCGAGATAGACGCCGGTGGTCACGACCCAGCCCCACGGCGCATACAACGCCGAGTAGGAGGTCTTGTGCACCGGTTCGTCCTCGCCCGGCTTGGCCCAGACGTAGTCGACGTTGCCGCCGCCGGCGCGCGCGACTTCGACAAAGCGGCTGTAGATGGCCGTGCCATCGGTATCGGTGATCCCGGACACGTCCTTGCCGATCAGGTCCGCGCGCAGCGGGTGCATCAGCATGGTTGGGTGTTCGTCGGTGACGAAGAAGTAGTCGACGTCGTTGTCCGAGCGCATCGCCGCGAGCGTGCGCAGGGCGCGGTCCTTGGCCTGCTCAAGGGTCAGCTCGCCATGTTCGGCGCGGCTGGCGTACTCCTCGACAACACCCAGCGCCAGTTTGACCTGCGATGCGACACCGTCCTTGCGGGACTGGTTGAGGTCCACGAACTGGACCCGGGCCGCGACGACGGCCAGCAGGATGATACCGGTCGCGACGAGCGCGGTCTGGAGCAGGAACTTGCGCTGCATCGAAAGATCGGACAGCGCACGGAGCACGGCGGCGACGGGATTCATGAGGGTGGCAGGAGTGGGCCTGCCACCGGTATCGGCCGCGCTGCGTCGAGATTGAGGCGTGTGTGCCGACAGGCGCGTGCCCGGCCGCCCCGACCCCAGTGCGACGGGGTGGGCCGGCCGGGCCTGGCGATCAGAACTCTGCCCAGTCGGTCTCCAGCACCGCCGCTGGCGCCTTGCGGGTGGGCACAGGGGCAGGGCGCTTGGCGGGCGCGGCAGGCGGCGCTGGGCGGGGGGCGGCCGGAGCGCTCGGCGCCGCCGCGGCGGCAGGTCGGCGGGTGGCTGCGCCGACGTGCGCGGCCTCGATATGGAACACCGCGATCGCATCGGCCAGGCCCGCGGCCTGTTCCTCCATCGCCCGCGCAGCGGCCGAGGCTTCTTCGACGAGGGCCGCGTTCTGCTGGGTGGTCTCGTCCATCTGCACGATGGTCTGGTTGACCTGTTCGATACCCGCCGCTTGCTCCTGCGAGGCGGCAGAGATCTCGGCCATGATGTCGGTCACGCGCTGCACCGAGGCGACCATCTCGGCCATCGTGGTGCCGGCCTGTCCTGCGAGCGCGGCGCCGCTGGCGACCTTGCTGGTGGAGTCCTCGATCAGACCCTTGATCTCCTTGGCGGCGTTGGCGCTGCGCTGGGCAAGCGTACGGACCTCGGAGGCCACGACCGCAAAGCCACGGCCCTGTTCGCCGGCCCGCGCGGCCTCGACCGCGGCGTTGAGCGCGAGGATGTTGGTCTGGAACGCGATGCCGTCGATGACCGAGATGATGTCGGCGATCTTGCGCGATGAGGCCTCGATGTCGGCCATCGTGGAAACGACCTGACCGACGACCTCGCCGCCCTGGGAGGCGACGGTGGCCGCGCCCTGGGCGAGCTGATTGGCCTGGCGGGCGTGGTCGGCATTCTGGCGGACGGTGGAGGTCAGTTCCTCCATCGAGGCCGCGGTTTCTTCCAGATTGGCCGCCTGCTGCTCGGTGCGGCGCGAGAGGTCGTCGTTGCCCGAGGCGATCTCGGTGGAGGCGGTGCCGATCGCAGCCGACGCGCCCTGGATGCGGGCGACGATGCTGGTGAGCTGGGCGACGGTGGCATTGGCGTCGTCGCGCATGCGGGCGAACACGCCGTGGAAGTCGCCGTCCATACGCGCGGTGAGGTCACCGGCCGCGATCGACTGCAGCAGCCGCGAGAGCTGGTCGAGGTTGCCGTCGGCGGCATCCATCAGCCGGTTGAGGTCCTCGATCATGCCGCGGAAATCGTGCTGGAACCGAGCCGCATCGCCGCGGACGCTGAAGTCGCCGCGTGCGGCCGCGCCGGCCAGCGCCTTGACCTCGGCATTGATCGCGCCGAGGTTGGCCTTCACCGTGGCCATGGTTTCGGTCAGCACCGCCTTCTCGCCCGGGTACTGCTCCAGGTCCGGCGTCAGGTCGCCGATCGCGTACTGACGCATGACCTCGATCAGGTGCATCTTCACGTCGACGTGCGAGCCGACCAGCGCATTGGTCTCGCGCACCATCAGGCCGTAGTCGCCGGGGAACGCGCCCTCGTCCATGCGATAGCTGATCGCGCCGTCCTCATGCGCACGTGCCATGCCGCGCTGGGCATCGATCACGGCGCGCAGCTGACCCTGCATGCGCTGCATGGCGCCGAGCAATTGCCCGACCTCATCGTTGCGGTCGACGACGATCTGGGTATCCAGGCGACCGTCCGACACGTCGTTGGCGACCTTGACCGCACTGCCGACCGAGCGCGACAGCGTCCGCGAGATCGCGATCGCCATCGCCGCGGCCAGCAGCACGATGATCACGATGCCAGCGATCATCGCCAACAGACTGCTGCGGTAGACCGCGTTTGCCTGGGCGATGTCGCTGCTCAAGCGCTGGTCGTTGAACTGGGCCAGGGCGGCCATCGACTCGAACAGGTCGCGGCGCAGCGGACGCGACTTCGCGTCGGATACCGTCTGCGCGGTCTCGCCGTCGCCAACGGCCAGCGCCTGCTCGATCTCACGCCGCGCGGCGAAGTACGCCGCCAGGCGTGCCGTCATCGCGTCGTACAGGCCGCGCTCGTCGTCGACCACCGGCAGCGCTTCGTACAGGGCGCGCTGCTCGGCGATGATCTTCTCGATCTCAGCCAGGCGCTGATCGTAATCGCGCACCGCATCGGGCTCGTCCAGGCGGCTGAGCTGCGCCAGCTCGTACATCCGGTACTCGCCCAGCTGCGAACGGATCTCGCCCAGGTGCTGCACCGCCGGCATGTCATCGAGGCTGACCTTCTGCAGTTCGGCATTGATGCTGCCCAGCCGGTTCAGAGCGAATGCGCCCAGCCCCGCGGCCAACAGCACGATCAGAGTGAAGGCGACCGCCAGCTTTCGGGCGATCGACAGGTTGTTCAACCATCTCATGGGAGGTCTCCGGATACGACAAAGGACGCGGGCAGGTGTTGGTCAACACCTGGAGCGCGTCCTTCGCCTGACGACTAGCGGCCGGAAACGGAACGACTTGAACGTTGAAATCGATATTTCTTCAAGTGCTACCGCTGTGATTCACGTCGCGGAAATGAATGTGCACATGAGGTGAAATCCGGTGACCGCAGGCGATGTGGTGCGGCGGGCGCGAATAGCGACGCGATCGCACATCGTTGGCGTCACGCCGCTTGCGGCAGACGCAGTGACCGGGCCAGACCGCCGACATCGACGATCAGTGCCACCCGACCATCGCCCAGGATCGTCGCGCCGGAGATGCCGTCGACGCGGCGATAGTTGTTCTCCAGGTTCTTGACCACGACCTGCTGTTGACCGATCAGTTCGTCGACCTCGAGCGCCAGCTTCTGGCCGTCGCCCTCGACCACGACGACCAGCGGATCGACGCCTTGCGGCTGGCCGTAGCGGTAGTGATCGTTGAGCGAGACCAGCGGCAGATACTCGCCGCGCACGCGCAACACGCGGCCCTCGCCGGCAAGGCTGCGGATGTCCTCGGCCTGGGCTGCAGGGCTTCGATCACATAGGTCAACGGCAGGATCAGGGTCTCCTCGCCGACCGCCACGCTCATGCCGTCGAGGATGGCGAGGGTCAGCGGCAGGCGGATCACCACGCGGGTGCCGTGACCGGTGCGGCTTTCGAGCTGCACCTCGCCACCGAGCGCCTGGATGTTGCGTCGGACCACGTCCATGCCGACGCCGCGTCCCGACAGGTCGGTGACTGCGTCGGCGGTCGAGAAGCCGGCCTGGAAGATCAGGTCCCAGATCTGCGCGTCGGTCGGCGACTCGGGCACGGCCAGGCCGCGTTCGGCAGCCTTGGCCAGGATCCGTTCGCGGTCCAGACCGCGGCCGTCGTCGGCGACTTCGATGACGATGTGGCCGCCCTGATGCGAGGCGGCGAGCGTGATCGTGCCAGCCTCGTCCTTGCCGGCGGCGCGGCGCGCGTCGGGCAGCTCCAGACCGTGATCGATCGCGTTGCGGACCAGGTGCACCAGCGGATCGGCGATCTTCTCGATCAGCCCCTTGTCGAGCTCGGTGCCTTCGCCGAGCGTGCGCAGGCGCACCTGCTTGCCCAGCCGTGTGGACAGGTCGCGCACCAGGCGGGGGAAGCGCCGGAACACCGCATCGACCGGCAGCATGCGCACGCCGATGACCGCTTCCTGCAGGTCGCGGGTGTTGCGTTCGAGCAGGTCCAGCCCGGCGAACAGGCGTTCGCTCAGTGCAGGGTCGAGGGCGGCGGACACCTGCTTGAGCATCGCCTGGGTGATCACCAGTTCGCCGACCAGATTGATCAGGCCATCGATCTTGTCGGTGCTGACCCGGATCGAGCTTTCGGCCTCGTGGCCGTTCGCCGCAGGGGCGGCGGTGCCGGTCGCAGCTGCGCTCGTGGCGGGGGCGAGTGTCGGGTCCGCGCTGGGCGCGGATGCCGGCGCAGGCGCTGGCGCGGCGCCTGCCGTCGGGCGGATGTCGAGCGTGCAATCGTCCTCGACCCACGCGAACACGTCGTCGATCGCGCTGCGCGGCACCGCGCCGATCAGGCCCAGGTCCCAGGCCAGATACGCTTCGAGCGGATCGAGCTGGCCGAAGCCGGGCAGGCGGTCCATCCGGCAGGCGACAGCGAGCGGCGCCAACTGGTCGAGCTCGCGGATGATGCGCAGCGGATCGTTGCCGCTCATGAACATCGACGGCGCCGGCGTGAATCCGATCTGCCAGCCGGTCGGCTCTGCGGTAGGGGCGACCGCAGATGTGGCCGGTGCCGCGGCGGCGACCGGTGCCGGTGCGGCGGTGCCGGCGAGCACGGCCTCGAGCCGGGCCTGCACGGCGACCGCGGCGGCCGGGTCGGCGGGCTGGCCGGTTTCGGCTTCGGCCAGCAGTGCGCGCAGGACGTCGACCGAGGCCAGCATTGCATCGGTTGCGGCGGCATCGACGCTGCGCTTGCCGGCGCGCAGTTCGTCGAGCAGCGTCTCGAGCACATGGGTCAGCGCGGCGACTGCGTCGAATCCGAATGTCGCGGCGCCGCCCTTGATCGAGTGTGCGGCGCGGAAGATCGAGTTCACCAGCTCCGGGTCCTGGTCGCCCTGCTCGAGCTGCAGCAGGCCGGCTTCCATCGCTTCCAGGCCTTCCCGGCTTTCCTCGAAGAAAGTGGCGTGGAAGCGCTGCATGTCCATGTTCATGGGGTGACCTGGATTCGGAGGCGGAAGGCGGGTGTTTAGCCCAGGACTTTCTGGACGGTGGCGACGAGTTGGTCGGGGTTGAACGGCTTGACCAGCCAGCCGGTCGCGCCCGCGGCCTTGCCTTCGGCCTTCTTGTCGGAAGCCGACTCGGTCGTGAGCATCAGCATCGGGACGAATTTGTAATCGGGCAGGCCGCGCAGGGCGCGGATCAGGGCGATGCCGTCCATGTTGGGCATGTTGACGTCGGTCACCACGGCGTTGAACCGCTGGCCCTGGGCGCGCCCCAGGGCGACCTGGCCGTCTTCGGCTTCTTCGACCGAGAAGCCGGCCGAGGTCAGGGCGAAGGAGACCATCTGGCGCATCGAGGCCGAGTCGTCCACTACCAGAATGCGTGCGCTCATGCGGCGTTCTCCACTGTGCTTGCGTTCGAATGGGTGCGAGGGGGGCTGGGCAGTCCCAGCGCGTGGCCGATCCCCAACAGGCGGATGGCGTCGAGCAGGGCGGCGCTGCTGTCGTGCAGTGCGGTGGTCCGGCCTGAGGCGCTGCGGCTGGCGAAGAATGCGCACAGCACCTGGAGGCCGGCGGTGTGCACGCGTCGCACTTGGGCGCCGTCCAGCAGCACGTCCTGGTCGTGGGCCAGGTGGGGCTCGAGCCGTGCCTTGAGTGCGGCGCTGGTCTCGATGCCGAGATCCTCGCCCAGGTCCACGGTGGTCATCGCGTCTCCGCAAAGTCGGGGGTACGACGGGTTAGCGGCAGGGATGCGGCGAGCTTTAGGGCGGGCTTTTTGCGTGCGGCGATGAGGGGTGACTTCGAATGGGCATCGGCCTGCCGGCCGGAAGCCGCTTCCCCCTCGGCAGGACATCCTGTCCTGACTCGGGCGCGCGCCATCCATGGCGCGCTTGGCGCGGCCACCGGCCGTCAGTCCGCTGCCTCGTGCGTTTGCATTCCGCCTTCGGGTCGGTGCAACGCCGCATGCTGGGGGCACGCTGCTAGAAGCGCGGTGACTTCGTTGGAGACCTGTCTCGCTGAGCGTATCCGTCGCCGAACGCGAGGCTCAACGAGCGGTATAGAGCGGCATTGGCAGCAGTCGCGAGGGGTCGAGCAGCAGCGTGACCGTGCCGACGAGGCGCACGATGCCGAACCGGGGTCAGGGTGCAATTTCGCAACGCGAGAACTGAACTCTGACCCTGGTCTTGCAAACAGGCGACTTCTCCTCGAACCGAAGTCGGGCTGCCAATGTTCGCGGCAGCGGACTGACGGTCGGTGGCCGCGTCGAGCGCGCCAGGGATGGCGCGCGCCCGAGTCAAGGCAGGATGCCTTGCCGAGGGAAGAGCGGCTTCCGGCCGGCAGGCCGCTTTCCATCCGAAGTGAGCAAGCGCGTCTGGATGGACGCGTGAGGCTCAGCGGGCGGTGTAGAGCGGCATCGACAGCAGTCGGGAGGCGTCGAGGAGCAGCATGACCGCGCCGCCGAGGCGTGCGATGCCGCGGATGCGGTGGTCGCCGACCGGGGCGAGGCGGGAGGTGTGGGCGCCTTCGATCTGGGCGTCGGAGACCACGGCCACGTCCTCGACCGTGGACACGCGCAGGCCGAGGGTATCGCCGTGTTCCTCGAGCACGACGATCCGCGTCGCTGGCGTGTCCTCGACCGCGGTGTCGCCCAACTGCAGCCCCAGATCGATCACCGGCACGACCTGGCCGCGCAGGTTCATCAGGCCGGCCAGGCACGGTGAGGCGCCGCGCACCGGCAGCAGCGGGGCGGGCAGCACGACCTCGCGGATCTTCAGCAGCTCCAGGCCGTAGATCTGACTGCCGCAGCGTAGCCGCAGCCAGCGCGCCTGACGCTCGCCGCTGCGGCGCGGCGGGATGTCGGCGCGGGCCGCGGCGCTTGCGACCCGCGGTGCGGCTGGCGCAGGTGCAGGCGGCCGTGGCCGCGTCGCGGGCGGCGCTGGTGGGGCGGCGCGGTCTGTGCCGGTGCCCGCGTCGGGCCCGGTGGGGCGGTCACGGGCGTTGCGGCGACCGCGGGAGGCGGCGCGGGTGCGGCGGTTGCCGGCGCCGGCGCGGCCGACAGCAGCACGCCGAGGTAGTCGTCGACGACCTCGGCGGCGTTCATGCGGCGTGCTCCAGCGCCTGGTCTTCGGCCAGCAGCCAATCGAGCGCGCGGCCGTAGGCCGAGAAGGCGCGCCCCGGCGGATGGCCGTTGACCACCTGCTGGGCGAGCGCATCGGCGTTGCTGAGCTGGGTGTCGACCGGGACCGCCTCGTCCCAGATCTTGCCCGCGTACTCGTCCTGCAGCTGCGCCAGGGTTTCGCGCCCGATCCGAGTGCGGCGGTCATACATGGTCGGGACCACCGAGACCGGCAGCGGCCGTTGCCGGGAGCGTTCGACCATTTCGGCCGTGCGCACCATGCCGGCCAGGCCGTAGAGCGCCAGCGGTTCGCACTGCGTGGGCACGATCACCCGGTCGGCGGCCGCCAGGGCGTTGACCATCAACAGGCCGAGCGTGGGCGGGCAGTCGAGCAGGATCGCATCGTGGCCGCCGGTGTGCCGGGTGATCGCCTGCGACAGCGCCAGGCCGAGGCCCGGCTGGGTCGCGCTGCGGCGCTCGAGTGTCGCCAACGCAGTCTGCGCGCAGACGTAGTCCAGGCCTTCGGTCGGCGAGGCGCGCATCAGCGCGGCCAGGCTCGAGGGCGGGGTGGCGAACAGGTCGGCCACGCCCGCAGGCGGTGGGTCGGTCGGGATGCCGAACGCACGGGTAAGCGAGGCATGCGGGTCGAGATCGACCAGCAGCACGCGCAGCCCGCGCGCGACCATCGCACGGCCAAGGGCCAGCGTGGTCGTGGTCTTGCCGACGCCGCCTTTCTGGTTGGCGATCGCCCAGACGCGCATCAGGTCTCTCCTCGGGGATGGGGGGGCAGGGAATCGGGGGCGTGATCAGTGGCGACTGCGGGATGGCCTCGATCGCGACCGGCTGCGAAGGCGCCGGCCCGCCGATCGGCTGGCCCTGGGTCGATTCGGGCTCGGCCAGCACCATCAGCACCACCCGCCGGTTGGCGTTGCGGCCGGCCTCGCTGGCGTTGTCGGCCTTGGGTCGCTGTTCGCCGTAGCCGACCATCACCAGCCGCTCGGGCGCCAGGCCCTCGCGTACGAACAGGTGCACCACGCTGGCCGCGCGTGCGGCCGACAGTTCCCAGTTCGACGGGAAGTGCGCGGTGCGGATCGGGCGGTCGTCGGTGTAGCCCTCGATCCGGATCGGATTGGGCAGCCCGCGCAGCACCGCGGCCAGCCGGCCGAGCAGGGATTGCGCGCCGAAGTCGAGCGTCGCCGAGCCGCTGGGGAACAGGATGTCGCTGTTGATCTCGACCTCCAGCCAGAGGTCGGCGCGGCGCACGGTGATCAGCCGCGCATGCACCATTTCCGACAGCGCGTCCTCGAGCTGCAGCGCGATGCGCGCCAGCTGCTGGCGCGAGGCGGCACGCGCCGCGCCGTCGGCGCCGTCGTCGATGCGGTCGCTGCGCATCTTCGATTCGAGCATCGGCTGCAGCGGCGAGTCGAGCACGGGCGACGAACTTCCCGGACCGCGCCGCGCGCCGCCGGGAATCGGCACCGGCGCCTTGAGGCTGGCATCGCGGTAGACATTGTCGCCGACCTGGATCGGGTCGATCGTCCGCGGCGTGCCGCTGAAGGCATTCGCCAGCGAACTGGCCATCACCCGGTACTTGCCCTCGTTGAGCGAGGACACCGCGTACATGACGACGAAGAACGCCAACAGCAGCGTCATCAGGTCGGCGTAGGGAATCGCCCAGGCCTCGTGGTTGGCGTGTTCTTCGTGGTGGACGCGTCGTGCCATCGTCGCCGGCTCAGTGCAGGAAACCGGCCAGACGGGCCTCGATGTTGCGCGGATTCTCGCCTTGGGCGATCGCGATCAGGCCCTCGATCGCCAGTTCGCGCTCGCCGCTGCGGCGGCCGATCACGCTCTTGAGCTTGGAGGCGACGGGCAGGAAGAACAGATTGGCCGAGGCGATACCGTAGATCGTGGCGGTGAACGCCGCGGCGATGCCGTGGCCGAGCTTGGACGGATCGGCCAGGTTCTTCATCACTGCAATCAGTCCGAGCACCGCGCCGACGATGCCGAGCGTGGGTGCGTAGATGCCCATGCTCTCGAACACTTTCGCCGCGGCCAGGTCCTGCTGTTCCTCGCCGTGCAGTTCGATCTCGAGCATGTGCCGGATGGCCTCCGGTTCGACACCATCGACCAGCATCTGCAGGCCTTTGCGCAGGAACGGGTCGCTCTGCGACTCGACATAGGCTTCCAGGCCCAGCAGGCCCTGCTTGCGCGAGACGTTGCTCCACTCCAGCAGTTGCGCGATCAGTGCGCCGCGGTCGGCGGTCGGCGGTCGGATCGTCCAGCGCAGGATGCGCATCGCGCGCTTGAACACGCTCGGCGGCGTGTGCAGGAGGATCGAGGCGAGCGTACCGACAATCACGATCACGAAGGCAGCCGGCGACCACAGCGCGCCGAGCCCGGCACCCTTGAGGATGCTGCCACCCACCAGGGCGGCGAGGGCGAGCACGAGTCCGACGACGCTGAAAAGGTCCATGATCGCGATATCGGCGTCGGGCGCGGCGACTTGAGCCGCGCCCGGGGGCTCAGGGGCCGCGCAGCGCGTCCACGTCGAGGATCAGTGCAAGCCGTCCATCGCCGATCAAGGTCGCGCCGGCATAGCCGGGCAGGCCGCGCAACGCGCGCGGCAGTGGCTTGATGACCACCTCTTCGCGCCCGCGTACTTCGTCGACCACCAGGCCGAAGCGGCTGTCGCCCCGCTGCAGCACCACGATGGTCAGCAACGCGGTATCGAGCGCGGGCCGGTCGAGCCAGTGCCGCAGGTCGAGCAGCGAGAGCGTATGCGAGCGGCGGTCGAGCGCGGCGCGGCCATCGAACCAGTTGACCGTGCGTGCCGGTGCATGCAGCACTTCCTGCACCCGCGCCAGCGGCAAGGCGTAGGCATCGCCCGCGGCATGGACCAGCAGGGTCGGCAGGATCGCCAGCGTCAGCGGCACGCGCAGCGTGAAGCGGCTGCCGCGACCGAGTTCGGATTGCACCTGGATCTGCCCGCCGAGCTCGCGGATCCGCGACTGCACCACGTCCATGCCGACGCCGCGGCCGGAGATGTCGCTGACCTCGGTGCGCGTCGACAGGCCGGCCAGGAAGATCAGATGCAGGCATTCCTCGGCGTTCAGGCGTGCGGCCGATTCGGCGTCGATCAGGCCCTTCTCGCGGGCCTTGGCGCGCAGCCGCTCGGGGTCGATGCCGGCGCCGTCGTCCTGGACCTCGATGCCGACGTAATCGCCTTGCTGCTGGGCGATCAGCCGGACCTTCCCGGCGCGCGGCTTGCCGGTCGCCTCGCGCAGATCCGGCGTCTCCACGCCATGGTCGATCGCGTTGCGGACCAGGTGGATCAGCGGGTCGGCCAGCGCTTCGACCAGGTTGCGGTCGAGCTCGGTGTCGGCGCCGACCAGTTCCAGGTCCACTTCCTTGTCGAGCGCGCGGGCGACATCGCGAGCGACCTTCGGAAACCGCGAGAACACCTTGCCGACCGGCTGCATGCGCGTGCGCATGACCGCGCCCTGCAGGCGCGCAGTGGCGTTGTCCAGGGTGGCGACGGCGCGGTCGAGGTCCTCGTCGCGCAATCGTGCGCGCAGTGTCTTGAGGCGGTTGCGGGCCAGCACCAGTTCGCCGACCAGGTCGACGATCGCATCGAGCCGCCGAGTGTCGACACGGACGGTCTGCTCGCGCTCGGCCGGTGCCTGCGCGGCGGCCGGTCTGGCCGGCGCCGGCGGCGCGGCGCGCGGCGGGACGGCAGGTGCGGGCGCCGCGACCGCGACGGCGGGCGCTGGTGCTGCGCCGGGCGCGTGCGCGCCGTGCAACTGGTCGAGCAGCGCTTCGAATTCGTCGTCGTCAATGGTGTCGCCACCCGCGGCCGGTACGGCGGCGACCGGCGTGGCGCCTGGGGCGGCCTTGCCGTGCAACTGATCGAGCAGGGCTTCGAACTCGTCGTCGTCGATCGGATCATTCGGGCCTGGTGCGGGCGCCGGGGCCGATGCGCCGGGCGCGGCGTTGCCATGCAACTGGTCGAGCAGTGCCTCGAACTCGTCGTCGTCGATCATCTCGCTGCCCGCCGTGGCTGGCGCGGCGACGGTCGGGGCCACACGGGCGGCCGGGGTCGGTGCCACAGGCGCGGCGGTGTCGAGCGCGAAGCCGGCGATCAGTTCGGGCGGCGCATGCGGCACGTCGCTGCCGGTTTCGACCGCGTCGACCATCGCCTGCAGCCAGTCGAGCGACTGCTGCGCGGCGTCGAAGTGCCGCGGCAACAAGGTCGCGGCGCCCGAGCGTGCGGCGCCCAGCGTTTCCTCCGCGGCATGGCACAGCTCAACCAGCGCGGTCGCGCCGAGGAAGCCGGCGCCGCCCTTGAGCGTGTGGAAGGCTCGGAAGACCGCGTTGAGCTGTTCGCGGTCGTCCGGCGACTGCTCCAGCTCGACCAGTTGCCCGCCCAGGTCGACGAGCAGCTCGCGTGCTTCGAGCACGAAATCGGCGGCGATGTCGGGCGAGAACTGCATCGCTCAGAGTCCCAGGCGTGAGAGCAGGTCGTCGGCGTCGTCCTGGCCGACGGTGCCGGTGTCGAGCCCGGCAACGGCCGGGCCGACAGCACGCAGACGGTCCTGTTCGCCGTCGGCGGGCGGCAGCCCGAGGGCGCCGAAGCCTTCGTGCACGCCGCGCACGATGCCGGCGACGCGGCGGATGATCTGCCCGCCCAGGTCCTGGTGGCTCTGCGCCAGCGCCATCTCGCGCAGGTTCTCGCGCAGCGCGTCGATGGTTGCGGTCTGCGCGGCGTCCAGCGTGCCGGCGCGCAGCTGGGCGACGTGCGCGCGGCTGTCCTCGATCAGATCGAGCGTGCGGTGGGTGGCTTGCTCGGTCATCGTCACCACGTGGTCGAGGCGGGCGCAGGCATCGTCGAGCCCACCTTGCGCGGGCGCGGCCGGCAGGGTGTCGAGCGCCTGCGCCAGTTCCCGCGCCAGCCGGCCCAGGCCGTCGACCAGGGTGCGCGCGCGGGCGGCGGCGAGTGCGTCGACTTGCCGGCGCCAGCCGGCCTCGTCGCCGCGTTCAAGCGCTTCGAGCGCGTCGTGCAGCAGGCCGGCGAGCTGGCTGCGGTCGGTGGTCACCGCGACCGTGGCGGTCACGCCGCGCCTCCCAGGCGCTCGAAGATCTTGCCGAGCTTCTCCGACAGCGTCTGCGCGGTGAACGGCTTGATGATGTAGCCGTTCACGCCGCTCTGCGCCGCCTCGATGATCTGCTCGCGCTTGGCCTCGGCGGTGACCATCATCACCGGCAGCGCGCGGAACTTGGGGTCGGCGCGGATCGCGCGCAGCAACTCGATGCCGGTCATGCCGGGCATGTTCCAGTCGGTGATGACCAGGTCGACCGCATCCTGGCGCAGCACGGCCATCGCGCTGTTGCCGTCCTCGGCTTCGACGGTGTTGTTGAAGCCCAGGTCCGACAACAGATTCTTGACGATGCGGCGCATCGTCGAGAAGTCGTCGACCACGAGGATACGGATGTTCTTGTTCAAAGCGGGCTCCACGGGTGGGGCATCAGTCGGCGTTGCCGATGCCGGTATCTGCGAGTTCGAAGGCGGACAGGCGGCCGCGCAGGCGGACCACGGCCTGGCCGTGGATCTGGCATACGCGCGATTCGCTCACGCCCAGTACCGCGCCGATCTCCTTGAGGTTGAGTTCCTGTTCGTAGTACAGCGACAGCACCAGCTGTTCGCGCTCGGGCAGCAGGGTGATCGCCGCGGCCAGTTCCCGGCCGAACTCGCTGCGTACCAGGTGTTCCTGCGGCGTCGGTCCGCCGTCGCGGTTGGCCGGCTCGACCTCGCCGTGGTCCTCGACGTGCGAGTCCAGGCTCAGCACCTGGCCGCGGGCGGCGTCTTCGAGCAGACGTTGATAGTCGGCCAGCGGCATCTGCAACTTGGCCGCGACCTCCTGGGCGCTGGCGGCGCGGCCGCTGGCCTGCTCGATCTCGCGGATTGCGGCGGCGGCTTCGCGTGCACGGCGATGGACCGAGCGCGGCACCCAGTCGCCGCGGCGAATCTCGTCGATCATCGCGCCGCGGATGCGGATCGAGGCATAGGTCTCGAACGAGGCGCCTTGTTCGGCGTCGTAGCTGCGCGAGGCCTCGAGCAGGCCGATCATGCCGGCCTGGATCAGGTCGTCGATCTCGACGCTGGCCGGCAGCCGCGCAGCGATGTGATGGGCGATGCGGCGCACCAATTCGGCATGCACCACGACCGGATCCGGCGCGCTGGCGCGCTGGACCGCCTGGTACTGGCGGGCGGCGGCGTTCATGCGGCCGCTCCCTGGCGCAGCAGGCGGTCGACGAAGAATTCGACGTGGCCACGCGGCGCGGTCGGTGCCTGCCAACGCGCGACGCGACGTGCGATCTCCACCAGCGCTTGCGACGACGGGCTGCCCGGGTAGGCGCGCACCACCGCCTGCTGGCGCTGGACCGCGGCGCGCAGCCACTCGCATTGCGGCACTGCGCCCAGGTAGTTCAGCGAGACGTCGCCGATGAAGCGCTCACACACGCGCACCAGCTTGTCGTACAGCGCGCGGCCCTCCTGCGGGCTGCGTACCATATTGGCGACGACCTGGATCCGGTCCAGGCCGCGCTCGCGCGCAAGCACCTTGATCAGTGCATACGCATCGGTGAGCGAGGCCGGCTCGTCACAGACCACGACCACTGCGTCCTGCGCGGCCTGGCAGAAGGTCAGCACCGAGTCGGTGATGCCGGCGGCGGTATCGACCACCAGCACATCGAGCTCGCGCTCAAGCTCGTTGAAGACGTTGACCAGGCCGGCATGCTCGATCGGACGCAGCTCGGCCATGTGCCGGCGACCGGAGGCGGCGGGCACGATCAGCACGCCCGCCGGGCCCTCGATGATCGCCTCGTCGAGCGTGCAGCGCCCGGCCACGAGGTCGGCCAGCGTGAAGCGCGGCGACAGGCCCAGCAGCACATCCAGATTGGCCAGGCCCAGGTCGGCGTCGAGCAGCATCGTGCGCTGGCCCATGCCGGCCAGTGCGATGGCGAGATTGGCCGACACGTTGGTCTTGCCGACGCCGCCCTTGCCGCCGGTGACGGCGAGGGTGCGGACGGGCGCGAACGGGGCGGGGCGGGCAGGTCAGGCGACGGCATGGTGGGGCTTCTGGGCGTCGGGGTCGTGGAGATCGTGCGTGGGGACGATCGGCTTATCGGCATCGCGGCGGAGATCTTCAAGCCGCAATGCCAGATGGGCGGCATTGGCGCGATGCAGATCGTCAGGAATGCGCTGGCCGTCGGCGATCCAGGTCAGCGGCAGGGCGTGATCGACGGCGACCGACAGCACGCTGCCCAGCCGCCCGGTCTCGTCGAGCTTGGTCAGCACCGCGCCCTGCGGGCGGGCGCCCTCGAAGCGGCGGACGACTTCGTCGAGATCGGCGAAATGGGTGTTGGCGGGCAGCACGAGCAGGGTGCGGATCTGGCGCGCAGCGCGCAGCCAGTGCAGTTGGCCGGCCAGGGCACGGTCGCGCTGGCTCAGTCCGGCGGTGTCGACCAGCACCAGTCGGTAGTCGCGCAGGCGCTGCAGCAACTGGACCAGCCCGGTTTCGCTGTCGGCCTCGTGCACCGCGATGCCGAGCTGCCGGCCGTAGCTGTGCAGTTGTTCGCGGCCGCCCACGCGCACCGTGTCGGTGGTCACCAGCGCCACGTCGCGGGCCTGGTGGCGGGCGACGTACCGCGCGGCGAGCTTGGCGATGGTCGTGGTCTTGCCGGCGCCGGTCGGGCCGACCAGCGCGATGACCCCGGCCTCCTCCAGCGGGTCGATCGGGCAGATCGGCAGGCGCTTGGACAGCAAGGCCAGCATCAGGCCGCGGACGCGGTGGGCCGGGGTGTCGGCCGGCACCTGCAAGGCGACGTCGCGGGTGATGCCCGCATCGAAGCCATAGTCTTCCATCAATTCCATGACCTGGCCGCGGGCCGGGGACCCGCGCAGGCGCTCGTCGGTCAGGCGCGCCATCTCGCGCTCGATCATCTGCCGCATCTGCGCCAGTTCCTCGCGCATCTGCGCCAGCTCGCCGTCGCTGCTCGGCGTCGGCGGGGCGGGCACGGCGACGAGGGCGGGCGGCGTGGCGACCGGGGGCGGCGGCATCAGGACATGCCCGATGGGCGCGGGGACATCCGGCGCGGGCGCGGGCGGTTCGGGCAGCGCCTGCGACGGAATCCCGTCGTCTTCGGCGGCCCATGCCGGCGCGGCGGAGCGACGGCGCCCGAGCAGTTCGGCAAACGACGGAAATCCGGCGCCGGCGTCCGCGAGCTCGGCGTGCAGGGCCTCGGTGATCGCTGCGGGTGGCGGGTTCGCGGCTGCCGCATGGACCACCGTCTGTGGCGGCGCAGCCGCCTCGACCGGTGCCAACGCACGCAGCCAGCGTTCGGCGGGCGAGTCGTCGCGGGCTTCGGCGGCCTGTGCCTGCGACGGCTCGACAGGCGAGGCTGCCGGCGCCTCGCGCCGCTGGGCCTCGTCGAGGGCGCGCTGGACCACGCTCTCGTCGTAGTTGCTGGCCGCGACGATCTCCACGCCCTCGTCGGTGCGGCGATTGGACAGGATCACGGCGTCGGGCCCGTGCGCGGCCCGCACCATCTGCAGGGCGCTGCGCATGTCGGCGGCGACGAAACGGCGGATGTTCATGGGCGGCAGCCGGAGATGAGGAATGGGGGGGACGGCATGGCGCAGGCGAGAGCACTGCGTCGATCGGGGCGGCCTTGGGGGGCGCTGGGGTGTCGTGCGTGCATCGTGCGTTCTCCGTGGCGGGGCCCTGCGTTCACCAGTCCCCCGTCCCTACAACCAAGTCCCGCGCTTCAACTGATCGTCCCCAGCAACTTGAGTCGCTTGTCTTCGGGGACTTCGGTGTAGGCCAGCACCGACAGGGTCGGGACGCTGTGCCGGACCAGGCGCGCGAGCGCGGCGCGGACCTGGCCGGGGACCAGCACCACCGCCGGTTCGTTCCTGGCCTCCTGCTGGCCGGCGCAATCGGCCAGGCTCTGCTGCAGACGTTCGGCCAGGCCCGGCTCCAGCGCAGCGCCGGTCCCTTGCGCGGAATCCTGCAAGACGCGTTCCAGCGCGGGCGCCAGCGTGTAGACCGGCAACTCGGGCGCCGGACCGGCGATCTCCTGGACGATGAAGCGGCCCAGCGCGGTGCGGACCGCGGCGGTGAGTTGACCGGGGTCCTGGGTATGCGCGGCATGCTCGACCAGCGCCTCGGCGATGCGGCGCAGCTGCCGGACGGGAATACGCTCGACCAGCAGGTTCTGCAGCACCCGGACCACCACCGCCAGCGGCAGCGCCTTGGGTGTGAGGTCCTCGGCGAGCTTGGGCGCGCTGCGCGCCAGGGTCGCCAGCAACTGCTGGACTTCCTCGTGCCCGAGCAGTTCGGGCGCCTGTTCGCGGACCAGGTGCGAGAGGTGGGTCGCGACCACGGTCGCCGGATCGACCACGGTGTAGCCCGCGGCTTCGGCCTGGGCGCGCTGGATCGGCAGGATCCACAGTGCGTCGAGCCCGAACGCCGGGTCCTTGCCCGGAATGCCCTCGATCGGCTGTAGCGCGCCGCCTGGATCGAGCGCCAGCAGGCGGTCGGGATGAACCTCGGCGGTCGCCACCGGCACGCCGTGGACCAGCAGCCGGTAGGCGGTGGGCGACAGTTCGAGGTTGTCGCGGATGTGCACCGGCGGAATCAGAAAGCCGATGTCCTGAGTGAGCTTGCGACGCACGGCCTTGATCCGCGCCATCAGTTCGCCGCCCTGGGCCTTGTCCACCAACGGAATCAGCCGATAACCGACCTCCAGGCCGAGCGGATCGACCGGGCGCAGGTCGTCCCAGCCGAGCTCCGCATTGGCGGCCTGCTCGGGCGCGGGCAGTGCGGCGTCCGGCGCGGCTGCGGCGCGTTCGGCCGCCAGGCTGCGCTTGCGCATCGTCCAGGCGCCGTAGCCGACCAGCGCGGCCAAGGTCAGGAAGGCGAGGTTCGGCATGCCGGGCACCAGCCCGACCACCAGCAGAATGACCGCCGCGATCGACAACGCCCGGTACTGGCCGAACACCTGCCCGGTCACCGCGCCGCCCATGTCCTGGGCCCGCGAGGCGCGGGTGACCAGCAGCGCGACCGCCGAGGACACCAGCAGCGACGGCAACTGCGACACCAGGCCGTCGCCGATCGACAGCAGGGTGTAGGTCGCCGCCGCGTCTCCGAACGGCATGCCGTGCTGGAGCATGCCGATCGCCAGGCCGCCGATGATCGTCACGAACAGGATCAGGATGCCGGCGATCGCATCGCCGCGGATGAACTTGCTGGCGCCGTCCATCGCGCCGTAGAAATCGGCTTCCTGGCGGACTTCCTCGCGCCGGGCCTTGGCGTCCTCGCGGGTCAACAGGCCGGCATTGAGGTCGGCGTCGATCGCCATCTGCTTGCCGGGCATCGCATCGAGGATGAAGCGCGCGGTGACTTCCGAGACCCGGCCCGCACCCTTGGTGATGACCATGAAGTTGATGATCGTCAGGATCGCGAACGCGACGATGCCGACCGCGAAGTTGCCGCCGACGACGAACTCGCCGAACGACTCGATCACGTTGCCGGCTGCGCCCGGGCCGTTCTGACCGTGCAGCAGGATCACGCGCGTGGAGGCCACGTTCAGCGCCAGGCGCAGCATCGTGGTCATCAGCAGCACGATCGGGAAGATGCTGAAGTCCAGCGGGCGCTGCACGTAGACCACCGCCAGCAGCACCACCAGCGAGATCGCGATGTTGAAGCTGAAGAGCACGTCGAGCGCGAACGGCGGCAGCGGCACCACGACCATCGCCAGCAGCGCCAGCACCAGCAACGGCGCGCCCAGTCCATGGCGCAGCATGTCGAACAGGCGCTTGGGGCCGGACTGCATCACCGCGCTCACGGCTGCGCCCCCCGGCCGGTCTCGTCCTCATCGACTTCGACCGCCGACAGTTCGGGGTAGGGCTGGCCCGGCGCCCAACTGCGCAGCTGGTACACGTAGGACAGCACCTGGGCGACGGCGGCGTAGAGCTTCACGGGGATTTCCTGACCGATCTGCGCCTCCCGATACAAGACGCGTGCCAGCGGCGGCGCGGCGACCAGCGCAATGCGGTGCTGCTCGCCGACGGCGCGGATGCGCAGCGCCATTTCGTCCACGCCCTTGGCGATCACCTTCGGCGCGCGCATCGCCTCGCCCTCGTACTTGAGCGCGACTGCGTAATGCGTGGGATTGACCACGATCACGTCGGCACCGGGCAAGTCTTCCATCATCCGCCGCTGCGACATCTGCTGCTGCATCTGGCGGATGCGGCCCTTGACCTCCGGCCGGCCCTCGCTTTCCTTCATCTCCTCGCGCAGTTCCTGCCGCGTCATCTTGAGCTTCCGGCGCCAGTTCCATCTCTGGTACGGCGCATCGAGCAAGGCCAGCAGCAGCAACGCCGCGGAGGTTGCCATCAGCATCCACAGCGCGAAGCCGAGGCCGGCGCCGGCGGCGGCCTCGAGTGGTTGGTCGAGCATGCTGCGCAGGCGATGCAGACCGGGCCACAGGAACAGCGCGGCCGCGGTGCCGACCAGGGCCACGCGCAACAGCGATTTGAGCAGTTCGGCCGCGCCCTCGGGGCCATAGATGCGCTTGAGGCCGGCCAGCGGGTTGAGCTTTTTCAGATCGGGCACCAGCCCCTTGGTCGAGGCGTTGAATCCGCCCATCAGCGCCGGTGCGACCAGACAGGCGAGCAGCAGCACCAGCAGCAGCGGCGCCAGCAGCCACAGGAAGCCGAGCATCAGCTGACCGGCATGGCCGAACAGCATCTGCGGCGATTCGAGCATCGCCAGGTCCGGGGTCAGCGCCGCACGCATCCAGTCGAGTGCGCGCGCCGACAGGCCGCCGCCGGTGGCCAGCAGCATGCACACGCCCGCGCCGAACACCGCCACGGTCGACAGTTCGCGCGAGCGCGGGACGTTGCCCTTCTCGCGCGCGTCGCGCAGTCGTTTTTCGCTGGGCTGTTCGGTCTTTTCCTGACCGTCTTCGTTCTCGGCCATCGTTGCCGGCATCGCAGGTGACGGGCTGTCCGCTGCAAGTCATATGCCGCGCGGGCGGTGCCTCGGCTCAGCCGCGGCCTCAACGCCCCAGCGGCAGCCGCGCGGCGGCATCGAAGGCCAAGTCGAACAACCGCTGGATCGGCGGGCCCAGTTCCCCGGCCAGCACTGCGATCAGCAACAGGCCCACGAGGACCGAGATCGGCAGGCCGAGCTGGATCGGATTGAGCGCCGGCGCGGCGCGAGACAGCACACCGAACGCGAGATTGACCGCGAGCATCGCGACCATGACCGGCAGCGCCAGCGAGACCGCGCCGCGCAGCACCAGCGCGAAGAACTCGGGGGCGACGCGCAACGTGGCCTCGAGCTCGGGCAACGCCGTGCCGATCGGCAGCGCCTCGTAGCTGCGCACGAGCAGCGCAACCAGCGCGAGATGGCCGTTGGCGGCGAAGAACAGCAGGCCGAAGGCCAGATAGAACCACTGGCTGATGATGCCGGAGTTGACCCCGCGCATCGGGTCGCTCATCTGTGCGAACGACAGGCCGGTGCCCTGCGAGATCAATTCGCCGGCCAGCGCCCCGGCCTCGAACACCAGGCGCAGCATGAATCCCATCGCAGCCCCGACCGCGAGCTCGCGGGCGATCGACAGCACGGTCGCCGCGTCGAAGCCGCTCCAGGGCGGCGGCGCGGGCAGGATCGGGGCCAGCGCCAGGCTCATCGCCAGCGCGACCATGACCCGGATCCGTGCCGGCAGCGCGCGCGTGCCGATCATCGGCATCGCCATCAGCAGCGCGCCCACCCGCAGTGCGGTCCACAGCAACGCGCCGATCATGCCGAAGGCCGCCTGGCCATCGATCGCCATCTGCGTGGCGGCATCCATCAGCGGGGCCCTGCGTGCATCGCCGCGATCAGCCGATCAGATGCGGGATGCTGTGGAACAACGTCGTCGTGTAGTCGACGAGATAGCCGATCAGGAACGCGCCGAGCGCGAACAGCGCGGCGGTCAGCGCGACCGCCTTGGCGACGAACGCGATCGTCGGCTCGTTGATCTGGGTGGCGGCCTGCAGCACGCCGACCACGACGCCGACCACCAGCACGGTGGCCAGCAGCGGGCCGCCGACCCACAGCGCGACTTCGAGGCCGCGGCGCAATTCGGTGAGCGCGAGTTCAGGGTCATGGCAGGTTGAAACTGGCCGCCAGCGTGCCGACCGTCAGCACCCAGCCGTCCACGAGCACGAACAGCAGGATCTTGAATGGGGCGGAGACCAGCATCGGCGAGAGCATCATCATGCCCATCGACATCAGCACGCTGGCCACGACCAGGTCGATGATGATGAAGGGGATGAAGATCAGGAACCCGATCTCGAACGCGGTCTTGAGTTCGCTGGTCACGAACGAGGCGACCAGCACCTGGAACGGCACCTCGTCGGGACCGGCATAGGTGCCGTGTCCGGCGAGGCCGGCGAAGGTCATCAAGTCGGTTTCGCGCACCTGCGCCAGCATGAAGCCGCGCAGCGGTGCGGTGCCCAGGTCCCACGCGGTGCGGAAATCGATGCGGCCGTCGAGATAGGGCCCAAAGCCCGCATTCCAGGCCGATTCCCAGACCGGCGTCATCACCAGCGCGGTGAGAAACAGCGCCAGGCCGACGAGCACCTGGTTGGACGGCGTCTGGCCGGTGCCCAGCGCCTGGCGCAGCAGCGCGAGCACCACGATGATGCGGGTGAAGGCGGTCAGCACCAGCAGCATCGACGGGATCAGCGTGATCGCCGTCATCAACAGCAGGGTCTGCAGCGGCAGGCTCACCGGCGCATCGCCGATCTGGCCGACAGTCACATCGGGCAATGCCGGCAGTTGCGGCGCGATCGCCGGGGCAGCGAGTGCCAGCACCGGCAGCAGCAGGCACAGCGCGCCGGCCAAGCGCGCGAGCAAGCGGGAATGACGGGACATATCAGGGGTCCTTGCGCAGCCGCTGGGCGAGCAGCTGCCTGAAATCGGGAAGCGACTTGAGCGTCGGCATCGCCAGCGGCGGTGCCTCGGCCAGCGGTGCGGGCAGCACGTGCAGCGTGCGCACGCCGCCGGCGCCGATGCCGACCAGCAACTGCTCGCCGCCGACCTGCAGCACCGCGGCGCGCTCCTTGCCGCCGAGTGGAATGCTGGCGACCACCCGCAGGCCGTCGGCCTGGCGCAGGCCGCTGCCGGGCAGGCGCTTGAGCAGCCAGGCCAGGCCGAGGATCAGCCCGAGCACCAGCACCAGCGCGACGAACGCGCCGCCCAGGCCCGGCGCCTGCGGTGCATGACTGCCGATCGGCATCGGTGTCGGCTGGCCGAGGCTGGCGACGGGCGTCGCGACAGCAGGCGCCACGACCGCAGCTTCGACGGCCGTCGCCGACGCGGCCGGCACGGTGTCCGTCCCAGTGGGGGCGTCGCTGACGACACTGGGCACCGGGGCCGCCGTTGCCGCCTCGGGCGCTGCCGACAGGGCCGCGGCCCGTCCGGTCGCCGCGGCAGCGGGAAAGGCGCCTGCGACGATCACCGCAGTCTCCGGATCCGTTCGCTGGGGCTGACGACGTCGGTCAGGCGCACGCCGAAGCGGTCGTTGATGACCACGACCTCGCCATGCGCGATCAGCGTGCCGTTGACGTAGACATCGAGCGGCTCGCCGGCGCCGCGCTCCAGCTCGACCACCGAACCGCGGTTGAGCTGCAGCAGGTTGCGGATCGGCATGCGCGTGCGGCCGACTTCCAATGACAGCGCAACCGGCACGTCGAGGATGACGTCGAGATTGAGGTCGGCGGCATCGTCGGCGCGCTCGGCGCGCAGGTCATCGAAGCGTGCGGGCTCGGCTGCGGATGCGGCGGGATCCTGGGGATTCATGCGGGCAGGTCCTGGACGGGGGCGGGGCGGGGCGATGGGGTGCCGGGCGGGCGTGTGTCGGTGATCTTCACCACATTGCAACCGCCGGCGGTGCCGAAGCGGCCGGTGAAGACCGGGATGTCTTCCACGCAGATCGGCACTTCTTCAGGCAGCTCGATCGGCAGGATGTCGCCGACCTTCAACCGGGTCAGACGGCGCAGGTCGATCGTGCGCTTGGCCAGGATGCTCGACACCGTGACCTCGGCCGACATCAGCTGCTCGCGCATCGACACGTTCCAGCTTTCGTCGCGGTCGACGCGATCGCTCTGGATGCCGGCATCGAGCAGTTCGCGGATCGGCTCGAGCATCGAGTAGGGCAGGGTGATGTGGATCTCGCCGCCGCCGCCTTCCAGTTCGACGTGGAAGCGGCTCACCACCACGTACTCGCGCGGCGTGACGATGTTGGCGAAGTGCGGGTTGATCTCGGAGTTGATGTACTCGCACTCCACATCCAGCACCGGTGCCCAGGCCTCGGCCATGTCGGCGAAGGTCTGGCGCAGCATCAGCTGGATCACCCGCATCTCGGTCGGGGTGAATTCCCGGCCTTCGATGCGGGTCGGGTAGCGGCCGTCGCCGCCGAAGAAGTTGTCGACGACGGCGAACACCAGCTTGGGCTCGAACACGATCAGGCCGGTGCCGCGCAGCGGCTTGAACTTGATCAGGTTGAGGTTGGTCGGCACATAGAGCTGGTGCAGGTAGTCGCCGAACTTGATCAGGTCGATGCCGCGCACCGACAGGTCGGCCGAGCGGCGGATCAGGTTGAACAGGCCGATCCGCCACAGCCGCACGAAGCGCTCGTTGACCATCTCCAGCGTCGGCATGCGCCCGCGGATGATGCGGTCCTGGCTGGCGAAGTCGTAGGTCCGCGCCTCGCCCGGATCGGCCTGCGGCTCGGTGTCCACCGCGCCCGAGTCGACGCCGTGCAGCAGCGCGTCGATCTCGTCCTGCGACAGCAGGTCGTTGGGATTCATGCCGCTCGCCTCACTGAGTCACGAAACTGGTGAACAGCAGCGCTTCGGCGCGCGGCTTGCCGGTTTCCTCGGTCATCAGCGTCTGCACCTCGCTCAACGCCTGCGCGCGCAGCGCCTCCTTGCCCTGACGCGTGGCCACGGTGCCGGCGGTCTGCTGCGAGAACAGCATCAGCAGCCGTGCGCGCAGCGCCGGCTCGTGGTGCTGGAGCTGGGCGACATCGAGCGGATCGCGGGTGACCAACTGCACTTCGACCTGCAGGTAGCGCGGCCCCTCGCTGTCGTCGCCGAGGTTGACGACGAACGGCGGCGCCATCGGCAGGTACTGGGCCTGCGCCGGCAGCACGGGTTTCGGCGGGCCCGGGTTGTTGCGCAGATGCAGCGCCGCGGCGCCGCCGGCGGCCGCCAAGGCAAGCAGCACGAGGCCGCCGAGGATCGGCCACAGCAGCTTGCGCCGCTTCTTGGGAGGAGACTTGGGTTGGGGATCGGCAGCGGCGGCCACGGGGCGGGTCCGAAAAGGAATGCCTGCGTTGCGATGCAATCGCCGTGCCGTTCTGGCGACGGTGGATCGTCGCGCGGCGTGCGCGTGGCCGTGCCGGAGGGTCGGACGATGGCAACGCGCGCCCGCCGTGGCGCGCTGCGCCGCCACTGAAGGCCGTCGCGGGATCGACGCCTCGCCTAGGCGTAAGCGTCGAGCAGGCCGATCCGCCGGGTCGTCGGGGCGGGCGTCGGCAGTGTCTCGGGACCGTGATCCTGCCGGGAAGCGGCTGTCGGGTGCCCGGCCGGCGACGACATTCCGTCGCGTGCGTCCGAGCCGCCATCGTGGCCGACGCCGGCGTGCGCGAGCTGGAAGCCGTGTTCGCCGAGCAGGTCGCGCAGCCGCGGCAGGCCCTGTTCGAGCGCATCGCGGGTCTGTGCGTGCGGACTGACGAAGTCGGCGGCGATCCGGTCGCCGTCGAGCTGCAGACGCACCTCGATCGGACCCAGGTCCTGGGGCGTGACGCGGATGCGGGCATGGCCGATCTTCTGGCCGGCCATCCATTCGAGCTGCGCGCCCAGTTGGTCCTCGAACTCTCCGCCATGGAGATCGGGCGTCGTCAGTGGCGCATCGAGCAGCGGTGGCGGGGCGCGTACAGCCGCCGCGGGGGCGCCCGGCAGGGCGAATGCGATCGGCGCCGGGGCCTCGCCGGGATCGGGCGCGGGCTCGCCGGCCGGTAATGCTGCGGCGATGTCGGCGGCGGCGACGGTCGCGAGCGCAGCCTCGTCGCCGGACGCAGCATCGGGCGACAGCGCGAGCGCGGGCATGCGGGGCGCGACCGTCGTCGCAATTGCGGGGCTCGCCGATGCCTGGGGCGGGCTCAAGGCCTCCGGCACTGCGGCGGTCTCGACAGGCGGCTCGGCAAGCGGCACCGCAGCCAGTCCCGGCAGCCCGGCCAGGCCTGCGGGCGGCCACGGCATCGGATCGACAGGCAGTGGCTGGGGTCCGGTCGCGGCAGCCGATTCGCGGTCTTCGGGCGCTGGTGCGGTGTCGGGTGACGCCGCGGCATCGACCTCGTCAGAAGCGCGGTCGTCGCTCCGCGCCTGCGGGGCGCGCCGCTGCGCCGAGGCGTCGGCACTGCGCTGTGCCTGTCGCCGCTCGAGTGCGCGGGCGAATCCGTCCTCGCTGCCGGCGGGGCTGGGCGACGCGCCGGGACCGCGCGTGGCCGCGGATGTCGCGCCGATGCCAGTGGTCGCGGTGGTCGCCAGTGGGGTCATGCGTCCTGGCCCTCGGCCGCGGCCAGGCGCACGCGGCGCGCGCCCAGATCGTCGAGTTCGCGCTGCGAGCGGCGCTCGTCGACCTGGCGCTCCTGCGCGCGATAACTGGCCGCCAGTTGCTCGAGCACCTGCTTGTCGCGACTGGCCAGCAGCAGCCGGCCACGTTCGAGCTCGACCGTCTGCCGGCTCTGATCGACCGTGCGGCTCTGCTGCTCGACGGCGCTTTCCAGCCGCTCGAGGAAGGCGCGGCGGTTGGCGAGTTGGGCCGGGCTGGTCGCGGCGAGCTGGCTGTGCGCGTACTCGTCGGCATAGCGCCGTAGTTCGGCCAGGCGGGCCTCGTGTTCGTCGAGCGAGGACTGGCGCTGGGCGAGCACGCGCGCCGCGGCGTCTTCCTGGTCCTGGGCGCGGCTGAGCAACGGATCGATGCGTCGGGACTGTTTCATGCGGCGGATTCCTCAGGTTGCAGCAGGCGTTCGAGCGCCTGTCGGCTGTGTTGCAGGTCGGCGGCGCGGGCGATGTCCTGGCCCAGGAAGCCGACGATCTCCGGCCAGCGCGCCAGTGCCTCGTCGACGGCCGGGTCGCCGCCGCGCTGGTAGGCGCCGATGGCAATCAGGTCGCGGTTGGCGTTGTAGGCGCTGACCAGGCGCTTGAGTGCGCGGATGCGGTCGCGCCAGTCGACATCGGCGATCTCGGTGACCACGCGGCTGACCGACGACTCGACGTCGATCGCCGGATACAGGCCGGCATCGGCGATCCGGCGCGAGAGCAGGATGTGCCCGTCGAGAATCGCGCGGGCGGCATCGGCGATCGGGTCCTGCGGATCGTCGCCCTCGGTCAGCACGGTGTAGAACGCGGTGATCGAGCCGCGGCCCTTGGCGCCATTGCCGGCGCGCTCGACCAGGGCCGGCAGCTTGGCGAACACCGACGGGGGATAGCCGCGCGTGGTCGGCGGCTCGCCGACCGACAGCCCGATCTCGCGCTGGGCCTGGGCGAAGCGGGTCAGTGAGTCCATCAGCAGCAGCACGTTGAGGCCCTGATCGCGGAACCACTCGGCAATCGCAGTCGCGCGGTAGGCGCCATGCAGGCGCGCCAGCGGCGGCCGGTCGGCCGGGGCGGCGACCACGACCGCACGCCGCAGCCCGTCCTCGCCGAGCGTGGTCTCGACGAAGTCGCGCACCTCGCGGCCGCGCTCGCCGATCAGGCCGACCACGATCACATCGGCCGAGGTGAAGCGGGTCATCATGCCCAGCAGCGTCGACTTGCCGACGCCCGAGCCGGCGAACAGGCCCACGCGCTGGCCGCGGCCGATCGGCAGCAGCGCGTTGATCGCGCGCACGCCCACGTCCAGCGGCTGGGTGATCGGTTCGCGCGCCAGCGGGTTGATCGACACGCCGGCCATGCCGACCGTGCCTTCGGCGCGGATCGGGCCCTTGCCGTCGAGCGGTACGCCGTCGCTGTCGATCACCCGGCCGAGCAAGCCTTCGCCGATCTCCACGCCGCCGCGGCGCTGCAGCGGCACGACGCGGGCATTGGGCAGCAGGCCGTGCAATTCGGCGCTGGGCATCAGCGAGGTGCGCTCGCCGGCGAAGCCCACGACCTCGGCCTCGACCCAGCCGCCATCGGCGACCTCGACCCGGCAGGTTGCGCCCATCGGCGCCTCGCAGCCGACCGCCTCGAGCGTCAGCCCGACTGCGCGGCGCAGGATGCCTTCGCGGATCAGCCCGCGGCCTGCCGCCGGATCGGGCCCGGTGGTGTCCAGGCGTGCGGCCAGCCGCAGGTTGCGTGCAGCCAGCCAGTCGGCGGGATCGGCGCGGGGCAGGGGGGCGCTCATCCGCGCGTCCCGGCACGGCGCAGCACGGTGTCCAGTGCGCCGCGCAGCCGCGCCTCGAGACTGCCGTCGATGCGCACGCTCGGCGCATGCACGCGCAGGTCGCCGCGCGCCAGCGCCGGATCGGCGACCAGGCGGGTTTCGTCCGGCAATGCCAGCAGCGGCGTCAGCGAGGCGATGTCGTCGGGATGCAGGCGCACCTCGACCTCGCGCGCCGCGCCGCCGACCGCGTCGACGGCTTCGGCGACCAGTTCGGCCAGCAGCGCCGGTTCGGCCTCGTAGGCCCGGCCGACCAGGCCGCCGGCCACGCGCACGGCCAGTTCGCCGAGCGCGGCGACGACTTCGTTTTCCAGCCGTGCCAGCGGCCGCGAGAAGTTGTCGAGGATGCCCTCGATCTGCGCGGCCAGCCGGCGCATTTCCGCCTGCGCCTGCGCCAGGCCTTCGGCGCGACCCTGGGCCAGGCCTTCGGCATGGCCTTCGCGCTGGGCGTCGTCGCGGATGCGCTGGATCTCCTCGAGCGAGGGCGGGCGCGGCAGTTCGGCCGGGACCTCGGCCGCCACCGGGGCCAGGCTGGCGCCCGCGTCGAGCGCCGGTGCCAGCCAGCGCACCGCGCCGCTCATACCAGCGCCTCGGCGTTACCGCCGCCGCCCAGCGTCAGCGCGCCCTCATCGGCGAGCCGACGCACGATGGTCAGGATCTCCTTCTGCGCCGACTCCACGTCCGACAGCCGGACCGGCCCGCGCGCCTCCATGTCCTCGATCAGGATCTCGGCCGCGCGTTGCGACATGTTGCGGGTGATCTTCTCGCGTACGCGCGGATCGGCGCCGCGCAGCGCGATGCCCAGGCGGTCGCCCGACACCTCGCGCAGCACGATCTGCAGCTCGCGGTCGTCGAGCTCGATCAGGTCGTCGAACACGAACATCAGGTCCTGGATGCGCTGGCACAGCTGCGGGTCGATCTTGCGGATCGCGCCCAGTAGGCCCTGGTCCTGACCCGATTCCATGAAGTTGAGGATGTTGGCCGCGACCTTGACTCCGCCGACCGCCGACGACTTGAGGTTCTGGTTGCCGGCGAACTGCCGCTCCATGATCTCGTTGAGTTCGTTGAGCGCATTGGGCGGGATGCCGTCGAGCGTGGCGATGCGCAGCAGCACGTCGGCGCGGGTGCGCTCGGGCATCAGCTTGAGTGCATCGGCGGCCTGATCGGGATCGAGATGCGACATCACGATCGCGATGATCTGCGGATGCTCGTGGCGCACGAGGTCGGCGATCGCCCGCGGGTCCATCCACTTGAGCGTGTCCAGGCCGGTGGTGTTGCGTCCCAGCAGGATGCGGTCGATCAGACTGCCGGCCTTGTCGGCGCCCAGCGCCTGCACCAGCACCGCGCGGATGTAGTCGTCGGCCCCCACGCCGAGCGAGGTCTGCCGCTCCAGTGCGCCGTGGAAGTCGTCCATCACACCGGTCACCTGTTCGCGGCTGACAGGCCCCATGGTCGCCATCGCCAGGCCGAGTTTCTGCACTTCCTTGGCGCCCATGTGCTTGAGCACCTCGGCCGCGTCGGCCTCGCCGAGCGAGAGCAGCAGCACCGCGGCGCGCTGCACGCCGGTCATATCCCCCATGTCAGGTGGTCGCTTCATCGCCCAGCCATCCCTTCACGACCTGCGCCACGCGCTTGGAATCTGTTTTCACTGCTTCGCGGGCCTGCCGCAGGCGGTCCTCATAAGCATCGGACGGCAGCGCGATCGTCGCCTGCGCATGCGCATGCGCCGACAGCGCGCTGATCTGCGCGGTGTCGTCGGCAAGCGCCGGCAGCGCCTCGTCGTCGAGCATCACCACCTCGGCAGTCTCCGGGTCGGCAGCGCGCCGGGGCTTCGCCGACGGCCCGGTAATCTGACGCACCGCCGGGCGCACCACGCCGAACAGCAGCGCCAGCACGACCAGCGCACCGAGTGCGATCCGCGCGATGTCGCGCAGCATGGGCTGTTGCCACCACGGCAGCGCGCCGACGTCGTCGAGCGTTTCGCGCACGAACGGCGCGTTCATCACCGACACCACGTCGCCGCGGGCCTCGTCGAACCCCACCGCCTGGCGCACCAGCGCTTCGATGCGCTGCAGCTCGGCCGCGGTCAAGGGCTGCAACGTGGTGGTGCCGTCGGCGCCGGCACGCGGCACGTGGTCGACCAGCACCGCGGCGGTGACCCGGCGGATCCGGCCGCCCGGCTGGCGGGTGTGGCTGAGGGTGCGGTCGAGCTCGTAGTTGCGCGTCGCGCTCCGCGACGATTCGCCCGCGTTGCCCGCGGCCGCAGCCACTGCCGCATCGACCGGCGCCGGATTGGCGGCGGTGTCGGGCAGGTTGCTGGTCGCGCCGGGAATGCCCTGGGGACCGGCGGGCGCGCTGTTCTCGCTGGTCTGTTCGCTGCGCAGCTTCGGCGGCTCGGCGTTGTAAAGCTCGCGCGCCTCTTCGCTGACCGAGAAGTCCATGTCCACGGTGACCTCGGCATTGACCCGGCCGGCGCCGGTCATCGGCTCGAGCAGTTCGCGGATGCGCTGGTTGAACGACGTCTCCTGGCGGCGCGCCTGCTCGAACTGCTGCGCGCTCATCGCCGCGTCCGGATCCTGACGGCTGTCGCTGAGCAGACGGCCGTTCTGGTCGACGATGGTGACCCGCTCGGGCGCAAGGTCGGGGATGCTGGAGGCGACCAGGTGTACGATCGCGTCGACCTGACCGCGCTCGAGACTGGCGCCGCCGCGCAGCTCGAGCACCACCGAGGCGCTGGCGGCCTCGCGCTGGCGGGTGAAGGCGCTGGGCTTGGGAATGGCGAGGTGCACGCGGGCATCGCGCACCGGGCGCAGCGCGGCGATCGTGCGCACCAGTTCGGTCTCCAGCGCGTGCTGATAGCGCGCGGTCTCGACGAACTGGCTGACGCCAAAGCCCGGGTCGCGCTCCATCAGTTCGAAGCCCAGACGGCCCGACTCGGTCAGTCCGGAGCCGGCGAGCTTCAGGCGGGCGTCGTGCACATTCTGCTCGGGCACCGAGATCGCGCCGGTCGCCTGGTCGATGCGGAACGGGATCTGCGCGGTGCGCAGCAGGTCGGTGGCCTCGGCCGTGGCCTTGGGGTCGAGACCGGCATAGAGCGGCACGTAGCCGGGGGTCTGCGACCAGAAGAACACGATCAGGCCGCCGGCGATGGCCGCGGCCAGCAACAGCATCTTGCCCAGGCGACGGGCGAGCTGCATCTTCTCCAGCCGGTCGAGCACCTCGACCGCCTTGCCGCCGGCCTTGTCGGCGTTGAAGACATCCTTGGGAAGCGGGATCGCCATGGCTCAGTCGGTCTCCGGTGCCGTCACAGCGGCATGTTCATGACGTCCTGGTACGCCTGTACCAGTCGGTTGCGCACTTCCACGGTGGCGCGGAACGCCACCTGCGATTGCTGCGAGGCCACCATCACCTTGGCCAGATCCGCGCCCGGCTCGCCGAGCTCGAACGCACGTACCAGCGCGCCGCTGCGTTGCTGGGCCGCGTTCACGCCCTCGATCGCGTTGCGCAGCGTCGCGCCGAAACTCGGGCTTGCCGCGCCTGCGACACCGGCCGGCGCCTGCGCGCCGCCCAGGCCCTGGACCGGGATCGCATCCGAGCGCGCGGCATCGGCGGCGATCGTCTCGCGCGCCTGCGCCATGGCCGGCATCTGGCCCTGGTAGCTGCGGATCTGCGAGAGGATCGAGTTGACCGAATGGCTCATGGGGCATGGGTGTCGGAATCCTGCCGGGACGATGCAAGTCGCGTGCCGGGGGCCTGGCGGCGGTGGCGCCGGAAAGTCGGCGCCGCGCCGATGCGCGTGTCGCCGGCGCGGTCGCAGGCGCAGGCGTTCGACTCGGGTCTCGAGGATGCAGCACAGGGCACGCGACGCAGGCGCCCGTTGCGTTCGACGACGCTCGCACGAACGGTCGAAGCGCGCCGACGACGTCCGCAACGGTGGTGCGCGTCGTCGGGCGCCCGAACCGCGTCTTGCGGGCCGCTCAGGCGGCCAGTTCGCGCTCGATGCCGTACTTGCGCAGTTTTTCGGCCAAAGTAGTGCGACGCAGGCCCAGCAACTGCGCCGCATGCGCCACCACGCCGTCGCTGCGTTCGAGCGCCTCGCGGATCAGGCCCAGCTCGATCCGCGCCATGTGATCGCGCAGGTCCAGCCCGTCCTCGGGCAGCTGCGCCGGTTCGCAGGCGTCCGCGGCGACAGCGGGCGCTTGAACGTCCGCCGGCGGCGCCACGGGCATTGCCGGTGGCGGCTCGACCAGGTGCTCGCGGTAGCGCTGCGGCAGATCCTGCACGCGCACCATGCCGCCCGGATTGAGCACCGCCAGGCGCTCGACCAGGTTGCTCAGCTCGCGCACGTTGCCCGGCCACGCATAGCCGGCCAGTGCGTCGAGGGTGTCGGCCGAAAAGCGGATCTCGCCGCGCCCGTTGCGTGCCAGCTGGCTGGCGATCGTGCCCACCAGCTCGGGCAGGTCGTCGCGCCGTTCGCGCAGGGACGGCATCTCGATCGGAAACACGTTGAGCCGGTAGAACAGGTCCTCGCGGAACTGGCCCTCGCCGATGCGCGCTTCCAGGTCGCGGTGGGTCGCCGCGATCACGCGCACGTCGCAGCGGATCGACTGGTTGCCGCCGACGCGCTCGAAGCAACGCTCCTGCAGTACGCGCAGCAGCTTGACCTGCATCGGCAGGCTCATGTCGCCGATTTCGTCGAGCAGCAGCGTGCCGCCCTCGGCCATTTCGAAGCGGCCCTTGCGCGCCGACAGCGCCCCGGTGAACGCGCCTTTCTCATGGCCGAACAGTTCGCTTTCGAGCAGTTCGGCCGGAATCGCGCCGCAATTGATCGCCACGAACGGTCCATCGCGGCGGGCCGAGCGCTGATGGATGGCGCGCGCGGCGACCTCCTTGCCGGTGCCCGATTCGCCCAGCACCAGCACGGTGGTGTCGAACGGCGCGACCTGGTCGATCATCCGCCGCAGGCGCCGGACCGGCTCGCTGCTGCCGGTCGGCCCGAAGCCCTGGTCGGTCGCGGCCTGACGGTCGGCATCGATGCGCTTGAGGCTGGCGATGCGCAGCAGGTTCTCGAGCTGGGCGTGGCGCAGCGGCGATTCGAGCGTCCACACGCCGGCCTCGTGCAGGCCATGCGCACTGGCGAACGCCGGCGCCTCGCCGTCGATCAGCAGCACCGGCGGCGCGATCCCGGCCTGGCCCAGCCAGCCGAAGAACGCAGACGCGGCGGCATCGTCGGCGGCGATGTCGCCGACCAGCACCGCGACCCAGTCGCTGGGCCGGTGCCGCGCGGCGGAGATCTCGCCGGGTTCGGCGACCCAGCGCGGGCGCAGATCCATGAATTCGAGCAGCGTGCACAGCCGCTCGGCGCGGTCGCCATCGGCGTCGATGACCAGGATGCGCGGCTCGCTCACGGCTGCGCTCCCGGCTCGCCCTGCGGATGGCGCAGGCTTTCGAGAATCTGCATGACTTCCTGGATGTAGGACAGCTTGCTGACGAAGTTGTCGGCACCGGCGCGCGTGGCGTGCTCGCGGTGCTCGGCGTCGTCGAAGTGGCTGGCGATCACGATGTAGGGCGGGTCGTCCTGCGCCTTGATCAAGCGTGCGGCCTGCAGGCCGCCCATCTCGGGCATCGCCAGGTCCATCAGCACCACGTCCGGGCGCAGCGCCTCGGATTGCGCGATCGCCTCCAGGCCGTTGCCGGCGGTGCCGACCACATCCAGCCAGTCCAGCCGGCGCAGGTGGCGCAGTGCGGCATTGATGAAGCCGTCGTGGTCATCGACCAGCAGTACTTTGATCTTGTCCATGGGCAGTCTCAGGCCGTTCGGGCCAATGGCGCGGACGCCGGGGCACGGCGCAGACGGGCGGGCGGAATGTCGAGTTGTTCGCGGTACTTGGCGACCGTCCGCCGCGCGATGTGCACGCCTTGTCGTGCGAGCAGGGCAGCGATCGCGTCGTCGGCCAGCGGGCGGTGCCGCGGCTCGGCCTCGATCAGCCGCCGCACCATCGCCCGGACTGCGGCGCCGGAGACCTCCGCGCCTTCCAAGCGGACTGCGAAGAACCGCTTCATCTCGATCGTGCCGCGCGGTGTCTGCAGGTACTTGCCGGTGGTGATCCGCGACACCGTCGATTCGTGCATGCCAATCGCCTCGGCGACCTCCTTGAGGGTCAACGGCGCGATGGCCTCTTCACCCCGGGTCAGGAACGCCGCCTGGCGTTCGACCAGGACCCGGGCGGTGCGCAGCAGCGTGTCGTAGCGCATCGACAGGCCACGGGCGAACCAGCGGGCTTCCTGCAGCAGTTCGCGCATCGGCGCGGCGGCCTCGCCGCCATCGGCGAGCAGGCGCTCGTAACCGGTATTGATCGTCACGCGCGGGGTGGTGAGCGGGTTCAATGCGACCCGCCAGCCGGCATCGGCATGCCAGACCACGACGTCGGGGACCACCGCGTCGTCGGACACGGGGGCGTCGGCTTGCGCCGGGCGCGGGTCGAGTGCGCGCACCAGCGCGACCGCCTCGTGGACATCCTCGACCGCGCGGTCGAGACGGCGGGCGATCGCATCGATATCGTGCGCGGCCAATAGGTCGAGCCCGACCTCGACCAGGCGCCGGGCCAGCGGGCGGCCCGGTACGCGGCCGGGCAGGGCGTCGAGCTGTGCCAGCAGACATTCGCGCACGTCGCGCGCGGCGATCCCGGCCGGGTCGCCGGCCAGCAGCCGCTGGCGCACCGCCTCGGCCTGTGCCGCCGAGCAGCCCAACTGGGCCGATGCGCGCGCGGCGAGCGCGTCGGGCGGCTCGAGCAGATAGCCGGACTCGTCGCAATGAGCCAGCCAGAACGCGGCGATCGCCAGCTGCGCGTCCGGCAATTCCAGCGCCAGGCGCTGCAGGATCCGCCAATGCGGGTCACTGGACTCGGTGGCCGCAATCCGCTGCAGACCGTCGTCGTCGCCGCTCCAACTGGCGGTGCGGACATCCCACATCGTGCTTTCAGGCAGTTCGTCGAACGCGGCGACCTCGACCCGGCCATCGGGGATGGAGTCGGCGTCTGTCGGGGCGGGCGCAGCGGGGGATGCCTCATCGAGCTCGAGCATCGGGTTGTGCGCGAGCACGCGGCGCACTTCCAGTTCCAGTTGCTGGCCATCGAGCTGCAGCAGACGAATCGACTGCAGCAACTGCGGTGTCAGGTGGAGCTGCTGGCCGAGCTGCAGCGAGGCGGAGGCCTTCATGTCGGAATCCCGTCGCGCAGGAGGACGGCGCGTGCAGGCATCGTGAAGCCCGCGTGACGGCAACGCTATCGGGCAGTTCCCGACGTCGGCAAGGCATTACCTGACTGCTGTCGGGGTTTCCCTGACAGGCTGGCCGGCGCCGGTGCCGGGATTCCGGCGGCGCGCCTCAGTCACCGGCCGGCCGCTGCCGCGCAGCGAGCAGCACCAGGTCGTTGGCGCGCCGGCAGCCGAGCGTTTCCATCATGCGCGCGCGGTGGGTTTCGACCGTCTTGATGCTGATCGCGAGCTCGGCGGCGATCTCCTTGCTGCTGCGCCCGCGGCCGATCAGGTCGAGGATCTGTTGCTGGCGCCTGGACAGCGCATCGACGCCGCCCTGGACCGGGCGGCCGAACATCGGCGCCATCAGCCGTGACGACAGCCGCGGGCTGAGATACAGCTCGCCGGTGAACGCGGTGCGCAGCGCCACTTCCAGCTCCATCGGCGCCGCGTCCTTGACGATGAAGCCGGCCGCGCCGCGTTCGATCGCCGAGCGCACGTGCTGGGCATCGTCGTGCATCGACATGATCAGCACGCGGGTGGCGGGCAACTGCGCGTGGATCGCGACCATGGCGTCGATGCCGCTGCGACCGGGCAGGGAGAGGTCCATCAGCACCAGGTCGGGGCGATGGGCCAGACTCAGCGTCAGCGCCTCGTCGGCGCCACTGGCCTGTGCGCATACATCGACATCGTCGAAGCCTTGCAGCAGCCGGTCCAGGCCGGCCCGTACCAGCGTGTGGTCATCGACGATCAGTACGCGCACCAGTCCAGTCCCCTCCTGGCCGCCGTAAGGGGCCGCCCGGTGGACAGGATACGTCAGCCGGGCGGCAAGCTTCAGCGCCGCCGCTGTTCGGCGACCTGGCGCCGGTGCAGACGGAACAGATGGCGGTCCAGCGCCTCGACGAGATCGGCGCGCAGACTGGCGAAGGCCAGCCACACCCGGGTGCCGGCGTGGCCCTGTTCGCAGGCCACCACCGTCGCCGGCAGTGCCAGGTGGTCGGGCAGCCAGTCGGCCGGTTGCAGCCGCACGATCGCGGCCGCGCCCGGAGGCGGGTGCTGGCCGGGTTCCAGGTCGACCCGCAGGCCATGGCAGGACCAGTGCAGCCGGCGGTCGACCAGGCCGTCATCGCGCCGGGCCAGCCGGCCGAGCAGGGCGAGGATCAGGTCGAGCTTGGCGTCCATGCGCTGGGCCAGCAGCGGCAGGTCGCCGTGGTCCTCACTGCCGTCGTCCTTGCGCAGGTCCTCGATGTGGGCCAGCGCCGATAGCAGGGTGATGGCCTCGGCCTGACGGCCGGCGCCGTCGGCCGGCTCGATGGCCACCGGCAGGTCGAGTTCGCAACTCAGGGCGTCGCCGAACAACCGCGCCTCGGCTTCGGCCGGCGTGGTCGACGCGAGCGGACTCACGGCGCCTGCTCCAGTCCGGCGTAGATCCGCGAGGCCGCGTTGGCGCGGTGTGCCTGCCGCAACTGCGCGGCGGCCGCGTCGCGGCGCACGCCCAGGCGTGCGGTCAGTGCGAGCTGGGCGTCGAGCAGCGCGCGCAGGGCCGGCACCGGCAGGGGAGCGGCGGCGGACGCCACCGTGCCTTCCAGGCGCTGCTGGTAGGCGTCCAGCAGGCCCGCTGCGGTCGCCAGGTCATCGTCGGCGATCGCCGCCTCGAGCGCGGCAAGGTCGTGGTGCAGAACCTCGAGCCCGCTCATGCCGGCGCGCCGGTCGCTTCACTGGCCGCCTTGCCGGGCTGGATCGCGGCCCAGGCGGCATCGACCTCGGCCAGCAGCGCCAGCGATTCGCGCAGGCCGGTCGGGTCGTTCTGCAGGTTGGCTTCGGTCAGCCGGCGCACGATGTAGTCGTAGAGCGAAGACAGATTGGCCGCGATCTCGCCGCCGGCTTCGTGGTCGAGCGAACCATCGAGATGACCGACGATCGCGCAGGCCTCACCGATCGCCTTGCCCTTGCGCGCCTGGTCGCCACGCTCAAGGCACGCTTCGGCCAGGCGGATGCGCTCGCAGGCGCCCGCCAGCAACAGCGCGACCAGCCGGTGCGGATCGGCCTCCATGACGGCGCCCTCCAGCTGCGTCTGACGGTACTGCTGGGCGTAGTTGCGGGGCATCATCGGGGTCCCTCCGAGGGATCACTGTGAGCTCTGCGCCGACAGCGCGGTGAGCTGCTGGGCGAGATAGGTGTTGGTGGTGCTCATCTGCGACATGAGCTTGTCCAGCGCCACGAACTGCGCCTTGTAGCGCTCAGCAACGCCCTTCATGCGCAGCTCCAGCGCATCGCGCTGCTTGCCGATGTCCTTGATCTGGCCATCGAGCCCCTCCTTGCGCGAGGTGAACGAACCTTCCTTGCCGACATAGGTCTTGACCACGGCGTTGAGCCGGCTGGCGATACCGGTCTCGCCGGTAAAGGCGGCGGCGATCTTGGCCGGATTTTCGGCCATCGCGGCGTCGAACTTGGTGGCATCGAGCACCAAATTGCCGTTGGGGTTGGGATGGCCCTGGGTCTGCAGGCCCAGGGTCTTGGCATCCAGTCCTTGGGCGGCGAGTTCGCCGAGCAGTTCGCTCATCATCCCGCGCAACTGAGAGCCGGCGCCGCGCATCTGTGCATCGCCGGTCAGCGAGGAGGGCGTCTTGGTCTCGGCGTTGTAGCTGGTGGCAGTGGTGATTGCATTGAGGGCGGCGTTGTAGGCTTTGACGAAGCCTTCGACCGCGGTGCGGCTGCCGGTGGGATTGGCCGCGACTTCGACGATGCTGGTCCCGGCATCCTTGAGCTTGAGGGTCAACCCCTGGACCGCATCGGTGACCGTGTTGCTGGCGCTGGTGGTGACCAGCCCGTCGATGGAGAGCTTGGCATCCGCGGCCGGGACCTGCTCGGTCATGCCGTCGACCAGGCCATGCAGATCGCTCTCACCCTCGAGCACCGAGAGCGTGATCGCATGCGCCGCGCCGGTCTTGGCGCTGCCCAGCGACAGATGCTGGCCCTCGTCGGACGTCAACAGTGCCGCCTGCACGCCGTGCTTGCCGGCGGCGGCGGTGATCGCATTGCGGATGTCGGTCAGGGTGGCGTCCTTGGCCACGGTGACGTCGACGAAGTCGGCGCCGATCCCGACCCGCAAGGTGCCGGCCCCGAACTTGGTGGCCTTGTCGATGCCGTCGCCGACCAGCTTGTGCGCGGTGGCCAAGCGCTCGACCACGACCTCATAGCGCCCCAGCGGGGTATTGCCGCCGACGGTGGCGCCGAGCACGGTGTCGGTGACGGTGCCGGTCGGCGCGGCACCGGTCGTCGAGCGCGAGGTGACCATGCGGGCGCCCAGCGCCTCGGGCTTTTGCAAGGCATCGAGCGCGGTCTTGAGGCCGTCGAACGCGGACGTCACCCCGCCCAGGCCCGAGAGCTTGAACTTGGCGTTGGTCTCGAGCTTGTTGAGCCGCGCATCGTGTGGCGCACGGTCACTGCTGACCAGCTTGGTGACGATTGCGCTGATGTCCAGGCCGGAGCCGACGCCGCCGTAGCCAAAAGAATAGTCCGCCATGTCCGGTCTCCCGTTGCCCGCTGACGCCGCCCTGGCAGACGTGCGCCCTCTGGATTGGATATCGGCGCGTTCACGCCGCGCTTGAGTCGACCCAAGCCATGCAGGTTGCGTGCCAGCGCCGCGCCGTCGCCAGGCGCCGCTGCCCACAACGCGAAACCCGCCTTCCGTTGCCGGAAGGCGGGTCGCGGTCCACGTCAGTGCGGGAACTGCGGCGCGATCAGCGCAGCAGGCTCAGCACGTTCTGCGGGATCTGGTTGGCCTGCGCCAGCATTGCGGTACCGGCCTGCTGCAGGATCTGCGTGCGCGACAGCTCGGCAGTCTCCTTGGCGAAGTCGGTGTCGACGATGCGGCTGCGCGAGGCCGACAGGTTCTCCGAACCGGTCTGCAGGTTCGCCACGACCGAGCTGAAGCGGTTCTGCACGGCGCCCAGATCGGCGCGGGCCGAGTTGACCGAGTTCAGGGCGGCGTCCATCGCCAGGATCGCGTTCTCGGCGCCGCGCTCGGTCGAGATGTCGAGCTGGGCGAAACCGGTGGCGGCGGCGCCTTCGGCGAAGTTCGCCGTCGCGCCGGCGGTCAGGCCGGTCTGGGCGAGCAGGCCGGCGGCATCGTCACCCGTGCTGAGGCCGACCGTGAAGTTGCCATTTGCCGAGGCCAGCTCGACCTTGCCGTCCTTGAGCGACGCAGTCACGCCAGTGTTGTAGCTCTGGTTGTTGATCGCGGTGACCAGGTTGTTGGCGCGCTCGGAAGCGCTGCCGGCCTTGTCGTAGCTGATCGTGATCGCCTCGGAGTTGTCGCCCGACGGCAGCACGCCCTGCAGCGTGAAGCTGCCGGCGGTGAAGCTGGCGGGCGTTGCTGCGCCTGCGGGCGTCTGCGCCGCTGCGGTGACGTTGATCGTGGGCCGGTGCTGTTGTCGACCACGACTGCGGCGGCGCCAGTATTGGACAGGGCGACGTTGGTGCCGGTGGCAGTGGCCACGCCAGCGGCCTCGCCGTTGATCGCCGTAGCGATATTGGTCGCCAGCGCGGCGCGGGCCGCAGCGATGTCGTTGGTGCCGGCGACGGCTTGGACGGTGACGGTCTCGCCATTGACGTCGAGGTCGAACGCGGCGAAACCGTCGTCGGCGCCCGTGGCGACAAAGGCCGACACGTCGATCGTCGCCGTGCCCGGGGTGGCCGCGCCACCACCTGCGGTTGCGCCACCCGTTGCGGCCACGCCGGTCACAGTCGCCGAGGTGGCGGCTTCGTTCCAGTTGCCGAGCTTGCTGATGTTGGCGTCGGCGATCTGTGCGACGCTGATCGTCTGGCCCTGGTTGGCGCCGACCTGGAAGGCCTGGTTCTGGAAGCTGCCGTCAAGCAGCTTCTTGCCGTTGAAGTTGGTCTGCTCGGCGACGCGCTGGATCTCGGCCTTCAGCAGCTGGACTTCGGAGTTCAGCGCGGCGCGGTCGGTGTCGGAGTTGGTGGCGTTGCGCGACTGCACCGACAGCTCACGGATGCGCTGCAGGTTGTTGCCGATCTCGCCCAGCGCGCCTTCGGCGGTCTGTGCCAGCGAGATGCCGTCGTTGGCGTTGCGGGCGGCCTGGTTGGCGCCGCGGATCTGGGTGCTGAAACGCTCGGAGATCGCCAGGCCGGCAGCGTCGTCCTTGGCGCTGTTGATGCGCAGGCCAGACGACAGGCGCTGGATCGTCGTCGACAGGCTCGAGCTGTTGGTCGACAGGTTGCGCTGGGCGTTCAGCGAAATGGTGTTGGTGTTGATGACGGACATTGCTGGTCTCCTGGATGAGGGAATCCGGCGGGTACAGGGCCTTGCCGGGTGGCTCCGCAGGGGCTTGCCGTCTCACCGGCCCCGTCCTCTGCTGACACCATTAACGGCGTCCCGGGGCAGGGCTTTAGGGCTGTCGTCGCACATCATGGGGACCAGGCATTCGCTGGCCCTGGGTCGCATCCGCGCGAAGGCGACCGAGCACGATCCCGTTGGGTCTTCATTTTGTATCCATTTGTTTACATTCCGCGCGAAATGTATACGATGAGGAACGAAATCGAGGAGTCATCCGTGGCTATCGAACGTGTTCCCGATGTGGCAACCCAGGCCAGACATAGCGGGCAAAGGCTGCGCGACAGGCGCAAGTCGCTGGGCATCAGCATGACCGCCGCCGCTGAAGCTGCAGGCATGTCGCGCGTCACTTGGCATCGACTGGAGCGCGGCGAGACCTCCGTCGCGTGGGGCTATGTCCTCGCGGCGGTGCATGCGCTTGGGCTGGAGGTCGAGATCGAAGTCCCAGGGGCGGCCGCGCGTTGCAGCTGAGACTGCAGCGCATGGAGCAGGCCTGAGCGTATCGCGAACGTGGGGCTCGTACGGAAGACGTTTCGCGGGCGCGCCGACGGCGGGCAGGCGCCGTGGACGTCCAGGCGCCCTTCGCCGGCGTCAGCGCAGCAGGTCGAACAGCGACAGGCGCTGCATCTGCACGAAGCTCAGCTGGGCGGCGTCGAGCGCGACCTTTTCCAGATTGAATTGCGCGATCGCCTCGGCATAGTCGAGGTCGCGCAGGCCCGAGAGCGTGGTCTCGATGGTCAGGCCCTGGGCGTCGCGCAGGCTGTCGGCGCCATCGAGCGCGGACAGTTGGGCGCCGCCCGCAGCGCGGGCGTCGATGAAGTGGTCCTGCGCGGTGGCGATGTCGCGCATCGCGCCCTGCAGCGCGTTCTGCTGCGCGGCGCGCTGGGCATCGGTGGTCGGGTCGAGCGCCAGCGCACCGAGCAGTCGGTCGATGGTCGCGAACACGTCGCGCGTCGTCGACGGGCCGACTTCGAAGGCGTCGCCGTCGGCCGGCGCGCCGCCCAGCACCACGTGGACGCCGTTGACGTCGATCGCCTCACCGTCGACATGCGTGCCGCTGCCGACCACGTCGCCGGCGGCATCCAGGACCTCGTAGGCGCCATCCTCGCCGAACACGATCCGGTACTGGCCGCCGTCCCAGCGCGACGAATCGGCGACCGAGAAGCTGCCGACCCGGCCGGTACCGGTGTTGCCGGCCTGCGCGGCGACGTCGACCCGGCCATCGCCGGTGCGCACGCGCAGGAAGACCTCGCTGCCGGGCGCAGTGTCGGCGACGAACAACTGCGGCGCGACTTCGACCTGGCGCTGGGTCTGGTCGCCGCCATAGGCGACGCTGCCGGCCACCCGACTGAAGGGCGGGCTGCCGTCCTGGGTGCCGCCGAACAGATAACGGCCGGTGCCGTCGGGGCTGTTGGCTACCTCCAGCAGGCTGTCGCGCAGGCTGGTGATCTCGATGGCGATCGCCTTGCGGTCGCCGTCCGACAGCGAGGCGCTGTTGGCGCGCACGGTCAGTTCGGTGATCCGGCCCATGATGTCGCCGGCCTGCGTCAGCGCGCTTTCCTGCATGCTCAGACGATGGCGCACGGCATCGCCGTTCTTGCCGAAGCGCTCGAGTTCGGCGAGCGCGCGGTCCAGGCCGACCGCAGCCCCCGCGCCGACCGGGTCGTCTTTGGCGGTCAGCAGCTTCTGGCCGGTGGTCAACTGCTGTTGCAGACGGGCCAGCGAGGCCTGCTTGGACTGCAGCGAGGCGATCGACTGCTGGTAGAGCATGCTGGTGGAGATGCGATTGCTCATCGGCGGACGGCTCCCAGGATCGACTGGAACAGGGTGTCGGCGGTGGACACGATGTGCGCGGCAGCCTGGTAGGCCTGTTGCAGCTGCAGCATGTTGGCGGCTTCTTCGTCGAGATTGACGCCCGACACGCTGTCGCGGGCCGATTGCGCCTGGGTGTGCACCACCGCCTGCGCTTCGGCGGCATAGGCGGCATGCCGCGCGGTCGAGCCGACGGCCGAGGTCAGGCCCGAGATCGCGCTGTTGAGGCTGACGTTGCCGCCGTCGAGCAGGCGCAGATCGTCGAGGCCGGCGAGCAGGGCGGCATTGCCGTTGTCGCTGGAGCCGGCACCCGTTGGACCGACGGTGAAGGTATCGCCTGCGGCCGGAATGCCGTCGAGCACGAACGACCAACCGTTGGACTCGATCCGCGCGCCCGGTGTGTAGGGGAACGGCCCGTCGCCATCGATCATGTACTGGTCGCCATCGAGGAACTCGATACTGGCCGGGCCCGCGAGCGCTGCCTGGGCATCGTCGACGCGCATGCCCGACGGCTTGCCGGTGCCCTGGTTGTCGAGCGCGGCATCGACACGCACTGCCGTTGCTGCGGCGATCCGCCCTGGGTCGGTGATCGCCACCGCCAGCCCGCCGGTGACCTGGGCGGTGGGCTGCAGCAGGAAGCGGTCCTGCTGCGCGGGTGTGCCGTCGACGATCAGCGCGATACCGCCCACGCGCAGCGGATCGTCGGCAGTGCCGGTGCCCGCGACCGGCACCGTGGCGCCGGTGGCCGCATCGCTTGCCGACCAGGCGCCGTCGCGCCACTGCACAATCAGGTTGCGACCATCGACCGCGGCGAGGTCGGCGACGCTCGCCGACAATCGCGCCGATCCGCTGTTGGCGCTGTGGCCGGAGACCACCGGCGCGGGCACGCTGAAGAAATCGCCGCCGCGTGCGCCGGTCTGATCGACGCCAGCGGCGTGCCCGGCGTTGAACCGCATGCCCAGACCCAGCGCGATCCGGCCCAGTTCGGCCTGGGTCGGGTCCAGCACCTGGCTGCGGAACTCGAGCAGCCCGCCCAGGCGCCCGCCCATCGCACGCTCGTCGATGCGTACGGTCTGGCCGGCGCCCTGCAGCGCCAACTGCTGGCGCTCGGGCCGGTAGGGGTCGGAGACGGTGGTCAGCTGCGAGGCCTGCGCGCCGACGACCAGAGCCTGGCCGCCGCTGGAGAACACATTGATCGCGCCGCCGTCCTGCGGCACGGCGGTGCCGCCGGTCCAGCCGACGAGCTCGGTGATCAGTTGATCGCGCTGGTCGAGCAGGTCGGGCGAGGCCGTCGATGCACTGCTGATCCGCGCGTTGAGCTGGGCGATCTGCCCGGCCAGCCGGTTGACCTCGGTCGCGCCGGCAACCAGCCCGTTGTCGACCTCGGTCGCCAGGCGCCCGAACTCGCCGTGCAGTTGCTGGAAGCGCGAGGTCAGCGCCTTGGCGTCGCCGAGCAGGCTCTGCCGCTCGGCCGATGCCGAGGCCTTGGACGACAGCGCACTGACCGCGTCGAAGAAGTTCGACCACTGCCCGGCGATGCCGGTGGCCGACTCGGACATCAGGCTGTCGACGCGGCCGGTGAGCGTGGAGAGCTGCTGCAGGCGGGCCAGTTCGCCGCCACTGTCGATCAGCCGGGCATTGGCCAGATCGTCGGCGACGCGGCGGATGTCGCTGATCCGCGTGCCGCTGCCGATGTAGCCCACGCCGACGTCCTGCGGCGTGCCGGTGGTGAACTCGACCTGCTGGCGGCTGTAGCCGGGCGTCTTGATGTTGGCGACGTTGTGGCCGACGGTCGAGAGCGCCCGCTGGAACGCGATCAGCGCGCTGGTACCGGTGGTGAGGACGTTGGCCATGACGGGTCCTGGCGACTAGCGGCGGGAGAACGCCTGGCCGGACGCGTCGGCGCCGGCGAAGCGGAACGGTTGCACGGCGTCGCCGGCCTCGCGTGCGACCTCGGCGATCGTCGACAGGGCACGCCCCAGCGTGGGGCCGTTGGCGATTGCGCTGATCTTGTCGGCGTAGCGCGGGTCGGTGGCGTAGCCGGCCTGCTGCAGCGCGCTGGCGAAACGACGCACGTCACCGCCCGACTCGAGTGCCTGGCGGTAGCGCGGGTTCTGTTTGAGCAGCCGCACGTAGTCGGCGAAGCTCTCGGCCGGCGAGGCATAGGCGCGGAACTGCGCGCGCTCGTCGCGGCGCACCCCATTGCGGTACTCGTGGGTGGTCGCGGTGACGCGCTCGCCCTGCCAGCCGGTGGCCTTGATGCCGAACAGGTTGTGCGCGGTCCCGCCGTCGCTCTGGCGGATCATGCGCCGGCCCCAGCCGGTCTCGAGCGCGGCCTGTGCCACCAGCGCCCGGGCATCGACGCCGAGTTCGCGCGCCGCGCTCTGTGCGTGCGACCAGATCGAGGCGACGAAGCCTTCGGGCGTGCGCGTGCCCAGCCGGTCGGCGGCGGCGCGCGAGGCGCTTTCCAGCGCGGCCGCCCCCGGCACCAGTGCGGTCGCGGCCGCGCCGGCGGCCGAGGCGGCGGGCTGCACACGGGCCAGCAGCCGATCGATGAAGCCATCCATCGGCGAGGCCGAGCTCGCGCTCTCGGCGGACGCGGCGGTGCGCCCGGCGATCAGGTCGAGCGTGCGTGCGCCGAGTGTCTCGGGCAACAAGGACCGCTCGCCAGTGTCGGCGTCCGCAGAGGGCAACGGCGCGCTCGGGTCCAGCCGCGTGTCGAGCGCCGGCGCGGCCTGCGTGCCGCCCAGTTGCCGCGCGATGGTCTTGGCCAGGCCCAGCCCCGGCCCGTCGGTCAGCGACTTGGCGAGCTTCTGGTCGTAGAGGTCGCGGTAAAGCTGATTCTCGCCCGGGAACAGCGCATCGCCGAAGCTCGCATCGCGCATGCTCTTGATCAGCATCTGCGCGAACACGCCTTCGAACTGGCGTGCAGCATCGTCGATGCGGCCGGCGTCGGGCCGCTGGCCAGGCGCGAGCTCGATGGGCGTCGGGGCGATGCGCATGTCAGATCACCTCCAGCTCCGCGCGCAGCGCGCCGGCCTGCTTGAGCGCCTCGAGGATCGCGATCAGGTCGCCGGGGGCTGCGCCCACTGCATTGACCGCGCGGACGATCTCATCAAGCGAGGTGCCGCCGGCGAACTTGAACATGCGGCTGCCGTCCTGGCCGATCTCGATATCCGAACGCGGCGCCACGACCGTGCTGCCGCGTCCGAAGGCCTCGGGCTGGCTCACGTCCACGCTCTCGGTGATCGTCACGCTCAACGAACCATGGGCGATCGCCGCCGGCAGCACCTTGACCTGTGAGCCGATGACCACGGTGCCGGTACGCGCGTTGACGATGACCTTGGCCGGCGCAGAACCGGCGGCCAGCTGCACGTTCTCGACCTGCGCGAGAAAACCGATCCGCGCAGCCGGGTCGTACGGCGCACGCACCGCGATGGTCACGCCGTCGACGGCGCGCGCGGTGCCGGGACCGAAACGCGCGTCGAGCGCGGCGACCATGTTGGCGATGGTGCTGAAATCGGCGCGGTTGAGGTTGAGCGTCAACTCGCCGCTGTCGCCCAGTTCCCCGGTCGCCACCCCACGCTCGACCATCGCGCCGTTCGGGATGCGGCCCACGCTGGGGATGTTGACCGACACGCGCGAGCCGTCGCGGCCCTGCGCGCCGAAGCCGCCGACGACCAGGCTGCCCTGGGCGATCGCGTAGACCTGGCCATCGGCGCCCTTGAGCGGCGCCATCAGCAGGGTGCCGCCACGCAGCGAGACCGCGTTGGCGATCGACGAGACGGTGATGTCGATCGTCTGGCCGGGCTTGGCGAACGGCGGCAGCTCGGCGTGGATCGCGACCGCGGCGACGTTCTTGAGCTGCGGATTGACGTTCGACGGCACGGTGACGCCGAGCTCGTTGAGCATGTTGCGCAGGCTTTGCACGGTGAAGGGCGCCTGACTGGTGCGGTCGCCGCTGCCGTCCAGGCCGACCACCAGGCCATAGCCGACCAGCGCATTGCCGCGCACGCCGCCGATGGTGGCCAGATCCTTGATGCGTTCCTGCGCGAAAGCGGGCAGGCACACGCACAGCACAAGCGCGGCGACGAGCAACGGACGGTAGCGGGCAGGGCGCATGACGGGACTCAGTAGGGAGACAGCCGCGAATTAAAGAACCGGCCGAGCCAGCCCATCGCGTTGGACTGGGCGATCGCGCCGCGGCCGCCGTAGACGATCCGCGCGTCGGCGACGCGGCCCGAGGGCACACTGTTGTCGGGGGCGATGTCGGCCGGGCGCACGATGCCCTGGACCTGCACCAGTTCATTGCCCTGATTGAGGCGCAATTCCTTGCTGCCTTCGACGACGAGATTGCCGTTGGGCAGACGCTGCACCACGGTGACGGTGATGCTGCCCTGCAGGCGGTTGCTCTGCGTGCTGCGGCCATTGCCGTCGAAATCGCGCTTGCCGCTGGCGCTGGCGCCAAGCACTTCGCGCCCGCCGATCGTGACCGGGGCGCCGAACAGGTTCGGCGGCGCGATGTCCACTGAGCTTTCCTTGCCGACCTTGGTCGCAGCGTTGGTCTGCGCGATCGTGCTCTCGATCAGCTGGATCGTGATCAGGTCGCCAACCTCGCGCGCGCGCTTGTCGGCGAACAGCGACAGTCCGCCGCCCCCGGCCTGGTAGATCGCGCCCTGGGTCGCATACGTCGGCGGGGCTGCGACCGGCTGGATCGGTGCCAGCGCGGGATACGGCCGGACATCGCCGGCGGCGACGCAGCCGCCGAGCAGGGCAGGCAGGGCGAGCAGCACGAGCGCGCGTGGCGCAGATGGCGGAACCACGGACATGGCAGCCTCAGACGTTGTTGTTGAGATAGCCGAGCATCGAGTCGGTGGTCGAGATCGCCTTGGCGTTCATCTCGTAGGCGCGCTGGGTCTCGATCATGCTGACCAGCTCTTCGACCACGTTGACGTTGCTGCCTTCCAGCGCGCCCTGTTCGATCAGGCCCAGGCCGTTGAGGCCCGGCGTGCCGTTCTGCGCCGGCCCCGAAGCAGTCGTCTCCAGATACAGGTTCTCGCCGCGCGCCTGCAGGCCCGCCGGGTTGATGAAGTCGGTGATCGTCAGTGAGCCGATCTCCAGCGCCTGGCCCTCACCGGCCATCTGCACGGTGATCGTGCCGTCCTGGCCGATGGTCATCGCCTGCGCGCCCTCCGGGATCTGGATGCCCGGCTGCACGGCGAAGCCGCTGTTGGTCACCAGTTCGCCCTGCGGACTGATCTTGAAGCTGCCGTCGCGGGTATAGGCCGACGTGCCATCGGGCAGCAGCACCTCGAAGAACCCACGGCCGTCGACCATCACGTCGAGCGCGCGGCCGGTCTGCTGCGGATTGCCCTGCTGGAAGTCCTTGGCTGTCGAGACCACGCGCACGCCAGTGCCGAGCTGCAGACCGGTCGGCAGCTGCGTCTGCGCCGAGCTCGCACCGCCAGGCTGGCGCACCTGTTGGTAGAGCAGGTCCTCGAAGTTGGCGCGGTCGCGCTTGAAGCCGGTGGTGTTGGTGTTGGCGAGATTGTTGGAGACCACCGACATGCGCGTCTGCTGCGCATCCAGCCCGGTCTTCGCCACCCACAGTGCCTGGTTCATCGTCGTGTCCTCGATGCGGCGCACCGCGCCGTCCACCATCAGCGATGCAATCCCCGTGCCACCGTCCCAAAACCGGGGTCAGCAAAAACTGGGGTCAGAGTGCAATTTCGTAGCGACTGCATCGGGTCGTCTTGCCACGACGACGAAATTGCACTCTGACCCCGGTTTTGAGACGCCGGTTTTCTAGCGTCAGCCGCCCAGGCGGAGCAGGCTGTTGGCGGCCTGGGCGTTGTCGTCGCCGCGCTGGATCAGCTTGACCTGCATTTCGAACTGGCGTTGCAGCTGGATCATCTGCACCAGGGCGCCGGCGGCGTCGACGTTGCTCGCTTCCAGGGCGCCGGTCGTCATGACGTTGCCGACGGCCTGAGCCGGGGGTTGTTGGGGGTCGGTGCTGCGCATCAGCCCGTCGAGCCCGCGCGCGAGCCGGTCGGGGGGCGCCTCGACCACGCGCAGGCGGCCGACGATCGCCAGCGTCTGCGGGCCTTCGCCGAGCGGCACGATCGACACCGTGCCGTCCTCGCCGATGTCCAGCGCCTGGTGCGGCGGCAGCGCAAGCGGCTGGCCGTTCTCGTCGATCAGTGGATGTCCGCCGCCGGTGACCAGTTGGCCGTTGGGGGTCGGCGACAGATTTCCGGCGCGGGTGTAGGCCACCCCGCCGTCGGCCGACTGCACCGCCAGCCAGCGGTCGGGCCGCAGCGAGACATCGAGCGCGTTGCCGGTCACCCGTTGCGCACCGACCCGGCTGTCGAAGCCTTGGTCGATGTGCATCGCGTCGATGCGCGAGGCGTGTTCGCCGCCGGGCACGCGATAGGCCCGGGTATTGGCCAGTGCGGCCTTGAAGCCGGCGGTCTCGGCATTGGCAAGGTTGTGCGCCACCGTGCCCTGGGCCTGCAGCGTGGCGCGGGCGCCGCTCATCGCGACGTAGAGGGCTTTGTCCATGGGGGGCCGGGTCTGGAGTTTCGGGGGCGAGGGCGCAAGACGAGCGGGGAGTTGGCGATCCGGAGCGGGTGCAGACGTGCGCGCAACGTCGTCCTCTCACCCGCCACGCATCGACCGGCCGGCGCATCAACGGATGTTGATGACCGTCTGCGTGACCTGGTCCTGGGTCGAGATCATCTGTGCGTTGGCCTGGAAGTTGCGCTGGGCGACGATCATGTTGACCAACTGCTCGGTCAGATCGACGGTCGACGATTCCAGCGCGCCGGCCTGCAGGTGGCCGAAATCGGCGCTGTCGGGTACGCCGGTGCGCGAGGCGCCCGAATCGTAGCTTTCGGCCCAGAAATTGTTGCCCTGCGATTGCAGCCCCTGCGGGTTGACGAAGGTCGTCAGCGCGACCTGGCCCAGCGCGGCGTCGGCGCCGTTGGAATAGCGCGCAAACACCACGCCGTCGGCCGCGATGCTGATCTCGTCGAGCTTGCCGGCCGCGTAGCCGTCCTGGCGGTTGTCGCGCAGTTGGAAGCCGTTGCCGTACTGGGTCGAGCCGCTGACATCGAGCGTGACCGCGACCTCGCCAGCCCCGTTGCCCGGCACGAACGGCGTCAGCACGATGCGGCCATCGGCGGGCTCGGTCAGCGCGCCGTTGTCGGTGAAGGTGAGCGTGGCGACATCGCCGACGCGTTCGCCGTCGATGTAGGTGTGCACCTGCCATTCGTTGGCCACATCGGTCTTGACGAAGTACGAGGTCTGCACGTGGCTCACGCCCAGCGAGTCGAACACCGTGACGCCGCCGCTCGAGGCGTTGTAGCTGTTGGGCTCCCCCGGATCGAAGGTCGCGATCGTCGGCGGCTTCGCATTGCCGGGCAGGGTGAACTTCAGGTTGACCGCGCTGGTCGCGCGTGGCGGGCTGTCGGTGGTCAGCAGCTGCAGGTCGGTCACACGGCCGATGTCGAAGCCGGTGCCATTGGCGCTGGGGGGTAGACCTGCAGCCGGGCCCCGTCCGGGGTGCCGATGTAGCCCTGGTTGTCGGCCTGGAAGTTGCCGGCGCGGCTGTAGAGCCGGGTGCCGTTCTTGTTGAGGGTGAAGAAGCCCTCGCCATCGATCGCCATGTCCAGGTTGCGCCCGGTCGGCGTGATGTTGCCCTGGGAGAATTGCTGGGCGACGTTGCTCAGCTTCACGCCTGAGCCGATCGCGTTGCGGGCCAGCCCGTAGGACGTCCGCGAGAACAGATCGCCGAATTCCGCGCGCGACTCCTTGAAGCCGGTGGTGTTGACGTTGGCGACGTTATTGGCAGTGACGTTGAGGTCGGCGTTGGCTGCGTTGATGCCGGACAGTGCGGTGTTGAAGCTCATGGCGGACTCCGTTGTGGTCGGGCGCGGATGAAAAGGGCGGTCAGTTGACGCGCAGCACGTAGCCGATCGGCGCGGTGCCCAGGCCGTCGAGATCGAGGTAGAGCCCGTCGCTGCCGACCGACACGCTGTCGACGCGGGCGCGCACATAGGTGCTCAGCACCGAGGACTCGCCGCTGCCCGCCAGGTGGCGTGCGGCGATGCCATAGGTCCCGGCCGGCAGCCGGTTGCCGGCGGCATCGGTGCCGTCCCAGGCGAACGCGACCTCGCCGGCGGCGGTGGCCGGCACGCTGAACTGGTGCACGAGCTCGCCGTTGGCATCGGTGACATCGAAGTTCACGATGCCGGCCGACGGGGCGGCGACCAGGCCGGTCGCGCTGCCTTCGCTCGGCAGCGCCAGCTTGGCCGATGGCAGCACCACATCGCGGCCCACCAGATTCGCGCCGCGCAGCAACTGGTCGCTGGCCATCGCATTGGCGAAGCCGTTGACCGAGCTGTTGAGGTCCTGGATGCCCTGCACGGTCGAGAACTGCGCCAACTGGCCGAGGAACGCACTGTTCTCCATCGGCTTGAGCGGGTCCTGGTGCTTGAGCTGTTCGGTCATCAGCCGCAGGAAGTCGGCCTGGCCGAGTGAGGCGTCCTTCTTGTCGGCAGCCTTGCCGCTGCCTAGGCCGAGGCTGTTGGCGATGTCGCTGGAGATCGTGCTCATCAGCGGCCCATGCTCAAGGTGGCGACGGCCAGTTCCTTGGCGGTGTTCATCATCTCCACGCCCGCCTGGTAGCTGCGCGAGGCGGAGATCAGGTTGACCATCTGCGACACCGGGTCGACGTCGGGCGCGTACACGTAACCCTGGGCATCGGCGAGCGGGTGACCGGGTTCGTAGCGCTGGATCGGCGGCGTGTCGCGCTCGACGATGCCAGCCACCTGCACGCCGGTCAGCGCCGGGTCGCTGGCATGCGCGCTGGCGCGGAACACCGGCTCGAGCGGCCGGTAGACCTGCTCGGGCGTGCCGGCGACCGAGTCGGCGTTGGCCAGGTTGCTGGCCAGCGTGCTCAAGCGGACCGACTGGGCCTGCATGGCCGAACCGGCGACATCGAAGATCGGCAGGTTGCTCATCGGTTACTGTCCGGTGATGGCGGTCAGCAGGGTGCGGACCTTGGATTCGAGGAAACTCAGCGACGCCCGGTACTCCAGCGCCGCGCGGCCGTAGGCGGCGCGCTCGGCATCAGGATCGACACTGTTGCCGTCCAGACTGGCCTGGGCAGCGACGCGCGCGACCTCGAACGGCGCCAGGGCATCGGCGCCCGGCAGCGGGATGTGATCGGTGCGCTCGCGCAAGCCGGACTGTCCGCCGGCTTCGCGCGCGCGCGCAGCAGCGGCCAGCGCGGCGTTGAAGTCGAGGTCACGGGCCTGAAAGCCCGGTGTGTCGGCGTTGGCCAGGTTGCTGGCGATGAGCTTCATCCGCTGCTCGCGCAGCGGCAGCGCATCGGCCTGCAGCCCGAGATAGGACGAGATCGGATTGGACATGACCGGCCTCCGGCGGAGTTCACCGGTGACCGTGCAAGCGGCGTGCCAAGGCGTGCGGCGTGGCAGCCGCGGCCAGGCTCAGGCGGCGACGAGTCGTCCGCCGGCCGCGTCGGCGACCTCGTGCAGGCGCTTGAGCACTTCGTCGGCCAGGTCGTGCGGGCTGTACTTGGCGACGAACGCGTTCGCGCCCACGCTCTGCACCATCGAGGTGTTGAACACACCCGACAGCGAGGTGTGCAGCAGCACGTACAGATCGGCGAGGCCTGGGTGGCGACGGATTTCCGTCGTCAGCGTGTAGCCGTCCATCGCTGGCATTTCGATATCGGAGACGATCATCGCGTAGCGCTGCGAGGGCGGCTCGCCGGCCGCGTGCAGCTGCAGCAGGTGGTCGAGCGCCTGGCGGCCGTCGGACAGCAGCGTCACCCCGACGCCGAGCTGGTCGAGCACGCTGCGGATCTGCTGGCGCGCGACCCGCGAGTCGTCGACCACCAGCACCTGCATCGGCGGTGCATCGGCCGGCAGCGCATAGTCCGGGGACAGGTCGGCGTCCATCCGCGCCTGCGAGATGTCGGCCAGCACGCTTTCGACGTCGATCACCTGGATCAGCTCGCCCTGGTAGCGGGTGACCGCGGTCAAATAGCCGCCCTCGGCGCCCAGGTCCGGCGGCGGCAGCACGTCCTCGACCGCGATGTTGACGATGCGTTCGACTCCGCTGACCAGAAAGCCCTGCACCGAGCGGTTGAACTCGGTGACCACCAGATAGCCGGGTGGGGCATCGTCGCTGCGCTCGGGATGGCCGATCGCCACGCCCAGGTCGAGCACCGGCACGCTGCGGCCGCGTACGTCCGCCACACCGGCGAACTGCGCCGGCAGCCCCGGCACCCGGAACAGATGCGGTCGGCGCAGGACTTCCTGCACCTTGAAGACATTGACGCCAAAAACCTGACGTCCGCCGAGACGGAACAGCAGCAGCGCCAGCCGGTTGTGGCCGGCGAGGCGGGTACGCTGGTCGATGCGGTCGAGCAGATCCTGCGACATGCCTGCGGTATCGGCCCGCCGACCGACGACTTGAGCCCGGGCCGATGCACGCTGCGGCACGGCGCTTGCATCGGCGGCAGCATCCGTTCGTCCCAGAGGGGCCCGCCATGACCGCCTGCCTGCCGCGTCCCGTCGGAACCGCCTGGCGCCTGGCCGCTGCGCTGCTGGCATGCGCCGGAGCCGCGTCGGTCGTGGCGTCGGATGCCTTCCAGTCGGTCGACTCGATCCGCCTGGCCGCACTGTCGGCGGTCGAAGGCGGCGAGGCCGAGACGGCGCTCGACCCGGCCCTGCGCATGCCGCGGTGCGCCGAGCCGCTGCAGGCCACGCGCAGCGGCGGCGCCACCGTGGAGGTGAGTTGCCCGGCCGGTTGGCGTCTGTACGTCCCGGTCCGCGTGCGGCGCAGCCAGACGGTGCTCGTGCTGGCGCGCGGCGTGGCTTCAGGCCAGACGATCGCGGCCGATGACCTCATCGCCGAACGCCGCGACGGCGCGCGTGTGGCCGGCGCCGCGGTGGCCGATCCTGCCGAGGCCGTCGGTCGCAGCGCCCGCCGCACGCTGCTTGCCGGCAGCGTGCTGACCGCGGGCGACCTGGTGTCGCCGCGGCTGGTGCGCCGCGGCGACACCATCGCCCTGGTCTCGCGCCAGGCCGGGGTCGAGGTGCGCATGGCCGGTCGCGCGCTCGGCGACGCTGGCGAGCGTGAGCGGGTCAGCGTCGAAAACCTGTCCTCGCGCCGGGTGGTGCAGGGCATCGTCGACCCGGCCGGCGACGTGGTCGTGGGACGCTGAGGACGATGCGATCTGGCACCCGACGCCGATTGGCGCTAAAGCTCCGCGGACGGCGGCCGATACCGTCCACGAACCCATTCACGCACTTCGTGTCAGGATCCCTGCCATGACCCACAAGATCGATGGACTCCAGGCGCCGACCGTCCGCAGTGCCGCGCCCGTGGCCGGCGCCCAGGTGGCCCGTGCCGGCGACAGCCGCGACAAGGCGGTCGAAGCCGCCAGTGCCACGGCCGGCGACAGCCTGCGTCTGACCGGCGAGGCGACCGGCCTGCAGGCTTTGCAGCGCGACCTCTCGACGCGACCGGCCTTCGACGAATCGCGCGTCCAGGCCGTGCGTGAGGCGATCGCCTCGGGCAGCTACCGCGTCGACGCCGAGGCGATCGCCTCGCGGATGCTCGATCTCGACGCCCGCCTGGGCGGCTGATCCGATGACGGCGGCACAGGACAGCCTGGCCCGTCTTGCGAGCGCGCTCGCCGACGAGCGCGAGGCGCTGATCGGCCACGATGTCGGCGCGCTGATGCGCTCGACCCAGGACAAGATCGTCGCGCTGCGCGAGCTCGAGCGCTGCCCGGCCGGCGAACTGGCCGGTCCACTGGCCGAGCTGAGCGAGCTCAATCGCGCCAACGGCGCACTGCTGGCCCGGCGCCGCCGCGAGGTGAACTGGGCGCTGCGGCATCTTGGCCGTACCGAGAGCCTGCCCGGCTACGACGCACAGGGCCGCGCCGAGCGCGATTGCCGCAGCCGCGAACTCGCGGTCGCCTGAGCGGCCGCCGCCTGCGGTTAGAATCGCCGGGCGTCCGTAGCCGGCTCTTTGCAGTGCCCCCGATTTTCGATCCCGTCGCCGCACCGCCTCCGACCATGCCCACTTCGGTTCTGTCCTGCATCGAGGAGGGCATCTACCTCTATGCGGGCGACGGCCGCCTGCTGTATGCCAATCCCACCGGCGATGCGCTGCAACGGCTGCATCCGACCTGGGTCGATGACGCCTGCCGGCTCGATGCGCTGCTGCCGGCGCATGCGCTGGAGCAGGCCGAGGCCACCGGCCGCTGGCACGACCAGGTCGCATTCGGCGAAGGCAGCCAGATCGCCGCGCGTCTGTACCGGCTGGCGGCCGACGACGGGCGTTATCTTCTGGTGCTGCAGGACCCGGCCCGGCCGCGACGCGGTGACGACGAACTGCTGCAGCGCCACCGCGAGCTCAACGTCCGCTTCAATGCGGCGCAGGAGCAACTGCTGCAGGCCGAGAAGCTGGCCTCGATCGGCCAACTGGCTGCCGGCGTCGCGCACGAGATCAACAATCCGATTGGCTACGTGCACTCCAATCTCGGCAGCCTGCAGGAGTACGTCGGCAATCTGTTCGCGCTGATCGACGTCTACGAACGCGCACTGCGCACCGACGACCCGCAGGCGATGCGCGCGGAGATCGACGCCACCCGCGAACGCCTGGACATCGACTTCATCAGTCGCGACCTGCCGCAACTGCTGACCGAATCGCGCCAGGGCATCGAGCGGGTCACGCGCATCGTCCGCGACCTGCGCGACTTCTCGCGCTCGGACCGCGAGCACGCCTGGCGCTTGGCCGATCTGCACGCCGGTCTGGAATCGACGATCAACATCGTCTGGAACGAGCTGCGCTACAAGGCCACGCTGGAGAAGGACTACGGCACGCTGCCGATGGTCGAGTGCCTGCAGTCCGAGCTCAACCAGGTGTTCATGAACCTGCTGCTCAACGCCGGCCAGGCCATCGAGACCCAGGGCACCATCGCGGTGCGCACCGGGCACGAGGGCGACGAGGTCTGGGTGGAGATCGCCGATACCGGCAACGGCATCCCGGCCGAGATGCTGCAGCGGATCTTCGATCCGTTCTTCACCACCAAGCCGGTGGGCAAGGGCACGGGCTTGGGGTTGTCGATCTCCTACGGCATCGTCGCCAAGCACCATGGCCGGATCGAAGTGGACAGCACGCCGGGGGCCGGCAGCCGCTTCCGCATCGTGCTGCCGCTACGCCAGCCGGGCGCCCACGCCTGAGTCGACCTGGCGCCGCGCTTACTCCGCGCCGTCGCGCCCGCGCTGCATGTCGTAGGTCCGAAACGCCTGGCGGATGTGGTCGCGCAGCACGTTGTCGTCCCAGGGCTTGGTCAGGAACCGGTAGATCGCGCCGCGGTTGATCGCCTCGGTCACCGTGGCCAGGTCGGTGTAGCCCGAGAGCACCAGGCGGATGGTGTCGGGATAGAGCATCTTCACCCGGCCCAGGAACTCGGTGCCGTCCATCTCCGACATGCGCTGGTCGGACAGGATCACCTGCACCTCGTTGGTCGCCAGCAGGCCGAACGCATCGCGCACGTTGCCGGCGGCCAGGATCCGATAGCCATCGCGGCGGAACAGCCGTACCAGCGCGCGCAGCACGTTTTCTTCGTCGTCGACTAGCAACAGCGTGCGATGTGATTTGGTCGCGGTGAACAGTTCCGGACGCAGATAGCGGCGACGCAGTGCCTGGCCCGCGGTCTCGGCGCTCATCGGCTCGCCGAACAGGTAGCCCTGGAAGTAATCGCAGTCGGCCCGGCGCAGGAAGCCGAGCTGGGCTTCGGTCTCCACGCCGTTGGCGATCACCTTCATGCCCAACTGATGACCCATTGCGATCAGCGCGCGCACGATCGCCGTCTCGCGGCTGCCCGCGGGCGCGGCGTTGATGAAGCTGCGGTCGATCTTGAGGATGTCGGCCGGATAGCGCACCAGCGCGCCCAAGCTGGCCTCGCCGGTGCCGAAGTTGTCGAGCGTGACCCCGATGCCTTCGTGGCGCAGCGTCGAGACCGCCCGATGGACGACGTCGATGTTGGCCCCCAGTGCCCGCTCGTTGAGCTCGAGCACCAGCGAGGACGTCGGCAGTCCAGCCTGCTGCATGCGGCCCAGCAGTCGGTCGACGAACGCCGGATCGAGCAACTGCTGGGTGGTGACGTTCATACCGACAAAGAAATCGTCGAAGCCCTGTTCGCGCCAGGCGCGGATCTGCGCGACCACGCGATCGAGCATCCAATTGCCGATCTGCAGGATCGCGCCGATTCGTTCGGCGGTCGGCAGGAAGCGCTCGGGCAGCAGCAGGCCGAGTGTCGGCGACTGCCAGCGCAGCAGCGCCTCCATGCCGATCACGCGCCCGTCACGGGCGCTGATCTTGGGCTGGTAGCGCAGCCGGAACTCGCCATTGGGCAGCGCCTCGAGAATCTGCCGGCCGATGCCGTTCTCGCCCTGGCTGCGATCGGCGGCCGCATTGCTGTGCAACTGGACGTGCTCGTAGACCGCATGCGAGGCGCGGCGCACGGCGTTCTCGGCCAGTTGCAGCAGGGCCGAGGGCTCGGTGCCGTGCTGCGGACACAGGCTGACGCCGATCTTGGCATCGAGGAAGAGTGTGTAGGGCAGGACCTCGAGCGGGCGCTCGATCTCCTCGACCAGGGCCTCGGCCAACGCCTGCGCCGAGGCGGGTGCGTCGTCGGGCAGCCAGGCGGCGACGACGAACTCGTCGCTGCCGTGGCGCCATACCGTGCCCTGTTCGCCCAGGCTGCTCTGCAGCCGGGCGCCGACCGCCTCGAGCGCGGCGTCGCCGACGTCCGCGCCCATGTTCTGATTCACCGAGGCGAAGTGATCGATGTCCACATGCAGCAATGCCAGCCCACCGCTGCGGGTCCTGGCATCGCGGATCATCTGCGCCAGGGCAGGGTGGCCGGCTCCCAGGCGTTCCAGCGGTGCGGAGATAGGCTGCATCGTGGAATTCTACCGGGTGGCCGCTGCGGTCACGGCGCCGCCTGGACGTCGTAGGGCAGCCGTGCCTCGATCCGGGTGCCGCCGGTGCGCGAGGACGCCGCGTCCAGTTGGCCGCCGACGCTTTGCGCACGTTCGCGCATGATCACCAGGCCCAACCCCTTCGGCGCGCCTTCCGGAAAGCCGACGCCGTCATCGCCGACATGCAGGCACAAGGCGTCGGCATCCTCATACAGCCGCAACGCCACCCGGCTCGCTCTGGCGTGCCGGACGATGTTGGTCAACGCTTCCTGCGCGATGCGGAAACACGCCTGCTCGACTTCGCGGGTCGGCCGGCGCGTCAGCGTCGCGATCTCGACTTCGGCCTGCAGGGCGGCATTGCGCAGCAACCGCGCTGCGTGCGCGCGCAGCGCGGCTTCCAGACCTAATGCATCGAGCTGCGGCGGGCGTAGCAGCACCGAGATGTCGCGCAAGCGCTCGATGGTCGTATCGGCCAGCATCGCGATGTCCTCCAGGTCGTCGCGGCGACGCAGCGCGTCGGTCTCCACCAGCGCGCTACCGGCGGCCAGCTTCATCGCGGTGACCGACTGCCCGATGTCGTCGTGCAACTCGCGCGAGATCGCGCGGCGTTCGTCCTCCTGCAGCGTGAACATGCGGGCCGCGAGCGCACGCAGTTCGGCGTTGCTGACCGCCAGGGCATCGCGCATCCGCTCCACCTCACTCAGGTCACGCAGCACCACCAGCACGCAGTCGCTGTCCTCGTAACGCGTGCGGCTGGCGGTCAGCGAGGCGCGAAAGCCGGTCGCGTCCCGGCGCCGCATGCGCGGGGCCGGCGCGTCGCCCGCCTGCCCGGGGTCGGCGAGCAGCGCGTCGAATGCCGCCCGATCCGCGTCCTCGACCAGCGTCGCGACGGCGACCCCGGCCATCGATCCCGCATAGCCGAACGCCGCCGCGCAGGCGGCGTTGGCGTGGCGGACCTGGCCCCCTGTGACCAGCAGCGTGCCGTCTGGCAAGAGCTCCAGCAGCTCGCGCAGTTCCCGGTCGCGCTCGATGCGCCGGGCGCCTGCGAGCGCGCGCTCGTGATTGCGGACCAGGCGGTCGGCCTGCCGCCGCAGCCACCAGCCGGGCAGCCCGGCTGCCGGAATCAGCATCAGTGCGGCGACCACCAACCGGCCGTCGAACGGTCCTGCGGCCGGCAGCGATGCGGGCAGCAGGGCGCAGACGGCGAGCCACGCCAGTCCGCCGAGCAGACAGCCCAGCGAGACGCGGCGGCCGAATGCGGCGAATCGGCGGCGCAACGCCTCGTCCTGGCGCCGCGCGGCGCGGACGTTCGTGTTTCCCGACCCCATTTGACCGGCTGCCCCGTGCATCGTTCGCTCACGAGTCTACCGGGCTGTTTTCGACAGCGCTCAACTTCGTCCGAAGGTCGCCGCTAACGGACGGTGAGCCAAGTCGCGATCCGCGACATGCCAAGCCGACACGGAGCGAAGCGGTCCAGATGGATGCCGGCGTCATCTCGAGTCTTCTCGATCACCCGCTGTCCGACGGGTTGTTGCTGCTCGACCGCGGCGGACGCTGCCTGGTCGCCAACCCGGCCGCCCGGCGGCGGGGCCTGGACCGCTTGGTGGAGCTGCACGCGCCGTCGTTGTCGCTGCTCTATGCGCGACTGCTCGACGGCGAGCATGCGATCGCTTGCGAACTGCCGGGGCCCGATGCCCCGTTGTACGGCCGGTTGTCCGCGATCTCGATCGATGGCGCCGGGCCGATCGCGTTCTCGTTGAGCGTGAGTCTGTCGGAGGATGTCGAGGACTGGCTGGAAGCGGCCGAGGCGGGCGGCCATGCCCTGTGGCTGTGGGACGTGCGCCACGACCAGTTGCGTGGCTCGGGGACCTGGCATGCGCTGGTCGGCCATCGCGATGGCGCGCCGCTATCGTTCGAGGAGATGAGCCGGCGCGTGCACCCGGAGGACCGCGGGCGCATGCGCGAGGCGATCGGCGCCTATCTGGCCGGGCGCGAATCCTCCTATCTGTGCGAGTACCGCTGCCTGCAGCCCGCCGCGGGCTGGCGCTGGGTGCGCGACAGCGGCCGGATCATCGCCCGCGATGCCCAGCGCGCACCGCTGAAGATGGCCGGCACGCTGACGATCATCGACGATCAGAAACAGCTGGAGCAGCGTCTGCGCGAGCAGCGACGCCTGGTCGAGGACACCCAGCGCCTGGCGGGCATGTCGAGCTGGAGCTGGGTCCCCGCCTCGGGCCTGGTGCATAGCGCGCCCGAACTTCGGCAATTGCTGGGCGTCGGCGACGGCTGTTCGTTGCGCGTGTGGCTGCGCCGCATCCCGCGGGCGCAGTTCCCGATGCTGCGGACCAGTTGGCGCTGCCTGCGCGAGTGCGCCAAGCCGGCCCATTTCGACCTCGTGGTCGATGGCGTCGCCGGCCCGGCGCATCTGCAGATCTGGGCCTCACCCAGCGGCGAGGAGGACGAGCGCGGCTTGCCGGCACGGGTGCTGGCCCAGGTCCAGGATGTCACTCGGCAACGGCATGCCGACGCCGAGGCGCACCGGCGCGGCGACTTGCTGCGACGCGTCGCCGAGCTCGGCCGCATCGGCGGTTGCGAGGTCGACGCCGCCACCCGGCGTCTGCACTGGACCGGGGAGTGCGCCGGTCTGCATGGTCGCGAGGGCGAGTCGCTGGCGCTCGACGAGCTGCTGCGCCACTACACCACCGAATCGCGCGAGATCCTGCAGGTGGCGATGAGTCGCACCGCGGGCGGCGCGCCCACCCAGACCATCGAGCTGTGCTTCTACCGGCCCGATGGCGCGCAGGTCTGGACCCAGGCGGTGGTCGACTACGAGTCCGGCGACGGCCGGCCTGCGCGCTGGTTGGTGCTGTTCCGCGACATCTCCCGCGAGCGCGCGGCCAGCGAGCGCATCGAGCGGCTGGCGCATTTCGACGCGCTGACCGGCTTGCCCAACCGCACCCGGCTGCGCCAGGACATCGAAGCGGCGCTGGTCGCCAACGCGGCCGCCTACCAGGCGCTGCTGCTGCTCGATGTCGCCGGCTTCGGCGGCATCAACGAGGCCCACGGCCATGCCGCGGGCGATGTCGTACTCAAGGCCATCGCCACCCGGCTGCATATGCTGGTCGATGCCGGCGACCTGTTCGGGCGCGTGGGCGCCGACGAGTTCGTGGTGCTGTTGCAGCAGGGCGAGAGCCGGCGCGATGTCGCCAGCAGTGCACAGCGGATCGTCGCCGGACTCTCGGATCCGGTGCCGGTCGGCGGCGAGATCCTGCGCTTTGGCATCAGTGCCGGTATCGCCGTGCGGCCTGCAGGCGTTGGCTTCGACGAACTGCTGCGTGCCGCCGGTGTCGCATTGCACGGCGCGCGCCAGGGCGGACGCAACCGGGTCGAGTTCTACAGCCCCGATGCCTGGCGGCTCGCCCGGCGGCGGCTGGACGTCGAACACGCGCTGCGCGGCGCGCTCGAGCACGAGGAATTTACGCTCGCCTACCAGCCACTGGTTGATATCGCCCGGCGCAGTGTCTCGGGCGTGGAAGCGCTGCTGCGTTGGCAGCACCCCGAGCTCGGGGTCTGTCCGCCGGACGAGTTCATCGGGATCGCCGAGGCGACCGGCGACATCGCCGCAATCGGCGATTGGGTGCTGCGCGAAGCCTGCCGCCAGGCGGCGGCATGGGAAGCGGCCGGCATCGCATTCGGCCGGATGTCGATCAACGTCTCGGCCGTGCAGTTGCGCGATACCGCGTTCGCCAGCCGGGTGCTGGCCGCCTGCGCTGAAGCCGGCTGGCCGCCGGCGCGGCTCGAGCTCGAGTTGACCGAGTCGGCGCTGTTGCACGATACCGAGGCCTTGCGGGCCTGCTTCGACATGCTGGTGGGCGCCGGGGTGGCGCTGGCGATCGACGACTTCGGCACCGGGTTCTCGAGCCTGAGCTATCTGAGCCGTTTCCCGGTGGGCCGACTCAAGATCGACCGCAGTTTCATTTCCGAACTCGGTGGCTCGCGGCGTGCGGTCGAGGTCGCGCGCGCGATCATCCATCTGGGCAAGGCGCTGCGCATGCAGGTGCTGGCCGAGGGCGTGGAATCGATGGAGGACGAGCGGTTGCTGCTCGAATACGGCTGCGACGAAGTCCAGGGCTATCTGTACTCGCGCCCGCTGCCGCCGCGCGAGATGGCACGCTGGTTGCTCGCGCATCACCAGGCCGTCGACGGCGCCACGGCCCGCTGACCACACGCGGGCTAAGGATCAAAACCGGGGTCAGAGTGCAATTTCGCGAGGCGTAATTGCACTCTGACTCCGGTTTGGAGGGCGAAGCCCGCTCGCAGTCGTGCGTCCGAAGGGCATGGCCCCTTCGACGCGCGGCGGGGCAGGGCGCTCTTCCCTCCGCGCGTGGCGCGGTCGGCTGCCCCTGCTGATCGAACGGTCGGAAATGCTGCGCCGCCCGTGCGCAGGAAAGGGCGCGGCCGCGGATGCCAGGCAGTTCCTCACGACCGAATCTCTCCCCCCCGGCGCGGAGGGGAGGTCGAGCCGCAAGTGTCGGCTGGGCGCGCGCGCCTGGCGCGGAAGGCGCCCCCACCCCAACCCTCCCCGCTTTGCGGGGGAGGGTGCCAAGCGAGTCCGTCCTTATCGAACGACTGGAACTGCTGCACCTCCTCCGCGTGCGGGGAGGTCGACGCAGTAGGCGTCGGGTGGGGCACGGGCCTTCCCCGGGACCACCCACTCGCGTCCCTCAGAAGCCGGCGGCGAGGTCCCAGGCGATGCTCGCCTCGATCGGATCGGGCGGCGGCGTCTGGGACGGCGGCACGCGCGCAGCGTCGAGCAGCGCCTGCAGTTCCTCGTCGGCAGCGGCCTCGAGGCGCTGCAGCAGGTCGGCCGGGATCCGGCTGACGGTGGCATCGGCCGGCGCGCTCGGATGCGGCAGCACGCAGGCCCCGGTCGGTGCCGGGGCCTGCGGGGGTGCGCTGTTGGCCGAGCGCGGTTTCAACTCAGAACAACTCGACGGTTCCTGCGCCCATGCTCTCCTGCGCGACCGGCTTGTGCGGCGGCTTTTCCCAGGTCGAGCGTGATTCGCGCAGGCGCTGTCCGATCCGCTGCAGCGCCCGCATCATTTCGTCGTCGAGTGCGCCACCGTTGCGATGCAGGATCTCCTGCAGGTCGATCGCTTCGCGGTTGATCGCGCTCAACCGTTCGAGGTGGGCATGGACGCCCCCAGGGCCTGGGTCGCGATGTCCTCGAACTGCAAGGCCCGCACGGCGTCGCCGACGCTCGAATCGATCGCGCGCCCGCACTCGGAGATCTCGCGCATGCCGTCGCCGAGCGAACGGTTGATCGCGGCCACCTGGGTCAGCATGCCCGCCGCCTCGGCGCGCGCGTCGCGCGAGCGGTCCAGGTCGCGCGACGCCATGTTGGAGACCGTGTCGCGGACCTTGGCGATGGATTCCTTGGACGAATGCGCCAGCTTGCGGATCTGTTCGTTGAACGCGGTCGAGCGTTCGGAGAGGTTGCGGACCTCGTCGGCAACCACCGCGAAACCGCGGCCGGCCTCGCCTGCGCGGGCGGCTTCGATCGCGGCGTTGAGTGCGAGCAGGTTGGTCTGGTCGGCGATCGACTTGACGTCCTCGAGCAGCGCGAAAATGCCATCCAGGTGCCCGGCCATCTCGTCGATATGCGACACGGTGGTCACGCTCTGGCCGCTGACCTGCTCCAGGGCTTCGACCAACTGTTCCATGCGCTGGCTCGCATGCTGGGCGAAGCGGGCGACATCGGCCCCGCCCATGCCGTCCTGGTCGCCGGTATGGTCGAGCAGCCGCCCCATCGCCTGCGCCTGTTGGCGCGACTTGCGGTTCATCGCATCGAAGCTGCTGCCCAGCGCGCTGACCGCTTGGCGGATCAACTCGCGCGCCCGTTCGATCTCGACGCGCGAGCCTTCGATCTCCGCGCCGACGAACTGGCGCAGCTCGGTCAGCAGGTGGTCCTGCTCTTTGAGCACGCGCACCTGTTCGGGCGAACGCCGGGTTTCGCGGCGCAGCAGCCACAGGCCCACGGCCAGCCAGCTGGCGGTGAGGGTCAGCAGGATCGCCCATCGCGCAGGCGCCGCCCAACCGAGCGCGAACGCCAGCGGCAGGAGCAGGGTCAGCGACAACGGCGCGGCGAGGCGGATCAGGATGCGTGCGTACATGGCGCTCTCAGGGAGGTTCTCACGCTCCCGGTATCGGCACCCGGTGGCAGGCCTTTAGCCAACTGCCGACAACCGCATGCGCATCGGCGCATGCGGACGTCGAGATCAGGGCACGCGCCGCGCGATCGACTCGAGCATGCGGCCGCGCGCGAACAGCAGATCCCACTGGGTGCCGCCGAGCTGGCGCCACAGCACCGTCGCGCGCACCGCCGCCAACAGCAGGGCGCGGATCTCGGCGACCACGCTGGCCTGGCCCAGATAGTGTGGTGCGCCCTGGACCATGACCCGCGGCCGCAGTTGACTGATCGTGTCGGCGTACAGCGCGCCCAGCGCGAGCAGCACGTCGGGATGGGCGGCGCCCAGCGACTCGGCCTGCGGCGCGATCCGGCGCAGGCCGGCGCTCACGGCGTCGATGACGTCAGGCTCGGCCGAGAACCGCCGTTCGAGCCGCATCACCGACATCGCGAGCTTGGGCACGCCCTCATCGTGGGGCTGGCGGGTGAGGATGTCGCGCAGCAGGCGCAGCCCGGGCTGCAGCCGCGGCACACCACCGTAGACGTCGGCCACCGAGTCGGCATCGATGCGGAAGACGCTGTCGATAACGGTCTGCGCCGCATCGCCGCGCGACTGGCCGGACTCGGCGGTGGTACGGACTTGCTGGAGGGCCTGGGCGAGCGCGGCGAGCGCGAGCACCCGATCGTCGAAGGAATCGCTCATCGGACAAGTCTAGCGTCTGCGGCGCGCTCCGGCCTGCTTGCGCCTGCCGTGGCGGTGGTCGCAGGCGCGTCGGTCGCCTCGATGACCGCCCCGCCCAGGCAGCGCTCGCCGTCGTAGAGCACCAGCGACTGGCCGGGCGTGACCGCGCGTTGCGGCTGCGCGAAGTGCACCGCCAGGGTGCCGTCGTCGCGCACGTCGACCTCGCAGGTCTCGTCGGGCTGGCGGTAGCGGGTCTGCGCGCTGGCCACGAAGCGGGTAGCCGGCGGCGCACCCGCGATCCAGTGTGCCTGTGCGGTCCAGGTCGTGCGCGACATCAGCCAGGGGCTGTCGCGCTGTTGGTCGACCACCAGCACGTTGTCGTGGACGCGCTTATCGACGACGTACCAAGGCGCGGCCGCGAAGCCGCGCACGCCGCCCAGTTGCAGGCCCTCGCGCTGGCCGAGGGTGAAGAAGAACACCCCGGATGCCGGCCGACCACCCGTCCGTCGGGCGTCTGGATCTCGCCTTCGCGGGCGGGCACATAGCGCGCGAGAAAACTGCGGAAGTCGCGTTCGCCGATGAAACAGATGCCGGTCGAATCCTTCTTCTCGGCCGTCGCCAGGCCATGGGCACGGGCGATCTCGCGGACCCGCGACTTGGGCAGGTCGCCGAGCGGAAACAGCGTCGCGGCCAACTGCGCCTGGCCGAGTTGGTGCAGGAAGTAGGTCTGGTCCTTGCTGCGGTCATGGGCGCGCAGCAGCTGCCAGCCGTTGCGATCGCGTCCTACGCGAGCGTAGTGGCCGGTCGCGATCCGGTTTGCGCCCAGCGCGTGCGCGGCATCGAGGAAATGCCGGAACTTGATCTCGCGGTTGCACAGCACATCGGGGTTGGGCGTGCGCCCGGCCGCGTACTCGGCGATGAAGTGGGCGAACACACCGTCCCAGTACTCGCGCGAAAAGTCCCGAAAATGGATCGGCAGGCCGAGGCGACCGGCCACCGCGACCGCATCGCGGCGATCGTCCTCGGCGCGGCAGCCGCCGCCGTCCTGCGTGTCGTCATCGGCCCAGTTCTGCATGAACAGGCCGGCCACCGGCGTGCCCGCATCGCGCAGCAGCAGCGCGGCGACCGACGAATCGACCCCGCCCGACAGCCCGACGACGACGTCCGGCGCGCTCATCGCAGCTGACGCAGCAACGACAGCGGGTGACGCTGTCCGGCCAGGCAGTCGGCGACGACCTGCCAGACCAGCGGGCTGCGGTGGCGCGCGGCCTCGGCGCGCAGTGCTTCGGGCGTGAGCCACAGCGCCTGGACGATGCCGTCGTCGAGCGCGCGGTCCGGGTCGTGGGCCAGCGGCCTGGCGACCACGGCCACGCGGATGAAGTGGCGGCCGTCGGCCTCGCCCGGGCGCGGTGGGGATTTCCACTGGTACAGGCCGATCAGTGCGGTCGGCTCGACCGTCCAGCCCGACTCTTCAAGCGTCTCGCGCACCGCCGCATCGACCAGCGCCTCGTCGGGCTCGAGATGGCCCGCCGGCTGGTTGAGCACCAGGCGCCCATCCACCCGCTCCTCCACGCACAGCACCCGTCCGGCATCGAACACGACGCTGGCCACGGTCACGTCGGGCTGCCAGAAGCGCCCGCTCACCACACCGCCCCGACGACGGGTCGCAGCGCGGCCGCGCGCGGTCGGCAACTGGCCACGAGCCCAGCGGGCGCAACGCGGACAGGGGCGGGAAACGGGCGGGGCGGGAAGCGAAGGCGCATGGGGATCGGGGTGGGGGCGTGGCGGCATTGTCCCCCCGGCGCTCCCGACGCGTCCATCGCCGGCGCTTATAATTGCGCCATGAGCCGCAGACACCAGCACGAACACGACCACGGCACCATCGTGGAGACCAGCAGGCCGGAAGTGGCGCCACCGCCACTGTATTCGGTGCTGCTGCTCAACGACGACTACACGCCGATGGACTTTGTCGTCGAGATCCTGACCCGGTTCTTCGCCCTCGACATCGAGCGCGCCACCCAGGTCATGCTGCACGTCCATACCCGTGGCCGCGGGTGTGCGGGGTCTACAGCCGCGAAGTCGCCGAGTCGAAGGTCGCGCAGGTGAACGAATACGCACGACTGAACCTTCATCCCTTGCTGTGCACGATGGAGAAGGCCTAATAAGAGCCGGCTGACAGGACCGGGGCAGGGATGGAAAAGCCGGGTCCGGGCCCCCACTCAGGGTTGCAGTGATTCCGGAGGCTCCGCCCCATGTTCAGCAAAGATCTCGAGTTCACGATCGGCCAGTGCTACAAGCGCGCCCGCGAGGCCCGCGACGAGTACATGACGGTCGAACACCTGCTGCTGGCCCTGCTCGAGAACCCGTCGGCAGAGTCGGTGCTCAAGGCTACCGGTGCCGACTTCGCCCGCCTGCGCGGCGATCTGGAACAGGCCATTCTAACCTCGGTGACCAAGCTCGCCGATGAGGACACCCGCGACACCCAGCCCACGCTGGGCTTCCAGCGGGTCCTCCAGCGCGCCGTCTACCATGTCCAGTCCTCGGGCAAGAAGGAGGTCACCGGCGCCAATGTGCTGGTGGCGATCTTCGGCGAGAAGGACTCGCACGCGGTCTATTACCTCAACCAGCAGGACGTGACCCGGCTGGATGTCGTCAATTATCTGTCGCACGGCATTGCCAAGACCGGCGGCGAGGAGCCCGAGAGCGCGCACGAGGACGGCGCCGCAGGCGCAGGCGGCGAGGGCGAGGCCAAGGGCGACGCGCTCGCTGAGTTTGCCAGCGACCTCAACGCCGCCGCGCGCGAGGGACGCATCGATCCGCTGGTGGGCCGGGCCGAGGAGGTCGAGCGCACGATCCAGGTGCTGTGCCGCCGTCGCAAGAACAACCCGCTCTACGTCGGCGAGGCCGGTGTGGGCAAGACCGCGATCGCCGAAGGTCTGGCCAAGCGCATTGTCGACGGCGAGGTGCCCGAGGTGCTGAGCGAGGCGACGATCTATTCGCTCGACCTCGGCGCGCTGGTCGCCGGCACCAAGTACCGCGGCGATTTCGAGAAGCGCCTGAAGGCCGTGCTGTCGGCGATCAAGAAGCATCCCGGCGCGATTCTGTTCATCGACGAGATCCACACCATCATCGGTGCCGGGTCGGCGTCGGGCGGCACGATGGATGCCTCGAACCTGATCAAGCCGGCGCTGTCGTCGGGCGATCTGCGCTGCATCGGCTCGACGACGTTCCAGGAGTACCGCGGCATCTTCGAGAAGGACCGTGCGCTCGCCCGGCGCTTCCAGAAGATCGACATCGTCGAGCCGACGGTCGGCGAGGCCTACCAGATCCTGCTGGGCCTCAAGCCCAAGTACGAGGCGCATCACGACGTGACCTACGCCGACGACGCGCTGCAGGCAGCGGTCGACCTGTCGGTCAAGCACATCGCCGACCGGCTGCTGCCCGACAAGGCGATCGACGTGATCGACGAAGCCGGCGCCCGCCAGCGGCTGCTGCCCGAGGGGGTGCGCAAGGCGCTGATCGATGTCGAGGAGGTCGAGACGATCGTGGCCAAGATGGCGCGCATCCCGGCCAAGCAGGTCAGCGCGACCGACAAGGACGTGCTCGAGCACCTCGAGCGCAACCTGAAGATGGTGATCTTCGGCCAGGACCCGGCGATCGAGACCCTGACGTCGGCGATCAAGCTGGCCCGTTCGGGCCTGGGCGATCCCGACAAGCCGATCGGCAACTTCCTGTTCGCCGGTCCCACCGGCGTCGGCAAGACCGAAGTCACGCGGCAGCTGGCGCTGCAGCTGGGCATCGAACTGGTGCGCTTCGACATGTCTGAGTACATGGAGGCGCATTCGATCAGCCGCCTGATCGGCGCGCCTCCGGGCTACGTCGGCTTCGACCAAGGCGGGCTGCTGACCGAGAAGATCGTCAAGACGCCGCACTGCGTGTTGTTGCTCGACGAGGTCGAGAAGGCGCATCCGGACATCTTCAACATCCTGTTGCAGGTCATGGACCGTGGCGTGCTGACCGACACCAACGGCCGCGAGGCGAATTTCCGCAATGTGATCGTGGTGATGACGACCAATGCCGGCGCCACCCAGGCCTCGCGCCGGTCGATCGGTTTCATGCGCCAGGACCACAGCAGCGATGCGATGGAAGTGATCCGCAAGAGCTTCTCGCCGGAGTTCCGCAACCGGCTCGACGCGATTGTGCAGTTCCAGTCGCTGGGCCTGGACCACATCCTGCGCGTGGTCGACAAGTTCATGATCGAGCTCGAAAGCCAGCTGCACGAGAAGGACGTCACGCTCAGCGCCACGCCGGCTGCGCGCGACTGGCTGGCCCAGCACGGCTTCGACCCGCAGATGGGCGCGCGGCCGATGTCGCGGGTGATCCAGGACAAGATCAAGCGCCGCCTTGCCGACGAATTGCTGTTCGGCAAGCTGATGGGCGGTGGCCGCGTGGTGGTGGATGTCGAGGACGGCGAGCTGACGGTGCAGACCTTCGCCGAGCCCGAGCGCCTGCTCACCGCGACCGTGGAGTGACGCGCGCGTGGCCGCCGGTTCTCCGGCCGGCGCGCGCAACGCGAAAAGGCAGCCCTTGGGCTGCCTTTTCGTCGTCCAGCGACGGAGCGCGTCGCTTGGGAGCGTTTCGCTTACTTCATGCGGTAGGTGATGCGACCCTTGGTGAGGTCGTAGGGCGTCATCTCGACCTTGACCCGGTCGCCGGTCAGGATGCGGATGTAGTTCTTGCGCATGCGTCCGGAGATATGCGCAATGATTTCGTGGCCGTTCTCGAGCTTGACGCGGAACATGGTGTTCGGGAGCGTCTCGGAGACCGAGCCTTCGAATTCGATGACGTCGTCTTTCGCCATTCGTGTTGGGTACTCGTCGTTAGGGAGCCGCGCTGAAGCCGCGCCGGCAAAGTCGCGTATTGTGGCACGGCCTTGGCGGTGATGCAAAAGACTGAGGCCTTGTGATTGGCTTATCTCTCGAGTGCTGAGGCGTGGGACCACTCCGGGTGGGCAGCGGCCTGCCGGCCGGAAGCCGCTTTTCCCTCGGCAAGGCATCCTGCCTTGACTCGGGCGCGCGCCATCCATGGCGCGCTCGACGCAGCCACCGGCCACCAGTCCGCTGCCATAGATGTTTGTAACCCGACTTCGGAGACGCAGAGTCGCCTGCTGGAAGAAGTCGCGCACTGTCGGCCTCAGTGCGTCGTGCCGGCCGGGGATTGCGATAGCGGGCCAGGGATGGCCCGCGGCGGCGAGTCAGCCATGGATGGCTGACCGAGCCGGGGAGCAGTCCCCGGCCGGCGCGACGCGCGCGCCGAAGACGAACACACTGATCGAGTGAGCAGAAGTAAGATGCCCCCCCCTCGCTTCGGCGAAGAACTCTCACTGATTGTCCGCCAGTCCGGAGGTCGGGGCGGGGCTCAGGGTGTCCCGGCAGCAGTCTGGCCCGCGCGTTGGGCGAACATCGCGGCATGCTGGTTCCCGAACGGCTGGGTCCAAGCGCCGGCGACGGGGGGCGGTTGTTCGACAAGCCCGGCGATCGCCTCGGCGAAGCGCGGGCGGGGCCATTGCGCGGCGCCCAGTGCTTCCAGGTGCGGATTGCCGACCTGGGCGTCGATCAGTGGCATCTGCCAGTGATGGAGCTGTCGGGCGAGGGCGCCGAGGGCGAGCTTGGAGCCGCCGGAAACCTCGCTGAACATGCTCTCGCCGAAGAACATCCGGCCGATCGCGACCCCGTAGATGCCGCCGACCAGCCGGTCGCCCGCAAAGACCTCGACGCTGTGGGCCAGGCCCACGCGATGCAGCGCGGCGTAGGCAGCCTGCATGGCGTCGGTGATCCAGGTCCCGTCCTGGCCGGGGCGCGGGGCGGACGCGCAGGCTGCGACGACGGCCTCGAACGCGGTGTCGGCCCGCACCTGCCAGTCGCAGCGGCGCAGCTGGCGCACGAAGCGCCGCGGCAGGGCGAACGTCGCGGTCTCGAACACCGTGCGCGGGTCGGGCGACCACCACAGGATCGGCTGGCTCTGGGAGTACCAGGGAAAGATGCCCTGTCGGTAGGCATTGGCCAGCCGTGCCACCGACAGGTCGCCGCCGAACGCCAGCAGGCCGTCCGGGCGGCGCAGGGCCGAGGCCACCGGCGGAAACGGCGCCAGCGGGTCGTCGTCCAACTGCGGCAGGTGCAGGCTCAGCGCAGCGCGTCCGCGCGGAAGGGGCCAGTCGCACCCAGTGAGGCGGCGTAGCCGCGGATCGCCTCGGCCTCCTGCGCGCACCAGTCGCGCAGCGCCTCGCGGAAACGTGGATCGGCGATCCAGTGGCGGCTGTGCACGAACGCCGGCAGGAATCCGCGCGCAAGTTTGTGCTCCCCCTGTGCCCCGGGCTCGAAGCGGGCCAGGCCCTCGCGCAGGCAGTAGGCGATGCCCTGGTAGTAACAGGTCTCGAAATGCAGGCCGGGCAGGGCGATGCTCGCGCCCCAGTAGCGGCCGTACAGCGTGTCGCCGCCGCGCAGGCACAGCGCGCCAGCGACCGGCACGCCGGCCAGGTCGGCGAATACCAGCACCAACTGCCGCGGCATCGTGCGCGCCAAGTGGCGCAGGAAGTCCAGCGTCAGCGCCGGTGAGTTGCCGTACTCGGCGAAGGTCTGCAGGTAGAAGGCGTGCATCGTCGCCAGGTCGTCATCGCTGGCCTCGTCGCCGTGCAGCACCCGGAACACGACGCCGGCGCGCGCGACCTTGGCGCGTTCCTGGCGGACGTTCTTGCGATGCTTGTGATCCATCGCGCCCAGATAATCGTCGAACGTCGCCCAATCGCCGGGATTGCGCCAGTGGTACTGCACGTCGATCCGGGGCAGCCAGTCGTCGTCGAAGGCGGCGGCCTCGCTGCCTGGGTGGAAGTTCACGTGCGCCGACGACAGTTGCGCGGCCTCGACCTGGGCGCGCATCGCCGCGAGCAGCGCCGCCTTGGCCTCAAGGGTGCGCGCCAGCAACCGCGGCCCGGTCACTGGCGAGTAGGGCACCGCGCAGAGCAGCTTGGGGAAATAGTCCAGGCCGTGGCGGGCATAGGCGTGCGCCCAGGCGTGATCGAAGACGAACTCGCCATGCGAGTTGGCCTTCAAATAGGCCGGCGCCGCCGCGACGAGTGTGCCGCCATCCCACAGGGTCAGATGGTGCGGAGTCCAGCCCCAGTCCTCGCGCAGGCAGCCTTCCGATTCCAGGCCGGCGAGAAAGGCGTGCGCGACGAAGGGATTGCCGTCGTCCGACAGCGCGTCCCAATCCTCCGCGGCGACCCCGTCGAGACTGCGGACGATGCGCAGCGTGCTCACGTGCCCCAAACCCTCGCCGCTGCGTCCCGGAGCGCCGCGCGGTCGCCCTCGAAGGCCATTGCCTCGAGAGCGCGGGCGAGGGCCTGTTCTGCCTGCCGGCGCGCGGCTGCGGCGAATGCCGGGTGGCCGGTCGCCGCGATCGCTGCCAGCCCTTTCTGCAGACGGATGCCCACTTCCAGCAGGCCGGCACCATCACGTGCCAGCAGCGGGAACACATCCTCGAAGACATCGTCGATCGTGATCGACGGCACGAACACGCGCGCATGGCGAGGACCATCGCTGGCCGTGTCCGTCGCCGCCCATTCGCAGAGCAGCCGAGTGGCCGTGCCGACGACGTCGATCGCGGTTCCGCTGTCGTTGGTCGCGGGCGACAGGGCCCGGCTGCCGATCTCGGTCAGCACGACCAGGCCATAGCGCGGATCCTGGTCGAAGTTGCGTTCATCGCCGATCGTGAAGGCGTCGCGCAGGGCCTCGAGCGTCTCCTCGTCCGGCCGCGCGCCCTCGACGACCAGCAGCGGCCGGCCGGGCGCGGCGAATGCGCCAGAGCGCGACAGCACGTGTACCACACACGTCCGATCGGCCGCGATCTGCGCCAGCCGCGCCACGTCGACGTGCTCTACATAGCCGACCCGGTCGGCCTCCACCGGATGGCCGACATCAGGCGCGCCCATGCCGGGCGCACCACCCAGGTGAGGCGCGCGCAGATGCGCCTGGATCGCGCGGCGTGTCGCGGCCTCGACCAAGTTGATCGTCGCGCCCAGCCGTCCGAAACTCGATAACTGCTCGATCCAACGCAGCAGGGTCAGCGTGATCAGCACGATCACCAGCACTGTCGCTGCGAACAGCACCACGCGACCGCTGTCGCCGTAGAGGCCGGTGCTCAGCGCGATCAGGCCGACCACCGAGAACAGGAAGGCGCCGATGAATGTCGCCAGCGCACTCTGCGCCGCGCTGTCAGCGATCAGCAGGCGGGTCGCGCGCGGGGTCGCGCCAGTCGAGGCCGAGCTGTAGGCCGAGACCATCGTCGACAGCGAGAACGTGGTGACCGCGAGCATCGAGGCGGCGAGGATGCTGAGCAGGTTGCCGACCGAATCGGCGCCGATCCGGCCGGCCAGCGACTCCGGGATCCAGGTCTTGACCAGCGCGCCGACCAACGCGGTGACCACACCCAGGGCGCAGTACACGGTCGCACGGACCCACATGCGCCGACCGTGCCGGCGCGCGAACAGGCGCAGTTGTTCGAACGTCACGGCAGGCGGCCGGCCGCGTCGCGCGCGGCCACCTGCGCGACCCGGCTGCGATCAGCCCTGCTGGTCGAGGAAGCGTTCGGCATCGAGTGCGGCCATGCAGCCGAAGCCCGCCGAGGTGATCGCCTGGCGATAGTGCTGGTCGGTGACATCGCCGGCGGCGAACACGCCCGGCACGTTGGTCGCGGTCGCGTTGCCGTCGATGCCCGAACGGATTTCGAGATAGCCGTTGTGCATCGCTAGCTGGCCCTCGAACAGCGTCGTGTTCGGGGTGTGGCCGATCGCGACGAAGAAGCCGTGCACATCGAGATCGCGGGTCGCGCCGTCATGCACCGATTTCACCCGCAGCCCGGTCACGCCGGCGTCGTTGCCCAGCACCTCGTCGACGGTGTGGTGCCAGACCGGCTCGATCTTGCCGGCCTGGATCTTCGAAAACAGCTTGTCCTGCATGATCTTCTCGGCGCGCAGCGTGTCGCGGCGGTGCACCAGGTAGACCTTGCGGGCGATGTTGGACAGATACAGCGCTTCCTCGACCGCGGTGTTGCCGCCGCCGACCACGGCCACGTCCTGGTCCTTATAGAAGAAGCCGTCGCAGGTTGCGCAGGCCGACACGCCGCGGCCCTTGAAGGCCTCCTCCGACGGCAGCCCCAGGTACTTGGCGGTCGCGCCGGTCGCGATGATCAGCGCATCGCAGGTGTACTCGCCGCTGTCGCCCTTGAGCCGGAATGGACGCTGGGACAGGTCGGCGGTATGGATGTGGTCGAACACAACCTCGGTGTCGAAGCGCTCGGCATGCGCCTGCATGCGCGCCATCAGGTCCGGGCCGAGCAGGCCGTGGGCATCGCCCGGCCAGTTGTCGACTTCGGTGGTGGTCATCAGCTGACCGCCCATCTGCATGCCGGTGACGACGACCGGCTTGAGGTTGGCGCGCGCCGCGTAGACAGCGGCGGTCCAGCCGGCGGGCCCGGAGCCCAGGATCAGCAGACGGATGTGGCGGGGGCCGTTCGAAGAGCTCATGTAAACTCGCGGTTGATCGCACTGCGGCGCGTGTGGCGCATAGCTTGGCGTCCCGCCCCCTGCAAGACAAGGCGCGCTGGAGGCCGCCGCGCGCAACGCTGCGTCCGTCGCCGCGTCGCACGACCGTGCTGGCCGGCGCTGGCCCCGGACACGCGCAAGGCGCGTGCGGCCGCGGTCCGAAGGCGCGCTGCAGCCGGCCCGGTCTTGGCGTAATATCAACAACCTGTATCGAATTCCTCAGGTAATTACCCACGGTGGCAGCTCCGCTCTCAGATCGCGTCAAGCGCGCCCGCGGCGCCGAGAAGGCCACCGCGAAGGCGACGGCTGCCACTGCGCCCAATCCACGGCGCCAGCGGCTGCTGCGCGACATCGCCCTGATCGTTACCGCGCCGTTGCTGTTGTACCTGCTGGCGTGCCTGGTCACCTATTCGCACACCGATCCGAGCTGGTCGACGCAGGGCGGGGTGGTGGCGACCGAGATCCACAACGTCGGCGGCCCGGTTGGCGCCTGGACGGCCGACATCCTGCTGCAGTTGTGCGGATTGATGGCCTACCTGCTGCCGCCGATCCTCGGGGCGGTCGCCTGGATCGCGCTGTTCGGCATGGACGCAGGCAGCGAAGGCCGCGCCGACTTCGGCCCCGCGCTGCGGCTGGTCGGCATCGTCGGCTTCCTGATCTCGGCCGCGGGCCTGCTGGCGCTGCGGTTCGACGTGCTGGCCGGCTATCCGGCAGGCGGCGGTGGCATCCTCGGGCGGCTGGTCGGGCGCTCGCTGTCGGGCGCCTTCGGCCAAGTAGGCGGCAACCTGTTCCTGATCGCGCTGTTTCTGGTATCGGTGACGCTGGCGACCGGCCTGTCGTGGTTCGCGCTGATGGACCGCATCGGCGGCTGGATCCTGAAGTTGCCGCCGCTGCTGCGCCGGAGCAGCAAGCAGGCCACCGAGTGGAAGGCCGCGCGCGAGCATCGCGAGGAGCGCACCGAGGCGCGCAAGATCGAGACCGAACTGCGCGCCAAGCGTGCGCCGGTCAAGATCGAAGCGCCGGTGGTCCCGCCGGTGGTCGAGAAAAGCGAGCGCGCCAAGCGCGAGCAGCAGATCCCGATGTTCCACGGCGTCAATGCCGACGGCTCCGACGTGCCGCCGCTGTCGCTGCTCGATCCGCCCAAGCCCCAGCCGAGCGGTTACGACGAGGCGACGCTCGATACGCTGTCGCGGCAGATCGAGTTCAAACTCAAGGATTTCCGTATCGACGTCGAGGTCAAGGAGGCCCAGCCGGGCCCGGTGATCACGCGCTTCGAGATGGAGCCCGCGCCAGGCGTCAAGGTCAGCCAGATCAGTTCGCTCGACAAGGACATCGCCCGTGGCCTGTCGGTCAAGGCCGTGCGCGTGGTCGACGTGATCCCTGGCAAGTCGGTGATCGGTCTGGAGATTCCCAACGTGCGCCGGGAGATGATCTATCTCACCGAACTGCTCGACTCCAAGGAATACGACAAATCGGCCAGCCCGTTGACGCTGGCGCTGGGCAAGGGCATCAGTGGCAATCCGGTCGTTGCCGATCTGGCGCGCATGCCGCATCTGCTGGTCGCCGGTACCACCGGCTCGGGCAAGTCGGTCGCGGTCAACTCGATGGTGCTCAGCCTGCTGTTCAAGGCCTCGCCCAAAGACCTCAGGATGCTGATGATCGACCCGAAGATGCTCGAGCTGAGCGTCTACGAGGGCATCCCGCATCTGCTCGCACCGGTCGTCACCGACATGAAGGAGGCCGCCAACGGCCTGCGCTGGTGCGTGGCCGAGATGGAGCGCCGCTACAAGCTGATGAGCGCGGTGGGCGTGCGCAACCTCGCGGGCTTCAACAAGAAGGTCCGGGACGCGCAGGACGCCGGCCAGCCGCTGTCCGACCCGCTGTTCCGGCCCAACCCCGAGAGCGGGGAGGTCGCCGACCTGCTCGAACCGCTGCCCTACATCGTCATCTTCATCGACGAATTCGCCGACATGATGATGATCGTCGGCAAGAAGGTCGAAGAACTCATCGCGCGTCTGGCGCAGAAGGCCCGCGCCGCGGGCATCCACCTGATCCTGGCGACGCAGCGGCCGTCGGTGGACGTCATCACCGGTCTGATCAAGGCCAACATCCCGACCCGTATCGCCTTCCAGGTCAGCTCCAAGATCGACTCGCGCACGATCCTCGACCAGTCCGGCGCCGAGACCCTGCTCGGCAACGGTGACATGCTCTACCTGCCGCCGGGCACGGCGATGCCCGAGCGCGTGCACGGCGCGTTCGTCTCCGACGATGAGGTGCACCGTGTCGTCGAGCACCTCAAGCAGAGCGGCAAGGCCGAGTACATCGAAGGCGTGCTCGACGAGGTGCAGACGATGGGCGACGGCACCGTGGTCGGCGCGACCGGCCTGCCGGAGGCCAGCGGCGGTGGCGGCGACGAGAGCGACCCGCTGTATGACGAGGCGGTCAAGATCGTCACCGAGACCCGCCGCGCGTCGATCTCCGGCGTGCAGCGCCGGCTCAAGATCGGCTACAACCGCGCCGCGCGTCTGGTCGAGGCGATGGAGATGGCCGGCGTGGTCAGCCCGCCCGAACACAATGGCGACCGCAGCGTGCTCGCGCCCCCGCCACCGCGCTGACGGCTGAACGACCGATGCCGCCGCACGCGTCTGATGCGCGCGTGTCGGCATCGCATTCAGGCAACGATTCGCACACTCACCGCCACGATTCGATCACCCGAGGTCCAAGGATGCGTCCGATCTTCCGTCATTCCCGCTGGCTCGTCGCCGCGTCCGTGCTGGTCGCAGCAGGGCTGGCCCAGGCCGCCGACGCGCGCGCCCAGCTCGACACGTTCACCCGCGGCCTCAAGGGGCTGGAGGGGCAGTTCACGCAGCAGGTCAGCGACGGCAACGGCCGCGTCAAGGAAAGCGCGAGCGGCACCGTGGCGCTGTCGGCGCCGCGCCTGTTCCGCTGGGAGTACGTCAAGCCGTACCCGCAGCTGATCGTCGCAGACGGCAGGACCGTCTGGGTCTACGACCCCGACCTGCAGCAGGTCACGCGCCGTTCGCAGGGCAGCGAGGAACAGGACAGCCCGCTGGCGGCGCTGATCGATCCGTCGCGGCTCGACCGCGACTTCGTCGTCGAACCGGCGGGCGAGCGTGACGGTCTGTCGTGGCTGGAACTGCGGCCCAAGCAGGCCGAGGGCGCCGCGTTCGAGAACGCGCGGCTGGGCTTCGGCAACGACGGCGGCCTGGCACGGATGGAGATCCTCGACAGCCTCGGTCAGCGCACGACCATCGGCTTCAGCGGCTGGAAGCGCAATCCCACGTTCGCCGCCTCGACCTTCCGCTACACGCCGCCGGCCGGCGTCGACGTGGTGGGTGGCGACGAATAGTCCGCGCGGCCCCATCGGCTGATCGATCCCGCCGTCGCACGGGTTGCGACGGCGGCTTGCTATCGTGACGGCCCGTTTTCTGTCCCACGCCTCTGCCTCGTGTCCCGTTCCGCCAAGTCCGCCGCCTCGCTGACCGGCGACCTGCTGCAGGTCGACCGCAGCGCCATGCGTCCGCTCGCCGAGCGCATGCGCCCGGCGACCCTCGACGAAATGGTCGGCCAGCGCCGTCTGCTCGCCGAGGGCACCGCGCTGCGCACCGCGGTCGAGGCCGGCAAGGTGCACTCGATGGTGCTGTGGGGGCCGCCGGGCTGCGGCAAGACCACGCTGGCCTTGCTGCTGGCGCGCTATGCCGACGCCGAGTTCAAGGCGATCTCGGCTGTGCTGTCGGGCCTGCCCGAAGTCCGCCAGGTACTGGCCGAAGCCGCGCACCGCTTCGACGGCGGCCGGCGCACGGTGCTGTTCGTCGACGAGGTGCACCGCTTCAACAAGACCCAGCAGGACGCGTTCCTGCCGCATATCGAGCGCGGCACCATCGTGTTCGTCGGTGCGACCACCGAGAACCCCTCGTTCGAGCTCAATTCCGCGCTGCTCTCGCGCTGCCGCGTGCACGTCATGGAGGCGGTCTCACCCGATGACATTCAGGAGGCCCTGCGCCGCGCACTCGCTGACCCCGAGCGCGGCCTGGGCGACCGCACGCTGCACATCACCGACGACCTGCTGCGGCTGATCGCGGTGGCCGCCGACGGCGACGTGCGCCGGGCGCTGACGCTGCTGGAGATCGCCGCCGAACTGGCGTGCGAGGGGGGGAGGTCACCGCCGGCACGATCGAGCAGGTCCTGGCCGACCGCACCCGTCGCTTCGACAAGGGCGGCGAGCAGTTCTACGACCAGATCTCGGCGCTGCACAAATCGGTGCGCAGCTCCAATCCCGACGCCGCGCTGTACTGGCTGGCGCGCATGCTCGATGGCGGCTGCGACCCGGGCTATCTCGCCCGGCGGCTGACCCGGATGGCGGTCGAGGACATCGGCCTGGCCGACCCGCGGGCGCTGCAGATGGCGATCGATGCCTGGAACACCTTCGACCGGCTTGGCAGCCCCGAAGGCGATCTGGCCTTGGCGCAGGTGGCGATCTATCTGGCCAGCACCGCCAAGTCGAACGCCGCGTACATGGCCTTCAACCAGGCCAAGCGCGACGTGCGCGAGTACGGCACCCAGGAGGTGCCGATGCACATCCGCAATGCCCCGACCAAGCTGATGAAGGAACTCGGTTACGGCACCGGCTACCAGTACGACCACGACGCCGAAGGCGGCATCGCCCTCGACCAGACCGGCTTCCCGGATGCGATGGGCGAACGGGTCTACTACCAGCCCGTCGCCCGCGGCATGGAGATCAAGCTCAAGGACAAGCTCGACCAGCTGCGCGCCGCGCGCGAGGCGGCCCGCGCCGCACGCGACGACTGACGCTGCGGCAATCCCCGATCCGGCCGCGCGGTCCAGTCCTACGCGGATCGGCCGGAGGTCCGAGGCGCACGATCTGTTGGCGCGGCATCGTATCGATCCAGGATCGTGCCCCAGGACGGTGCCCATGCGAAGGTCGATGTTCGCGCTGCTGCTGGCGCTGTGCGTGCTGCCGGCGAGTGCCCAGTCGCTGCACAAGTGCCGGGAGGCCGCGGGCGGCATCGTCTACCAGTCGCAGGCCTGCGCGGGCGCAACACTGAGGACTTGGGAGATCGCCGATCTGCGCCCAGCGCCCGTTGCGGCGCAGCCAGCCCAGGTGACGTCAAACCCGCCTTCGGCACGCCCACGAGCGATGCGCACACGCAGCTTCCGCGCGCCACGCCGACCCTCCGCGCCGCGCGACGACCGGCACGCGCGCTGCCTCGCCGCCCGCGCCCAACGCGACAAGACGCTGGCCCGCCTCGGCATGCAGCGCCGCTACGACGACCTGCGCCGACTCAACGACGCGGTCTCGTCGGCGTGCAACCATCGTGGGATCCGGTAAGCCTGCAGGGCTGAAGCAGGGCTCGTTTGGGCAGGGCACCGGTTGTCAGGTTCATCGTCGAGCTGGCCAAGCGCTGCGCATGCATCGCCACAGCTGATTCGATCAAGGGAAAGCATGTCACTGCATGCGACCCCTTCCTTGGGCACGCATGGGATCGGGCCTATAATTTCCAGCGTTGATGGAAAGAACCAGCACGGCGCGACCGTGACAGGCTTTCATTCTTGCGACCAAGGTGGCGAAGATGAAAAAGCCGTTTGTTTCGTTGCGTCCGGAGATCACGCGGACACACGCCCTGCTTTTGATGGACTGGTTGGAAGATGAGCGCGTGACGCGCTACCTGAGCGACTCCCGCAGCGTGTCTCGATTCATCGCGCAGGCGGTAGACCGGACGCAGATGCCCATCCTGACACACTTGTTCAATCAGGGCGGCCGATTCTTCATGACCTACGACCGGAACGATGTCCCGGTCGGCTTCGTCCGCTTGGTGAAGACAGGCACCGAGTGCGAAATCGTCTTGGTCATCGGCGACCAGGACAACTGGGGGCGCGGACTGGGCGGCAGCACCATCCGGGAAGGCCTGAAGCTCGCTTTCCTCGACATGCGGGCCGAGACCGTCATCGCCAAGATTCAGCCGGGCAACACCCGCTCGCTCAAGGGCTTTGAGCGCTGCGGCTTTTTGCGCAAAGCCGAAGTATCCACGCTGAATTCTCTGTCCATGACCTCTGCTCGATATCTCCAGTTGCTGCGCGAAGGCGTCCTGGCAAAAGCGACCGACATCTACGTCACGGAGATCGACAAAGCCCGGCTCGAGAGCCTGATTGCGTTCGAGCAAGGGGCGGCCGTTGTCGAGCTTGAACACGAGATCGAGCGCGCGATCGTCGTGGAGCCGCAGCGCGTCGCGCGCGATGTCGTGACCATGAATTCCAGGGTCGTGCTGCAGGTGGACCACGATCAGGCGCAAGTCGAGCTCGTCTATCCGCAAGATGCCGACGACCGCTCCGGGAAACTGTCGATCCTCACCGACGTCGGCGCCGCGATCCTGGGCTACCAAGAAGGCGATGCCTTCGACTGGAGAGTGGGCGATCGTACGCGCCATATCCGGATCGACAAGGTGATCTACCAACCCGAATCGTTCGGGAATTTTCATCTCTAGACGTCGGGTAGGGCGCTGGTGGCCAAGCCTTCCGCCCGAGTTGGCCAGGCGATCCGGTCACGTGACGCAGCACGTGAGCAGGCTTACACTCCGTCCTACAGGGGATGGAGCGTTGCATCATGGATGTCAGGGGCGTCGCCGCGTTCGCGGTGTTGTTCGTCGTGTCGGCACCGGCCTTGGCCCAGCACGTCTACAAGTGCGTGAACTGGCAGGGCGCGGTCACGTACCAATCCGAACGCTGCCCCGAAGGCCAGCGCATCGATCGCACCTACGACACGAACCGTGACATTGAGGTCGGAGGGCGGGTTGTGCGCAACTTTGTGCCGACCACAGGCGGTTCGCCCGACGCACTTTCACCCACGTACGGCCGGGTCATGGATACCAACGGCCGCGTCAAGTCCGATGCGCTTTGCGAACCTGTTCGCGCTGTGGTCAATGGTGCGCGCGGCCATCGCACCATTGAAAGCATCCGCGCGAATGCGAGCCTTGTATCCCAGCTTTGCAATCACCCACGCGGTCCGGGCCGCTAGCGACTGACGGGCGCGGCTGCGCCACGCTTGATGCGGTTGGTGCTCTGACGTGCGGGAACTCGCAATAGGCGAGGTAGTGATTAGGGATGTTTATCGGGCGTAGATAGAGCGCGAATCCAGACCCGACGCCGTCGCTGATCAAGGCATGCATGCCCTAGCGAGGTTTAAGTATGCAAGGGATAGAAAATTCAGCTGTAAAGCTCTGTTTTTTTCTGCACGCTGCTAGCGCTTCTTAGTCTTCTTGCCAACCTTGCGTCTAGCCTCTGCTGCTCGCTGAGCTGTCTTGATCCTCATCTCTTCTTCAAACCGTTCCGAAACTTTTATCGCAAGGTCGTAGATGCCGGGCTTACCACCTCGAAGCTTGCGAAACATGTGGCCGAGCGTAGGAGAGACTGCGATTCGTCGACGACGAACGTAGTAGGCGAACTGATTACAGCTGACGTACGTAGAGAACCCACCCGCTAAGATACTCAGCTGGATCCAGAGTGAGCCGAGCGCTGGAACCCGACCAGAGTAGATCTGTACTAGTGCGATGCAGGAAGCCGTCAGAAGGACGAGCGGAAGCACTACAAGAACGGATCTGTAACCAACTGAGACCTTCAAGATTCGGCTTGGATCCTTAGCCTTCGCGATGGAGAGGATTGCATACAAATAGAGGGGCAACCCTAAGCATGCGATGTCGATGTTGGATAGGCTATAGGCCGGCTTGGCAGCCCAGAAAATGCACCAGAGCAGGGCGGCGAGCACCAGCATGACACCGAGGTCTTTGTATAGAAGTTTGTAGAATTCACGAAGGAACTCGTTGTTACGACGATGGTGGGAGCTCAGCAGGTCGATTAGATAGGCGGTTGCTACACCCCAAAGGGTTGTGCATAGGAAGATCAGTAGCAGCGCCACTGTTAGCCCGGGAAGAAAGTCGTATGCCCGGACGAAGATGGGTGCGATCGATGCCGATCCCCACACAAGGGACACAATCATGCACAGCAGGAGGAGGTAATGCATGCGATGTTGACGTAGGAGTATGCCTGCCTTATCGGCTTGCCAGCTGACTTCTGAATGATCGAATTAGTAGTTAAGTGGATTGACCAAGACGATTCACGAGCCCGTTCTAACGACCTGTCAAAATCCACCCCCTTCCTCTATCTGCTGACGCTGGGCTGGATCGAGAAGGATGAAGCCGCCGCGGCATCACAAGGTCGTTCGGCTGAACTAGGCGCGATCGGAGTGTGCGGTTTGGAAGATTTATCGGGGTTAGGGAGCGTGCCCACCTTCGGCCAACCTTGTAACTCAGGTCGCCGCGCCGACTTTCTGGCGCTTGGTCTGAGCGATGACTCGCATGACCGAGTCGTACGAATTGACACCATCACAGTCCTGAGCAATGAACTCAAGTTCGAGTCGGCCTTGAGTCGGCGAGTTAGTCCAATAATCGCCAGCCAGCACCTTGCCACCGTCTTGCAGCGTCAAGTGGCCATACCCGGTCGTCAGTTTGTTCTCTTTGTACGCGGTGCGACGCAGCTCGTAGACGTACGCCAAGTGGGTATCAGTAGTTTTCTCGTCTGTACCCAAGAACTCGAACGTTGAATGAGCCGGCTGGCGCTGAGTGAATGACTGAATCGATACAAACAGGTAGGTCTGCCGAATCACGAATGCGATTGGGATCGGAGCGGGGCGATTGCCCTCCTTATCCTGCCAGTCGGTGTATAGCGTTCCAGCCCAAATGCCATGGATGCTGGGCCGCCCCAGCCAACTGGCTAGGCGCTTGAACTTCCAGGGGCGATTCGCCAACAAGCCAAACAGCGCCGTCGTGAATAGAAGCGCCATAGAGATCGATTGGAAAGCCAGTGCAACAAAGGAGGTCTGGCTGCTACTGCTGGTAACAGCCAGGCGCAGCAGCACGATCACGGCAGCGGCACCTAGAGTCACGTAAAACGACGCCTTGATGAGGCGCACGATCTCGGCGAACGTCAGCGTGACTGTTCTCATCCGAGGCGCTCGTGGACCACGCAACGGCCGTCACTGAAATATGACAATTCGCTACGAGCAGTCAGGATGCCGCAGCCGTGGATGCCCCGCACCCGGCTCGCCAATGCCGCTGTCATATGGCGGGCGCCCGCAGCGGCGGGTGCCGTTGCTGGAAGCAATGGCAACGGCGGGGAGACGAACTGCGACAAGTGGCTCAGAACTTCACGTTCGACGTCCACGAAGTGAAAACCGTCATGCCAGCCGGAACCAACGCTGGACACTTGTGCCAGCGTGGCCGCAATAGCTGCCTCTCCGAACACGGGCAAGGACACCTCAGCCACCGGTGGGACATCGAGTCCAAGAAACAACAGCTCATCGAGCGTCGCGTAGAAAATCACCCCGAGGCCGGTAAAGTCGCTTGGCAATTGCGCGCTTGCGGCGCGCAGAACCCGTATGGCAAATCGTTGTGTAGAGCTTTCCATTTCGCCGCCGCGCCCCTCGTATGGATCAGCCGCCCCCTTGGCGCCGACTATTCTAGCGCCGCAGCACCGCATCGCGATTGCAGCCTATCCTCCTCAGACGGCGACTGGCAGCATGCGCACCGAGCGCAGCAGCCTGTGGCTGTTCACCCCGACCCAGCCGTCAGGGCCAGTGCCAACCATCAGGAACAGCAGCGGAGCCTAATGTCGCTCGCAGAGCTCGCACCACGACGCCAGATCGATGGAAGACAGGTGGGGCACAAGCTCGGAGTGAATCGCCAACGGTTTCGTCGGCACTTACGGCTCAGTTGATTGCTGCGCCTCAAACTCCACTCGGGTGATCGGAGCGACGGCGTGATCTTCAGACTTTTGCGCTGGTTTCGCACTAGCGTCGGCGAGACCTGCTACCCCATTCGAGATGGCCGGTCAGCTCATCCAGTCCGGTCTCCTCGCGCGTTTGTCGCCCGAAACGGTCCACCTCGATCTCTGGCGCGTCTTCGTTGTCGAACCAGAGCAGTGACGTCGTGGTGTCGCTCTCCGCGTAGTGGCGACTTAGCTCAACGAGCTCAAGACCAGCCTCCCAGTCTTCGAACCAGACGTCTTGGGCGACATCAGCGGTTTGAGTCTGAGTCTCCTTTGCAGCGCGGAGACGGTGTGCCAAGGCACCCTCGGGGATGGGGGAACGCGCGCGAATCCGCGCATTTAGCGCACGCAGCGTCTTGGACTGCGCTGCATAGCGCACTGTGCCGCGCTCCATCGTAACGAAGGCACAGGGGCCGTCGCTCAATGTTGCAAATCGCGATGCTGTGGCCGGGTAGGAGGTGCAGAAGGTGGCCGCCATCGTCTTGATGGCGTCGAGGGAAGGCTCACCTTTGGAAACAATAGCGAGCCACTGCTGATATGGCATCAGAAGTTCGGCTGCAAAAAGGTCGCAGTGGACCTCATTGATATGCCGCTTGGCGAAAGCCCAGGGCGCCACTTCCTTGTGATCTGACGGCAATTCAAGCGCGATATGCGCGATCTCGTGGCAAATCGTGAAGCGTTGGCGCTGAGGCGACTCCAAAGCGTTGATCGTGATGACGTGCTTGCCTGATGCGCGGGTCAGCGTGTAACCCGATTCGCCCTTATCAAGCTCGTCAAACTTGATCTTCGCGCCAAGGGCTTTTGCATAGGGACTCAGATCTTCGCCTACGGGAACAGCCCCAACCTGTCGCAAGAACTCACGCGCCCGGTGCGCGACCTCGGCGTCTTCCATAATCAATCTTCCTCATCGTCGTCCTCCGCGAACGCGCGCCTGACACGCGCAATCAACGTCTCAGGATCAGGCCTCGCGTTTCCCCTGTGCCGCACGCCGGCAGCTGCCGAGAATATTTCCACATCCACCGTGCTGTCTTCCAGCGCGTATTGGACGAGCGCTGGATCGGTGTCGGGGTGTTGCACCAGCCATGCAACTAACTCGTTCTCGCGCGGCTGAGTGCCGAGCACCGCGAGCATCTTCTGGACCAGATCCAGCGAAGGATTGGTCTTCTCTCCCGTCTCAAGGCGGTAGACGTAGGCGTGATCAACTTCAGTGAGTTCTGTAATACGGCGCAGCGAATGACCGCTGCGCTCCCGGAGCGTCCTCAGGGCGACGCCAAGACCGGTTTGAGGCATGTGAGTCCTTTAAGAAAGCGTTAGAACGCCATCGAAGCTGAACGAATGCCGTGCTGGGTGTGATCTGCCGCACACAGCAGTTGTAACCGAATCGACGGACTGATAGCGTGTTGTCCAGATAGACATACAGAGGCGGCGGAAGGGAGTAGCGGGTCAGGCTGATTTCCGGTCTGAGTGTTGTCTGGCTGAGCAGCGGAGTGTGCGGTAAGCGTGGCTGCTTCGCAAATCGAAGCTGCCGGAACTTCATGTCTGAGCAAGAAGGAATAGAAAAATGGCCGGTAAGAACCAGCACGTGGTGCCGCATCAGGAAGGCTGGGCGGTAAAGGGGGCGGGCAATCAGCGCGCCACGTCCGTGCACCAAACGCAGCAGAAAGCGATCGACGCAGGTCGTGAGATCGCCCGCAATCAGAGTTCGGAGCTCGTGATTCATCGCCCTGATGGGCGCATCCGCGACAAGGACAGTCACGGCAACGACAGCTTCCCGCCGCGAGGTTGATCCGATGACTAGCATCCCCACCTACCACGTGCTTGCCCTCTCGGGTGGCGGCTACCGCGGTTTGTATACCGGAACGGTGCTCGCCGAGCTTGAAGCCAGGCTTGGGCGGCCCATCGCCTCCCACTTCGATCTCATTTGCGGGACGTCGGCAGGTGGGATGCTGGCCCTTGGGCTCGCTGCTGAAATCCCAGCCAGCGAGTTGAAGAGCCTGTTCGAAACGCAGGGCAACCGAATCTTCGGGTGCCGCACCTGGACACGTCGCGCGCTCGGCTTCTGGGCGAAGGCCAAACATGACTCCAAAGGGCTTGAGAATGTTCTCACCGAGCGGTTCGGCGACGCATTGATCGGCGACTTGCGGCACCGGGTGCTCATCCCGGCTGTGAACTACACGACCGGGCGCGGCCAGTTCTTCAAGACGTCGCATCATCCGAGCTTTGAGATCGACCATGAGATGCGCCTCGTCGACGTCGCGCTCGCGACTGCAGCAGCGCCCGTTTACTTCCCGCTCTTTCGGCACAAGCGAGGCGTCTTCGCTGATGGCGGCCTAGTTGGCAATGCGCCGGGGCTCTTCGGGCTGCACGAAGTCGACATGTTCTTCGCGCCTGGCGAGAAAGAGAAAAAGGTCCGTGTTCTCTCAATTGGCACGATGACCATTGGCGCGACGGTGCGCGGCGGTGCAAGCTTGGACCGCGGATTTGGGCGCTGGGGCGGCAGCCTGTTCGATCTCGTGATCTCGGCGCAAGAATCCTCAGTGGACTACATGCTCCGGCAGAAGCTCGGCGACGACTACTACCCGATCGACGACAAAGCGAGGCCCGATCAGAGCAAGGACGTCAAGGCGCTTGATCGGGTGTCCATCGCCTCGACCAACACGCTTCGGGACAGGGGTATGCACGCAGCCCAGCGTGCGCTGCCCGATCCCAAGTTTAAGCCGTTTCGTGAGCACAAGGCTGCTCCGCCGACTTTTTTTCATGGTGCGAACAAGAACGCCGAGGAGGCCACATGTTGAACCTGAGCTCGCTGTTTTTCACGACGGTCGATGGTGAAGCGTGCATGCATGCCTCTCTCGATCTCTCGCAGGATGAGCGCGACGCGATTGCCCATGCGCGTAAGGAGGTGCGCGCTTGCTTGCGGGCGGGCATTCCCCGCGCGCTTCGCGAGAACGGATACTCTGGCGCCGTGCCCGAGCCGCGCTTTTTTACGCAGGGCTCGTGGGCCTACAAAACGCTGAACTCGCCCGCCAAACGGCCCCAGCAAGCAGACGTCGATGATGGGTGCTACTTGCCGCTGGGCTTTGTGGCCCAGTCGCAGCGCCCCAGTGCCGCCACGACCGTCTTCTTCGCGGCGGCAGAGGAAGCCCTTCTACCGTTGGTGGTGGCGCGCCGCTGGCGCATGGATCGGTCGAAGGCCACCTGCATTCGCGTCATCATTTCCGAGTACGCGCACATCGACATCCCGCTCTACGCGATTCCGGATGAGGAGTTCACGCAACTCGCGCTCGCTACGGAGAACTACGGTTTCGACTCGGTCGCCAAGGCCGTTAGCGTTCGTTCTCGCGATAGCTGGACGGCGCTCCCGAAGAACAAGGTGCTGTTGGCACATCGAGAAGACAACTGGTTGCCGTCAGACCCCCGGCCGGTGAAGGACTGGTTTCTTGGACAGGTTGATGCGAAGGGCGAACAGTTCCGGCGCGTAGTGCGCTACCTCAAAGCGTTTCGCGATTGGCGCTGGGCGAGCGGCGGCCCGTCCTCGATCCTGCTCATGGCAGCAGCAGCGCCGATTTTTGAGAAGCGCGATCGACGCGATGATTTGGCGCTCCTGGACGTCGTGGCTCAACTGCCGGGGCGCCTTCGCGGCGGCGTGTGCAATCCCGTAGAAGAGAGTGAGTCGCTGACCAAGCGGCTTGGTGCCGAGAAGGTCGAGGAGGCGGCGCAGGCCTTTGAGAGCTTCGAAAAAGTGCTCCGGGCAACAGTTGCGGCCAGCAACGCGGCACAGGGGTGCACTTGGATGCGCGGCGAGTTTGGCGCCCGCTTTCCTGATGAGCCGGAGCGGGTGAAGGCGTCAACGATCGCCCAGACAATCATGGCGGCTCCCGCCGCGGCAGGCCCGAGTGAGCTCGTGGGTCGGACGATGGCCGGATGAAGCGGGCGGCGGCGCTCCAGGTGATCGAAGCGCTGAAAGAGCGCAACTTCGTGCACTTGGGGCAGTCGCCAGCGGGCTGGTTCCGCCTCTCTGGTCACTTGGCGGCAGAGCGCAAGGGGCGAGTCGTCCCGTGCGAGATCGACCTTGACCCCCGCTTTACCTCGCTTCCGAAGATTCGCCTTCTGACGAAGCCAGAAGGGCTGCCAGCGGCCGTGCCTCATCTCGGCCCGAACGGAGAGTTGTGCTTTCTCGCGGAAGGCACTGTCGTGCTGGATATCTTCGACCCTGTAGGACAGACGCTCGCCTGCTTGAAGCAGGCGGAGCTTGTACTGGACAAGGTGCTGCTTGGCGAACTGGTCGATGATCTGGCCGAAGAGTTCTTTGCCTACTGGGGGCGATACAGCTGCCATATTGACATCGAAGGCAAGCAACTCGGGGAGCAGCGATGCCTGTTCGGCGAGGCCGCTGGCAGAACGATGCTCTGTATTACAGACGATGAAGCGCGGACGGCGCGCAAGCTGGCTGCGCTGGAGTTCAAAAACACTAGCGAAAGCGTGCTGACGTTTCGCATCAAAACGCCAGCTCAGCCAAGGCCTTGGGCGGGCGCGTGGCCACCGAGCACGGTGTCCGAGATGCTGGATTGGCAGAGCACGCTCGACCCGCGTTGCCGTCGAAAGCTTCATGAGCGCATTCGGGAGGGGTTTCGAAAGAAAGCCCCCGTCATGCTGGTGCTCATCGAGTCCCCCTTGCTCACCTACGGCATCGTCATTCGCTTGGAAGAGGCCTTGGCGCACTCACGCGCCGTTAGCCCCAAGCTCACGAAGGGGAACAAGGCCAAGCGGGTGAAGCTGGCAGAGCGGGGTGATCCGACGCTGCGCGCACAGGTGCAGCCGCTCTGGCTGGTGCGAATCGACGACGCTTATGTGGCCAGTCGTAGCGTCCCAAATCTCGCAACGCTTGGTGGGTTGAACCTTGCAGTCGTTGGCTGCGGAACAATTGGCGGACATCTCGCCGATGCACTGCTTCGTATGGGCGCGGGGACGCTCGGCGGCCGGCTGACGTTGATCGATCTCGATACCTTCGGCGCGCAGAACATCGGGCGCCATCGACTTGGGTTTCCCAGCCTCGATTCCAACAAGGCGTCCGCGTTGAAGGCAGAGCTTGAGCGCATGCTCCCGAGTGCCAATGTGCGGGCCCTCCCGGTTGACGTGCGCAAAGCCGAGCTTGGCACGCTTGATCTGCTGATTGATGCAACCGGGGAAGAGTCGCTCGGGCATTGGCTGAGCGAGCGATATGGCGCAAGCGTGCCAATTCTTTCTGTCTGGATCGATGGGCCAGGCGCCGCAGTGCGCGGCCTCCTGCACGCTCCACACAACGGTGCGTGCTTCCGATGCCTCTGGCACTACGCGCGGGAAAGCGAACTGCTGTCGGTAGTAGGCGGCGCTTCTACGCTTCTCGCTGGGCAGGGGTGCGAGGGGCTATTCGTGCCTTTTCCCAACACCGTATCACTGCACGCCGCCACGCTCGGCGCTGAGATGGCGCTTGATTGGTTGAATGATCCGTCTTCGCCGCGGCTCCGCACGCGGGTGCTGGACCGCACCGCTGAGGTCGCAACCCCAGACTGCAGTCCGGAGCCGCATAGGGCGTGCCCGATATGCCGTTCCTGAGCTCCTGGGCCACTGATGACCACCGCAGACTTCTCCATTTCGAACCGGAGGTGCTAGAGGTCTTCCGAAATCACGCCCAGCGCGCTGATACGGACTGTGAGGCGGGTGGCTTGCTGCTCGGGACCGTGCATGGCGAGCACTTGCTGATCAAAAAGGCCACGACGCCCACTCCGCGAGATCGACGATTTCGCGCCTTGTTTGAGAGGATGCCATTTGGACATGCCACGATTGCATCGATGCTCTGGGCGCAGAGTTCGGGGCAAGTGCGGTATCTGGGGAGTGGCATACCCACCCGCAGGACTACCCGACGCCGTCAGAGCTGGATCGATCAGAGTGGCTGCGACTCAGTCGTAGACGATCTGATGGGCGACCTCTGTTGGCGGTGATCGTTGGCCGTGCGGATCTTCATGCCGAACTGGTCTTCAAAAGGGGCGGCAGCTACCAGCTTCGCGGTGCAGAGTAGTGAACCCTGCACGCACGTGCGCGGAAGGCGCCAGAACGGCGGCGCACTCCTGCAGATTTCTTTGGTAGGCTGCCCATGGGCGTTGCCGGCGCCTGCTGCTCGCCATGGCAAACCCCTGCGGGGACGGCGTCCAACTTCCCATGTTTGATTCCCCTCTGCGGCGAATCCGGGCAGTGAGCAGCTGGCCTTCGCCCCAGCGAGGAGTCAGTCATGCGTTTTATCAAGACCACTGCCGCCCAAGCGGATGCACTGCGCAAGAAGGCCAAGGCCCTGCAACGCAATGGCGGCGGCAAGCACACGGCGCTACTTGATCGGGTTGCCAAGAGCGCTGGCTACGAGCACTGGCACCACGTCAAGCTCTGCTTGGCCGAAACGGAAGAGATCAAGGCAGATCGGCAGCTCACCAAGGAGATTGAGCGGATCATGGCGGCGGCCATGGCATGGGAGGGCAAGCTCATCCTTACCGGCCCCGAGGCGCTCGCCTCTCGTCAGTTCGTGCTCTTCTCGACCGAGGACGGCGACGGCTGGCTGCTCGACCCTGAGGAAGACCGCTGCCTCTGCCTTGTCTGGCACGGCAAGCGTCAGGAGGTCGGCGTGCGCAACTTGCCGATGCGCCTGGAGATCGAATGGGACGGCGCCTTTCGCTTGGCGGGACCGTTCTTCACGGTCGAGACGGGGCATCCCGAGATCCGCAGCCGGGCGATTGGCGGCTATCCGGTGGACAAGCTCCGGGAGGCGCTCGAGCAGGCCCCGTCGGTCGACAAGCGGATCGAGCAGATCTTCGGAGCGCAGGACGGGTCGCGCTGACGCCCGACGTCATCGAGCAGCTCGTGGCCAACGGCTGGGACCTCAAAGCCGTCTTGGAACAAGTAGAGCGAGGGGCGGTCTACCCGCCGTCCCGCAATAGCCTGCTGACGCCGCCCAAGGGCCGGCTATGAGGCGAGGAGGACTCGCGGGAGCGGCCGAGTCTGGGTCCAGATCTATCGACGGGCGGTAATAGCGTTGCCCTTCAGTCTTCAAGCAATCGAGCAGCAGGATTCGCCGACGCACCGCCGGTCTGAAAGTACCCAACAACACTCGACACCGCCCGGTGCTCAGTCATCTGCATGATCGCCGCCAGTGGCACGCCTTGTCGGCTGGCTTCGGTCACGAAGCCTGACCGCAAGCTGTGTCCACCAAAGTCTCCCTCGATCCCTGCCATCTTCGCCCGCCGCTGCACGATTTCAGCGACGGCAGCAGGGGACAGGGCAGGGCCAACACGCCGCTTCCACAGCCGCCTGAAGATCGCTCCCTCGGTGATCCCCGCCACATCCAGCCAGTCCGCCAGCGCCAGGGCGGCCCGATCGAGCACCGGCTTGTCCGGAGTGGAGGACGCGGTGACACCAGCCTGCTGGGTCTTGCTGTGCTCGAGCCGATAGATATAGCCCTGCGCCCCGATCCGGCGTAGGTCGCGCAGGTCGGCCGCAGCGATCTCGCTGCGACGGCGGCCGCCACTGGCAAAGCCGAAACAGAGCAGGGCGCTGTCACGCAGGCCTTCCAGGCTGTCGTCACAGGTGGCCAGCATGGCCTCCAGTTCGGCCAGGGTAATGGCGGTCTTCTTACGCGGATGCTCGCCGCGCTTGACCGCCGCTCGGGCGGCGCGGCTGAGCACGGTACGGATGGCCGGCTGCTCACAGGGATTGGGCTGCTGCTTGAGCCGGTGCGCCGTGGACAGGACCGCGACCCGGTGTCGGACCGTGGCCAGGGTCCAGGGGCCGGGTTTGGCCTTCAGGCCGGCAGCCACCAGGGCCTGGTCGATCGCCGGCGGCAGTTCCCAAGCCAAGTCACCGTCGGCGTTACGGCGCACCACATGGTCGACCACGAACTGCAGCACGGCCGCCTCGGGCACGGGCAGCGACAGCTCGATTCCGTAACGGGCGGCGTGCCAGCCGGCCCAGTAGCGCAAGGCACTGGCATAGCTGCGGGTGGTATTGGCGGCAGCGGCCTCGGCAAGCAGCTCGCGCACCGCGTCGGCGGCCTGTTGGGCCAGCTGTTCCGGCAACACCAGGTGATGAACGGTCTGGACGAGGGTGGAGTTAGCGGAAATTTCTTTCTTAGTATGTAATTTATAATACGACTTAGAGATCGTAGCCGCGATAATCATCACTTATCGTGAGTATGCAATCAACAGAGTAGGGCGGTCGCGTAGGAGGCACTTCCATGGCTCGAGGCATCACCGAATTCGACGTTCACACCGCTGCCGACGAGATCGTTGACGCCGGAGAACGACCAACCGTCGAGCGCATTCGTGCGCACTTGGGCACCGGGTCGCCCAACACCGTCACGCGATGGTTGGAGACCTGGTGGCGTGCCCTTGGTGCACGGCTGAGCACCCATCAGCGCAGCCTTTCGGTGCCCGAGGCCCCTGAGGCGGTCGCCAAGTTGGCAGGGGAGTGGCGGGCGTTGGCTCTTGAGCATGCCCGGTCCGAAGCCGAGAACGGCTTTGCCGACCAACAGGTCGCCCTGCAGAACGCCAAGAGGCACTGAGCCAAGAGCGCGAAGGATTTGCCGCCGATGAGGTGGCCTTGCGCAACGCGGCATCAGAAGCTTCCCAATCCGAACGTCTCGCGACGGCCCGAGCGGTCGAACTGCAGCGCTTGGTCAGCCAGCTTGAAGGAGAGATCAAAGAGCAGGAGCGTCAGCGGAATGCCGCGCTCGATAGAGCGTCAGACGCTGAAGTCGCCCGCCAAGCAGCAGAAAATCGCTTACAAGTTAAAGCCCGCAAACCTGCGAAGAAGAAAGAGTCGGCCCGGCCCTAGAGCTCGGCTCGCCGCACCAAGGGGCGCTGGCTCCACCCGACGCTCGTCTTCGACTGCGTGGCCGAGTCTCATCTGGGAAGACTAAGAACCCATAGAGTCGGAGCGACTGTCCCATCGCGCTAACTGGAGGTATCCCGTGGCGGCAAACGAACTGTGGTCAAGTTTCAAGCAAGGCTGGCGAGAAGGTCCCGTTGTCTTTTTCGCCCCGTTGATCGCGGTTTGGCGCTTGGTCTCTCGGGAGATGGATATCGTCATGGCCGAGTTGGAGGCCAAAGAGGCTGTCCGTCGTTCGCGACGGGCAAGCAATTCGACTCAGGGATAAGTGGTCACCTAAACCTGCAGAAGTCGCACGTGTGTACACGCTCTTGTGCGTCGGGAGCTTCGATGTACACCTCTAACTGCGTCAGATGTACACGTTAAGTGCGTACGCGGAGCATTCGTAAGTGCGGTGCCCAGCATGTCGATCTCCGTAAGATGAGACGGACGATCCAGCGTGCCAGCTGCCGGACCAGCGTCCGGCTGCGGAACTTCGCATAATGTACAGTAAACCCTTGAAAAATAAGGGTTTTCGTCCTCGCAGGTTCAATCCGGTCATTACTGCTGACCAGTTCTATGACGCCAGACGCACTGCGGGTTTCGACCGGCAGGCCGCTGCCGACTTCCTCGGCGTGTCGTTCCGCACCATCGGCCATTGGGAGACTGGGAGGGCGCGCCCGCCTTACGCCGCTTTCAAGCTTCTCCGCGTGCTTCGCTGCGGCGACCCTATCGACCCCGCATGGTCTGCCTACCGCTTCGTAAGGGGCGCGCTAATCACGCCTGAGGGCCATCGGATCGAACCGGGCGATATGGCGTGGCAGGGACTGCTGGTGCGAATGGCTGTCGAGTTCAAGCGGGTGATGGACCGTCGCCGCACCGATCCCGCCTACCTTGTTCCCTCGCACATGCATACGGGCCAGCCGGGGGCCGCAAGGCCCGACTTCGGGCCGGGCCCGGCGGGCCCGCGCCCTGGGCTTGTCTCTTTTTCCCACAAAGGGAATACACAATTTCCCGTTTCTCCGGATTCGCCTGAAAAACAGCTGTTTCCTTCGTTTTCAATGACCGTTGCATGTGGCCCCAAAATGGGGCCACAATGGGGCCATGAAAACGTCCAAGCCGGAAGTGAAAAAATTCAACCTGAGGTTGCCCATGGATCTGCTGGAAGACGCGCAGACGCAGGCCGACCGGATGGGGATCTCCTTCAACGCCTTCTGCACGCTCGCCATCCGCGAGTTCTGCGTGTTCCTGAGGTCGAACCCGCAGGGGATGCTCTCGACGGCTCCACGCGCCAGGACGGCGTCGGCGGCTCGATCGATTCCACCACCCGCAACGCCCGATCCCGACAGCGAGCCCGACGCAGCCACGCCGCGAGTGGTGGCGCGGCGGGTCGGTCGAAACGATCCCTGTCCGTGCGGAAGCGGGCTCAAGGCAAAGCGGTGCCATCCGGAAGCCTGCTGACAGCCGCCGACGCCGCGGCGCTGGTCGTGGGCGAGGGCGAGGGCGAGCAGGGGGCCGGGGGGCCGGCTGTCTGTCGTCGGTTGCAGCACGCGCTCATGCCGGTGTCGGCGACGGCTGCTGAGGTGGGCCCGTGAGCGCGCTGAGCAGGCCACAGCCGCGCGCCGACGTGTCGTGGCTGGTGCTGCCCGCGAACGTGCCGGGGATCACGCCGCGCGTGGTGCGCTCGCTTCGTCATCATTACGGCCGTCTCCGTGACGCTGCTGACGACCTCGCCCGCGAGCAGCGGCTCGCGGGCGCGCCATTGGTAGACCGCGTGGCTACGTTCGTCGTGCGTAGTGATGTCGAGATCGGCATCGCCTCGTGCGATGCGTGGCTCGATGCCTGTGATCGCGAGATAGGCGCCGACGACGGGACCGGGTGCAGGGGTGAAGCCCCTGCGGCTATGGCGCATGGATGCGCCGCTCTGGATTCACCAGCGGTCGGACCCGCGCTGGTGGAGCCGACCGTGGGGAGTGGAGCCCCCACGGCCGACCCGCTTTTTGTTCGCCCGTCCGGGCAAACCTTGCCGGGGGCTGCAACCCCCGGTAACACTCAAGCCGCGCAGGAGGCGGCTCGCTCATGAAAGCACAATCCAGCGAACTTCGCATAATGTACATTATGTAAAATTCCAATGGCTAGGATGAGAGGGGCCGCGCGACTGCACGGCCCCAGGTGCTCAACTCAGAACCAGGTCCTGATCCCGACCACCCAGCGCGTCTCCCGTCCGGTACCGCCATCAGCCTGTTCCAGTATTCGGGTCTGGCCGAAGCTGCGTTCGTGAACTACACCGATGTACGGCGCGAAACGTCGCGTGACCTCGTAGCGCAGGCGCAGGCCGGCTTCGATCCGACCCAGGCCACTGCCGATCCGACGCGCGGAATCCGATTCGCTGGCGGCCGAGAGCTCGACCGCCGGCTGCAGGATCAGCCGGTTGGTCAGCAACAGCTCGTACTCGATCTCCAGCTCGGCGAGCACGCGTCCGCGATCGTCGACGTGCGCCATCGCCGAGACTTCGAAGAAGTACGGCGCCAGCCCCTGCACGCCAACACTGGCGTAGGTCTTGGCTTGTCCCGGCGCAAAGACGTGATGGGCGCCGGCGACGACATCCCACCAGGGCGACACGCTGCGGCCATACAGCGCGTCCAGCGAGGCGTCGTGGGTTCGGCCCGCCACGCGTTCGCCGCCGGATTTCAGCCACAAGCGGTGCACATCGCCGCCGATCCAACTGTCCACCTCCCAGCCCAGGCCGTGGCCGTGATCGGTGTCGAAGCCTTCGAGGCGGTCCACGCGGACGAAGTGGCGAATCGCCGAATCGCCCATCGCATGAGGATGCAGCGACGGAAACGCCGCCGTGCGGTCGGCATCGGTGAGTGTAGGGATCGGCGTGCGCGGAGGCGCATCCGGAGCTAAGTCGCCAGGCGTAGGCGCATGCCCGACGTGGCTGTCCGTTCTAGCTGTTGGATGTCCGTTCGCCGCGCCCCTCCCCGAGTGGTCCATCTCCGAGTGGTTGTGCGCGGGAGGGTGTGTGCTCGCAGGCGTCGCCCCATGCGATTGCGCTGGATCATGGGCGGGTGCCCCTTGCGCCGTCTTATCGGAATGTCCGGCATGGTCCGCCCCGGCACGCAGGCTGGCTGCTCCTGTGGGCACTCGATGCGCGCCCTGCCCCTCGTGCCCGCGTTCGGTGGGCGGATGGTGGCGATGTGCGGACACTCCATCCGACGCGGCGCTCGATGGCGGTCGATGCGCCTCGCCATGGCCGTGACCGTGCGCATGGTCCTGCGCCCGCGCGCCGCTCGCGACGAGTAGCGCGGCGGCGAGCAACGTGGGCATGCACTTGCGATGCGATGTGACGGTGCTCATTCGACCACCTGCACTTCGCGGAACATGCCCGCTTCCATGTGGTACAGCAGATGGCAGTGAAACGCCCAACGTCCGAGCGCATCGGCACGTACGCGGAAGCTGCGGCGTGTACCCGGTGGCATGTCCACGGTGTGCTTGCGCAACTGGAAGCGGCCGTCATCGTCCTCGAGGTCGCTCCACATGCCGTGCAGATGGATGGGATGGGTCATCATCGTGTCGTTGACCAGCACGATGCGCAGACGCTCGCCGTAGTTGAGCCGCAAGGGCGCGGCGTCGCTGAACTTGATGCCGTCGAATGACCAGGCGAACTTCTCCATGTGGCCGGTCAGGTGCAACTCGACATCGCGCGACGGCGCGCGGCCATCGGGGTCCTCGAACAGGCTGCGCATCGCCCCGTAGGTCAGCACGGTGCGGCCGTTGTCGCGCAGGCCGATGCCGGGATCGTCGAGCTTCGGCGCCGGGGTCATGGTCTGCATGTCGACGAGCGGGTTGCCATGCTCGCTGTCAGGATGCGCCTGCATCGGCGTCATGCCATGTCCCATGTCGGCATGGTCCATGGCGGCATGCCCCATCGCGGCGTGGTCGTGGCCGCCACCGCGCATCGCCGCCGTGTGTCCGCCCTGCCCCATGCCCGGCCCTGCCCCATGGTCCATGCCGTGCATGCCGCCATGGCCCATGTCGGCCATGGTCAGGATCGGACGTGGGTCGATCATGGGGATCGGTGCGCGCAGGCCTTCGCGCACGGCGAGCGTGCCGCTGACGAAGCCGGTCCGCCCCATGTCCTGGGCGAAGATCGTGTAGGCATCCTGCCCAGAGGGCTCGACGATCACGTCGAAGGTCTCGGCCACGGCAATGCGGAACTCATCGACCGTCACCGGGTGCACGTACTGGCCATCGGCCGCGACGACGGTCATCTTCAGGCCCGGGATGCGGACGTCGAAGTAGGTCATCGCCGAGCCGTTGATGAAGCGCAGTCGGACCTTCTCGCCGCTGCGGAACAGCGCCGTCCAGTTGCCCGGCGACGTCGTGCCGTTCATCAGATAGGTATAGGTGTGCGCGTTGACGTCGGAGATGTCGGTCGGCGTCATCCGCATCTGCCCCCAGGCGCGGCGGTCGGCGAGCGTGGCGCGCCAGCCGTCGCGGCGCACGTCGCGGGCGAAGTCGCCAGCGGTGCGCTTGTACCAGTTGTCGTGCTCGGCCATCTGCTTGAGCCGCGCAAACAGCGCATGCGGGTCGAGGTCGGTCCAGTCGGTCAACATCACGACGTAGTCGCGGTCGTAGGCGAACGGCTCAGGCTCGACCGGATCGATGATCAACGCGCCATACAGGCCGGCCTGTTCCTGGAACCCGGAATGGCTGTGGTACCAGTAGGTGCCGCCTTGGCGCACATCGAAGCGGTACTGGAACGTCTCGCCGCGATGGATGCCATCGAAGCTCATGCCCGGCACGCCGTCCATGTTGGCCGGCAGCAGGATGCCGTGCCAGTGCACGGAGGTCATATCGCCGAAGATCGAGCCGGCCGGCAGTGCATTGCGCACGCGCAGCGTGACCGTGGTGCCCTCACGCCAGCGCAGGATCGGCGCGGGCAGGCTGCCATTGATGGTCGCGGCCGGCCGGCTGCGTCCGGTGAAGTTCACCAGGGTCTCGCCGACCACCAGGTCGAAGTCGGTGCCGGCCAGGACGCGGCTGTGCGGTGATTGCAGTGCCCAGGACGGGCGGGGCCAGGCGCCCAGGCCGGCGGCCAGGCCGCCGAGCGCCAGGCCCTGAACGAAACGGCGGCGCGCGGGGTCGAAGCCGCGGCGGCCAAAGGAAACGTCGGAAGTCATCATCACTCCATCCGTAGGATGGCCCGGTTGCGCGGGCCTTGCGCCCTGCCCCACATCGGGACGGACGAACGGTGCGGATCAGGAGATGGCGATGGGTGGGCGGATCGGCTGGACGGCGGCGGGATCGCCGCGTGCCTGGGCCACGTCCGCAGGGTGACGTGCCGGCGTCGGCACCAAGGTCAGCGGCCGCTGGCGCGGTATCAGGACCGCACTGCAGCCGTGCAGGCAGAGGCAGCCGCCCTCGTCGTCGCAGGCGTGCGGCGCGGGCGCCCCGCCCTGTTCCGAGGGGGCTTGGCCGGTTGCGCCATGGCAAGGCTGCGCATCGGCGTCACTCGCCTGGGCAGTGCCATGCATCGAGGCTGTGGCTTGCATGGCAGGCGCGGCGAAGACTGCGCCCATCGATTCGATCAGGAGCAGTGCGAGCAGCAGGATGCGAACGGCAGTGGCGGAGATCCGGGGCATCGCGGTCGATTATAGCGAGCCGGCTTGACCGACGGTGGCGAGGCGCCCGGTCTCCGCGCCGGTCAGCGGCGACCCGGAGGCGGCGCTGTCGTGTTGCCGGATGAGTGCGATCAACGCGTCTGGCGCCAGTGGGCGGGAGACGTGATAACCCTGCGCTTCGTCGCATTGCCACTCGCACAGCATCGCCAGTTGGCCGGCTGTTTCCACGCCCTCAGCGACAGTGCGATAGCCCAACTCGACGGATAGCTTGAGGACGGTCCTGATCAGCCGCGCACGACGTTCGTTGGTTTCGATCCCGACCAGCAGGCCACGATCGATCTTGATCGTCGTGGCCGGCAGTTCGTTGAGGTAGGAGAAGTTGCTGTAGCCGGCGCCGAAATCGTCGATCGCGACGTTGAACCCCTGCGCCTGCAGCGCGCCGAGCTGGGCGGCCACGCTCCCTTTGTCGCGCAGCCATTCGCCCTCCGTCACCTCCAGCTCCAGGCGCGAGGGTTCGACGCCAAGCTCGCGCGCCAGATCGCTGATGTACGCCGGCAACCGACCGTCGCGGAAATCCGCGCCAGACAAATTAACCGAGATGTCGAGCACCACGCCCTGCGCCTCCCAGGCCAGCAACTGGTGCAGGGCCTGGCGCAGCACCCAGCGCGTGACCAACGGCATCAGTGTCGTGCCTTCGATGACCGGGATGAACTCGTCCGGGGCGATGTCGCCGTACTCGGGATGCCGCCAGCGCAGCAGCGCCTCGACCGAGCCCAGGCGCCCGGTCGACAGGCTCAGGCGCGGCTGATACACCAGCGAAAACTCGCGGGTGTCCAGGGCACGCTCGACCTGGGTTGCCAGGCGGTAATGCCGCTGCAGCCGTGCGTCGCGGTCGCGGTCGTACTCGCACCAGGGCGCGCCGCTTTCCAGCGCCGCGTGCATCGCGGTCACCGCCCGGCGCAGCACGTCGGCCGAATCGTGGGTCGAGAATCCCGCCACCCCGGCATGGAACACCGTCTGTAGGGTCAGCCCGCTGCTGACCACCGGTGCGCTGAGTCGCTCGCGCAGGTCGGTGAGGATCGCCGCGACCTCGTCGCGCGAGCGGCCCGCCAGTACGAAGGCGAATCGGGTCACGCCGACGTGGTAGACCCGGGCGGTCTCACCCAGGGCATCGGTCAGGCGAAAGCCCAGCTGTCGCACGATCGATTCGACCGGCGCCACGCCCAGTGCCTGGGTCAACCGATGGGCGCTCGCCACATCGAGCACGTCGATGATGCACAGATGCGACGGTACCGGGATCGCGGGCGGCGACTGCCGCAGGGACTCGCGCAGATCCCACGCCAATTGCTGGCGGTTCGCCAGGCCGGTGACCGGGTCGCGCCGCCCCATCGATCGTAGCAGCGAGATCTGCCCGACGACCAGATTCGCGAACGAGCGCAGTTGCTCGCGCTCGGCTTCGTCCAGCCGCCGTGGGGCGTAGTCGATCAGGCAGATCGTGCCGACCTTGTAGCCGTCGCCGAGCACCAGCGGCGCCCCGGCGTAAAAGCGCATGCGCGGCGCCTCCATGACCAGCGGGTTGCGCGAGAACAGCGGATCTGCGGTGAGGTCGGGCACCTCGTAGATGTCGTCCTGCTCGATCGCATGCGTGCAGACCGAAATCTCGCGGCTGGTCCCGCGCAGCTCGGTACCCACACAGGACAGGAAATGCTGGTCCACCTCGTCGACCAGGGAGATGAGGACCGTCTTGACCCGGAACGCGAACGCGGCCAGGGCCACGATCCTGTCCAATTCAGGATGCCCCGCCAGCGACAGCAGATCCAGACTGCGGATCAGCGCGATCCGGTCGGCCTCGTGCAGCTTTCTCACGTCCGTCCTCCCCCTAGGCACCCAACGAAACGCTACTCCTGTGGCGTCGACAAGTCATGACGGCAGTGTGCCGCGCGCGACGGCAAAAAAAAACGGGCGACTTCTTGTCGAAGTCGCCCGTTCGCAGCGTGTTGAGTGGCGTCCCCACGGGGATTCGAACCCCGGTGTCCACCGTGAAAGGGTGGTGTCCTAGGCCTCTAGACGATGGGGACGCAGAAGCCTGCATCGTGTCGAGAACCGGCCTTGTGGTTGTCGACGAAATTGTGGTGGAGCCAGGCGGGATCGAACCGCCGACCTCCTGCATGCCATGCAGGCGCTCTCCCAGCTGAGCTATGGCCCCACGGTGGGAAGCGCGAAATTATAGGGATGCCGTGCGGCAACGTCAACAAGTTTTCGCTTCCACTTCGTTCGCGACTTTGGCCTTCCGGGAGGGGGCCTTCAGCCGAGCAGTTCGGCTTCGTCGCGAGCGAGGCGCGCATCATCCAGATTCGGGCGCAAAGTTGCAACCCCATGTCCCTGCTCGACCAGATATTGGAGCCACTTGCCCAGAAACGTGTTCATGCGCAAGCGGTGGTCGACCACTTCGGCCGGTGGTGGAAACATGCCGATGACGTCCTGCCAGCGCCGGCCGACGTAGCAATGCGTTGCCTCGACCTGGCCGGCGTCGCGATACAGACGCAGGTGCGCGGATGGGTCCGGTTCGCCGGTCAGTGGATCGAGCATGGTGTAGCTCAGCCGCAGTTCGGTGGTGTAGCGGTGCTGCGCGATCACCTCGAGCTGGACCGTTGGCGTGCCCGGCGCCTGCGACAGGTAGGTACCGGGTGGCAGGTCGCCAGGATGGAACAGCCGGGTGAGCCGGACGTGGTTCTCGGCATACAGCGCCATCAGCCAGCCGAAGCGGCCCAGTGCGGGCATCCGGACGCGGGTGGAATCGACATTGGGCATAACGCGATCCTACACGCCGCGGAGTGAACCGCCCGGCAGCCCCCGGCGCACGCCCACGTCGCGTCAGTACATCACCCGCTCGATGCCCAGCGTCGACATGACTTTGCTGGAGATCTCCTCGATCGAGGTGTTGGTCGTGCTCAGCACCGGAATGCGCTCGGCGCGGAACAGCGACTCGGCCGCGCTGACCTCGTGCCGGCAGGTCTCGAGCTTGGCGTAGCGCGAGTTCGGGCGCCGCTCCTGGCGGATCTGGGCCAGACGCACCGGATCGATCGTCAGGCCGAACAGCTTGGCCCGGTGCGCGCGCAGCCGCGGCGGCAGCCGGTCGTGCTCGAGGTCCTCGTCGGTGAGCGGATAGTTCGCCGCGCGCACGCCGTGGTGCAGCGCCAGGTAGATGCAGGTCGGCGTCTTGCCTGCGCGCGACACCGCCACCAGGATCACGTCGGCCTCGTCGTAGTTGACCGACATGCCGTCATCGTGCGCGAGCGCGAAGTTCATCGCGTTGATGCGACGGTGGTAGGTATCGAAATCGACCATGCCGTGCGCACGGCCGACGCGCGATTCGCGCGCCTCGACCAGCTCGCGCTCCAACGGTTCGATGAACGGCGCGAACACATCGAGCACCAGCGCCCCGCTCTCCTCCAGGATCGTCGCCAGCGCGGGGTCGACACAGGAACTGACGACGATCGGGCGTGCGCCCATGGCCTCGCCGCGGGCGCGGATCAGCGTCGCGACCTCGTGTGCGCGCTCGGCGTTGTCGACGAACGGGATCCGGTTGGTGCTGAACTGCGTACCGCTGAACTGGGTCAGCAGACTGTGGCCGATGGTTTCGGCGGTGATACCGGTGCCATCTGAGACATAGAACACAGGACGAGGGGTCGGCATGACGGGACCGTCGCATCGGCGAGCGCCGCGGCGCCCGGGAGGGCTAAAATAACTGTTCTGCGCCGGACCCGCCGGTCCGGCCGTCCACGATCACGCGACACGGAGCCTTCCTCTTGAGCGCCAACATCCTGTGGCTGCACGACCTTCGCCTTACCGACCTGGCCCAGGTCGGCGGCAAGAACTCCTCCCTCGGCGAGATGATCGGCAATCTGGCCAAGCTGGGCGTCTCGGTGCCCGGAGGCTTCGCCACCACGGCCGACGCGTTCAAGGCCTTTATCGCCCACAACGATCTGCATCAGCGCATCTTCGACCGGCTCGCGCCGCTCGATGTCGAGGACGTCGGCGCCCTGACCGCCGCCGGCCGCGAGATCCGCGGCTGGGTGACCGAGGCCCCGCTGCAGCCTGAGCTCGACGCCGACATCCGCAAGGCCTACGCGGCGCTGTGCGCCGAGAACGGCGGCGGCGACATCGCGGTCGCGGTGCGTTCCTCGGCGACCGCCGAAGACCTGCCCGACGCCTCGTTCGCGGGGCAGCAGGAGACCTTCCTCAACGTCACCGGCGTCGAGGACGTGCTGCACAAGGTCAAGGAGGTCTTCGCCAGCCTCTACAACGACCGTGCGATCGCCTACCGCGTCCACCACGGCTTCAAGCACGAGGACGTGTTCCTGTCGGCCGGCGTGCAACTGATGGTGCGCTCGGACATCGGTGCATCGGGCGTGCTGTTCACGCTCGACACCGAGTCGGGCTTCCGTGATGTGGTGTTTGTGACCTCGAGCTTTGGCCTGGGCGAGATGGTCGTCCAGGGCGCGGTCAACCCCGACGAGTTCTACGTCTACAAGCCCACGCTCAGGGCCGGCAAGCCGGCGATCCTGCGTCGCTCGATCGGTGCCAAGCAGCTGCGGATGGTCTATTCCGACGTGCCCGGCGAGCGCGTACGCACCGAGGACACCCCCGTCGAGCTGCGCAACACGTTCTCGCTCACCGACGAGGACGTGCAGGAGCTCGCGCGCCAGGCGTTGATCATCGAAGAGCACTACGAGCGCCCGATGGACATCGAATGGGCGAAGGACGGCGTCAGCGGCAAGCTGTTCATCGTCCAGGCGCGCCCGGAGACGGTGAAGTCGCGCGCCAAGAACACCCAGATCGAGCGCTTCTCGCTGGAGCAGCGCGGCGAGGTGGTCTGCGAGGGCCGCGCGATCGGCCAGAAGATCGGCGCGGGCGTCGCACGCGTGGTGCGCCGGCTCGAGGACATGGATCGGGTCCGCCCTGGCGACGTGCTCGTCGCCGACATGACCGATCCCGACTGGGAGCCGGTGATGAAGCGCGCTTCGGCGATCGTCACCAATCGCGGCGGCCGCACCTGCCATGCGGCGATCATCGCCCGTGAGCTCGGTGTGCCGGCCGTGGTGGGCACCGGCAACGCGCTGGAGACGATCGAGGACGGTCAGGAGGTCACGGTCAGCTGCGCGGAGGGCGACACCGGCTACATCTACGCCGGCACACTGCCTTTCGACCGCATCACGACCGATCTGACCTCGATGCCCGAGGCGCCGCTGAAGATCATGATGAACGTCGCCAACCCCGAGCGCGCGTTCGATTTCGGCCAGTTGCCCAATGCCGGCATCGGCTTGGCGCGTCTGGAAATGATCATTGCCGCGCACATCGGCGTGCATCCCAACGCCCTGCTGCAGTACGACCGGCAGGATGCGGAGACCAAGAAGAAGATCGATGCCAAGACCGTCGGCTACCGCAGCCCGGTCGACTTCTACGTCGATCGCCTGGCCGAAGGCATCGCGACGCTGACCGCCTCGGTCGCGCCCAATCCGGTGATCGTGCGCCTGTCGGACTTCAAGTCCAACGAGTACGCCAACCTGATCGGCGGCAGCAATTTCGAGCCGCACGAAGAGAACCCGATGATCGGCTTCCGCGGCGCCAGCCGCTATGTCGATGATTCGTTCGCCGAGGCGTTCGCGCTCGAGTGCCGCGCGGTGCTTAAGGTCCGCAACACCATGGGCCTGGAGAACCTGTGGGTGATGATCCCGTTCGTGCGCACGCTCGACGAGGGCCGCAAGGTCGTCGAGGTGCTGGCGAAGAACGGCCTGAAGCAGGGCGAGAACGGCCTGAAGATCATTATGATGTGCGAGGTGCCGTCCAACGCACTGCTGGCCGACGAGTTCCTCGACATCTTCGACGGGTTCTCGATCGGCTCCAACGATCTCACCCAGCTCACGCTGGGCTTGGACCGCGATTCGTCGATCGTCGCGCACCTGTTCGACGAGCGCGATCCGGCCGTCAAGAAGTTGCTGTCGATGGCGATCAAGACGGCGCGGGCGAAGGGCAAGTACGTCGGCATCTGCGGCCAGGGGCCGTCGGACCATCCCGATCTGGCGCAGTGGCTGATGGAAGAAGGCATCGAGTCGGTGTCGCTCAACCCCGACACCGTGGTCGACACCTGGCTGAAGCTGGCCAAGTCCAAGGCACGCGCGGGCTGACCGCCCTGCCCCACGAAAAGCCCGGGCTGTTCCCGGGCTTTTTTGTGGCTTGCTTGGGAGAGAAGCGTTTACTTCGGATGGGCATCGGCCTGCCGGCCGGTAGCCGCTCTTCCCTCGGCAGGACATCCTGTCCTGACTCGGGCGCGCGCCATCCATGGCGCGCTCGACGCGGCCACCGGCCGCCAGTCCGCTGCCGAGGTCGTTCGAAGAGTGACTTCGATTGAAGTGCGCACGTTCTGCCGGTCGGGAAGACCTGCCAGTTCGCTCAGACCACTCCACCTCACGGAGCCGGATTGCGCGGCATGTCGCACGCATACAGCTTGCGCTCGCCACCGCCCGGCAAGCAGCCTCTACGCCTATGGCGCGCTATTGCAAACCCCAGACCAGCGCAACGCTCTGAGTACGGCCGTGCGCGACTTTCCCGGCAGGTAGTGCTGCGTCTACCCGAAGTCGGGATGCATACGTCCGCAGCAGCGGACTGACGGCTGGAGGCCGCGCCAAGCGCGCCATGGATGGCGCGCGCCCGAGTCAGGACAGGATGTCCTGCCGAGGGAGAAGCGGCTTCCAGCCGGCAGGCCGATGGCTATCCGACGCGGGAATCCAACCCCCGCACTTATGAGAAGAGCTTAAAGCGCGGCTACCGCAAGCAATCGCAGGCGGCTATCCCGCTGCCCGCTCGGCCGAATATGGCCGAGCAGAACTCAAGGCTGCGCCAGCGCCGCCATGTGGCGCCGATAGTGTCGGAGCTCGTCGATCGAATCGTGCACATCGCTCAGCGCCGTATGCGCCGAATGCTTGGTGAAGCCCGACAGGATCTGCGGCGCCCAGCGGCGCGCCAACTCCTTGAGCGTGCTCACGTCCAAGTTGCGGTAATGGAAGAACTTCTCCAGCGCCGGCATCTGCCGGTGCAGGAACCGCCGATCCTGGCAGATCGAGTTGCCGCACATCGGCGAACGCCCCGGCTCGACCCACTGCTGCAGGAACGCCAGCGTGCGTGCCTGCGCCTCGGCCAGGCCGACCCCCTGCTCCAGCGAGCGCGCCCACAGACCCGAGCGCGTGTGCTGATTGCGGTTCCAATCGTCCATCGCCTCGAGCACATCGAGCGGCTGCACGATCGCCAGTTCCGGACCTTCGGCCAGCACGTTGAGATCGCCATCGGTGATCACGGTGGCGATCTCGAGGATCTGGTCGTGGTCGGTGTCCAGACCGGTCATCTCCAGATCGATCCAGATCAGCCGGGTATCGCTGTGCCTGTCGGCATTCATGGGCAGGTCGCCATCGCGGTCGTGGCGCGCATGATATCGCAGCGGTCCACGCGCCTCGCCTGCGTCAGCGTAGCGGGCGGCCGCGCTTGCGACGGAAGTAGTTTGTCAGCATCGGTCCGGCGACCTCGGCCAGCACCCCGCCAGTCACCTCGACCCGGTGGTTGTGCCGCGGATCGCCCAGCACGTCGAACACGCTGCCCGCCGCGCCGGTCTTGGGGTCGAACGCCCCGAACACCACGCGCGCGATCCGCGCATGGATCATCGCCATCGCACACATCGCGCAAGGCTCGAGCGTGACCACCAGCGTACAGCCGACCAGCCGGTGGTTGCCCAAGGCCTGACCCGCACGCCGCATCGCCACGATTTCTGCGTGCGCGCTGGGATCGTGCTCGGCGATGTTGCGGTTCCACCCCTCGCCGATCACCTCGCCCTCCGGCGAGACGATCAGCGCCCCGACCGGGATCTCGTCGTCCTCGACCATCGCCCGTTCGGCAAGCCTCAGCGCCCGGCGCATCCACGCCGAGTCCGCATCGGCGGCATCGATCACAGAGGGCGCGTGGGGTTCCGGCATCCCAGCATTATCGCCTGCGGCCGGCGGCACGTCCCAGGCCCTGCGTGCGCCCGCGCAAGGCGGGGCCCGGCCGAGCTCAGACGCTGCCTTCCTGCTCGTGCATGGTGATCAGCGATTCCATCAGGTCTTCGTCCGCGCTCGAGCACACGCCAAGCAGCAGGGCCTCCTCGCAGCCGGTGTCGACGATGTAGGCATGTCCCATCTGGCTGTCGATGTAGATGCCCTCGCCCTCGCTGAGCACCACCGGGTCGTAGAACTCGCTGTGCACCTGGACCCGCCCCTCGAGCACATGGATGTACTCCTCGCCGGGGTGACGCACCAGATCGCCGAATTCGGCCGTCGTCTTGGCGCGGACCCGGGTGACGATCGGGATCATGCGTTTGCGCCGCAACTCGGTGCACAGATAGAAATAGTCGTAGTTATCGGTCTTGACCCGCAACGCCTTGTCGAGGGTGCCGATGCTGCGGCGGGCGGTCACCGCCTGCGGCGCGGCGCCGGGCTCGGGTTCGGCGAACAGCTCGGACACGCGCATGTTCAAGCGCTGCGCCAGGTGCTGGAGCTTGTCGTAGGTCAGCGTCAGCCGGTCGTGCTCGATCTTCGACAGGGTGGACAGCGGAATGGCGGTGTGTTCGCTCATTTCCCTGAGCGTCCAGCCCCTGCGCGTGCGCAAGCCGCGCAGCAGGGTTCCGAGCGTGGGGCTCTTCGGACTCATCGACAGGCCTTGTCCTTTGCAATGAAGGTGAGCGCACGATACTACGCGCGGATGAACACCATCCTGATCAGGATGTTTTTTTTGGGTGATGGCGCGGCGGGCACCTTGTTCGGGTCCATCGCGCCCTGGCCGAGCGGCCGCACGCGGCGCGACAGAGCGCGCTTGCGCTGCCCGCTCCACAGACCGGCACCACGCAATGTTTGACATTTCTCCGATCAGGAATAATGTAGCCTGATTGAGATATCTTCGGCGGTGCCGGGCTCCCCTGCATCGCTTCCGGATTTCCGTCGAGGGGGGTCGTCGCATGCGTCTTTGGACGTGGCTTGTCGTGTTGTGCTGTGCTGCCGCTGCAAGCCTCCCAGTCTCCGCCCGGCAATCGGGCGCCGCCGCGACCGCGCCCGTGGCGGCCGAAACCCACGCCTTGACCGAGGACGATGCCGGCACCTGGCTGGACGGCTTCCTGCCGTACGCGATCGAGCGTGGCGACATCGCCGGCGCGGTCGTCACGGTGGTCAAGGACGGCCGGATTCTGGTGCGCCGCGGCTACGGGTTCGCCGACGTCGAGCAGCGGATTCCGGTCGATCCGGACAGCACCCTGTTCCGGGTGGCGTCGGTCTCCAAGCTGTTCACCTGGACGGCGGTGATGCAACTGGTCGAGGCCGGACAGCTCGATCTGGACGCGGACATCAACCGCTATCTGGACTTCCAGGTGCCCGGGCGCGGCGCACCGATCACGATGCGGCACCTGATGACGCATACGGCCGGGTTCGAGGCCAACATCAAGAACATGTGGACCAGCGAGGCCGTTGCGCAGGCCCACGGCCTCGCGCTCGGTCCCTACCTCGCCCATTGGGTCCCCAAGCGGATCTTCGCGCCCGGCACCACACCCGCCTACTCGAACTACGGCACGAGCCTGGCCGGTTACATCGTCGAGCGCGTCTCCGGCCTGCCCTTTCCCGAGTACATCGAGCGCAGGATCTATGCGCCGCTGCAGATGGATCACGCCAGCTTCCGGCAGCCGCTGCCGCCGGCGCTGCGCGCCCACGTGTCCCAGGGATACGCGCGGGGCTCGGGCGACGCGCGGGCGTTCGAGGTGACGCCGTCGGTTCCAGCCGGCGGCATGTCGGCAAGTGGCTCGGATATGGCGCGCTTCATGATCGCCCATCTTTCGGCCGCCAGTGGCCACGACACACCGATCCTCCGCGCGTCGACCAGCGCGCAGATGCTGACCCCGCAGACACGCTTCGCGCCGCCGCTGCACACGATGGCGCTGGGGTTCTATGAGATCGATGTCAACGGACAACGCGTGGTCTCGCACGCCGGCGACACTTTCTCGTTCCATTCGCAGTTGTTCCTGTTCCGCGACCACGACGTGGGGCTGTTCGTGTCCTTCAACAGCGCGGGGGTGGGCGGCGTCACCGGACCGATCCGCCGTGAACTGCTGGAACGTTTTGCCGACCGTTATTTCCCCGTCACCGCCCCCGCGCCGCCGGCGCCAGCGGTCGATGTGGCCCTGGCGGCCGAGCAGGCGCGCCGGCTGGCGGCGCCCGCCTATCGCGAGGCCCGGCGCACCGAAACAGGGCTGGGACAGATCACCTTCCTGTCGCAAGCGCGCCTGCAGGCGCTCGACGACGGCAGCCTGCGCTTCGAGCGCATGAAGCAGCCCAACGGGCAGCCGACGCTGTTCAAGCCGATCGGCCCCTGGCTGTGGCAGGCGACGCACAACGAAGTGCGTCTGGCTGCGATCTTGAAGGATGGCCAGCCGGTCGGCTTCGCCGTCGATTCGGCGGCGCCGTTCAATGCCTTCCTGCAGATCGAAGGCTACCGCTCGGCGGTCTGGCTCAAGCCGCTGCTGATCGCTGCGGTGGTCGTGCTGGTGTTGACCGTGCTGGCCTGGCCGATCGCAGCGATCGTCCGACGTCGCAATGGTCGTCGCCTGGACTGGTCGCCGGCCGCGTTGCGCGCCTATCGCCTGAGCCGCGTGGCCTGCGTCTGGATGTTGCTGATGCCGGTCGCCGGCCTGGCTGTGATGACCTGGGGCTCGGCGGATTTCGCACGCTTCGACGACCGCCTCGATCCGATCGTGATCCTGCTGGGTATCGGCACCCTCATCGCCATCGTCGGCGGCATCGCCGCAACGGCCTGGCACCTGCTGCAGACACTGCGCAGCCGACGCGGCGTGTTCGCCATCCTGCGGGCCGCCCTGCTGCTGGCATCGGCCTGCGTGCTCGCCTATGTCCTGGTCCTGATGGGCCTGGCCGATTTCGCCATCGATTACTGACCCCTCGCCGCCCGACGGCTGGAGACCGCCATGAAATTGACTCTGCAGATCGACAAGCTGCGCATGCTCGCCCCGTTCCGGATCAGCGGCTATGTCTTCGAGCACGCGCCGGTGCTGCGCGTGGAACTGGAAGACCAGGGCCACCGCGGCCGCGGCGAGGCCAGCGGCGTCTACTACTTCGACGATACGCCGGAGCGGATGCTCGAGACCCTTGAGGGAATGCGTGGCGTGATCGAAGCCGGCATCGACCGTGCCACGCTCCAGCACCTGCTGCCGCGCGGCGGCGCCCGCAATGCGCTCGATTGCGCGCTCTGGGATCTGGAGGCCGCGCGGGCCGGCAAGCCCGCGTGGGCGCTGGCGGGGCTGTCCCAGGTCCGGCCGCTGCTGACCACCTGGACCCTCGGCGCCGACGATCCGGGGACAATGCAGTCGATCGCCGTGGCGCGCTACGCGCCGGCCAAGGCGCTCAAGCTCAAGCTCAGTGGCGAGCTCGATGTGGACATCGAACGCGTCCGCGCAGTGCGCAAGGTGCGACCGGACGTGTGGATCGGCGTGGACGCCAACCAGGGCTATACCGCCGATGTGCTCGATGCGCTGATCCCGGTGCTGATGGACAACGGCGTCAGCCTGCTCGAGCAGCCGTTGCGGCGCGGGCGCGAACGCGATCTCGACGGCTTCGCCCGGCCGTTGCCATTCGCCGCCGACGAGAGCGTGCAGGACACGTCCGAGATCGAGGCGCTGGCCGACGTGTTCGACGTGATCAACATCAAGCTCGACAAGTCTGGCGGGCTGACCGAGGGCCTGGCGATGGTCGACAAGGCGCGCACGCTGGGCATGCAGGTCATGGTGGGCAACATGATGGGCAGCAGCTGGGCCATGGCACCGGCCTTCATCGTCGGCCAGCACTGCGACGTCGTCGATCTCGATGGGCCGCTGGTGCTGCGCGACGACCGGGTGCCGGGCGTGCACTACGACGATGGGCTGATTCACTGCGACGACAGCATCTGGGGAACGGGAGTGCCGGCATGAAGACGTATTCGATCACTCGGCGCCGCTGGCGGGCGTTCGCGTCCGGCCTGCTGCTGGCATCGGCTGGCCTGCTGGCGCCGCTGTACGCGCAGGTCCCCTCGCCCTCCCCGCAGGAGGCGTCCGTACCGGGCCCGGTGCCGGTCGCAGCCGATGCGGGTACCGCGCCTGCCGGCACCCTCGATGCCGCGCGCGTGGACACCTTCCTCGACGGACTGGTGCCCTATCTGATGGCGCAGGGCGATCTGGCCGGCGCGGTGGTGACCGTGGTCGAGAACGGCCGCGTCGTCACAGAGCGCGGGTTTGGCTTCTCCGATGTCGCCAAGCGCGCGCCGGTCGATCCGCAGACCACCTTGTTCCGTCCCGGCTCGATCTCCAAGCTGTTCGTCTGGACGGCGGTGATGCAGCTCGTCGAACAGGGCCGTCTCGATCTCGACACCGACATCAACACCTATCTCGATTTCGAGGTGCCGACCAAGGGCCAGCCGATCACGCTGCGCCAGGTGATGACGCATACCACGGGTCTGGAAGAACGCATGCGCCATCTGCTCGTGCTGGGGCCTGACCATCCGGCCACCGGCGAGCAGTACCTCAAGGACTGGGTGCCCGAGCAGATCTTCGCGCCGGGCACGATGCCGGCGTACTCCAACTACGCCACGGGCGTTGCGGCCTACATCGTCGCGCGCATCAGCGGACAGTCGTTCGAGGACTACGCGCAGGCGCATATTCTCGGCCCGCTGGGCATGCAGTACGCCAGCTTCCAGCAACAACTGCCGACCGAGCTCTTGCCGCATGTCGCCAATGGCTACCGGCTCGGCTCGGGCGACGCCTGGCTGGCGGAGAAGACCACCGCACCCGGTATCGGCGGCCTCTACGCGTCGGGCGGGTCGATGGCGCGCTTCATGCTGGCGATGCTCAACCAGGGCGAACTCGACGGCCAGCGCATCCTGCGCCCTGAAAGCGTCGCGCAGATGTTCGCGCCCCAGCCGGCCTACCTGCCTCACCTGCCGCGGATGGCGCTGGGCTGGATGACCTCCGACACCGGCGGTTACGACACGCGCTCGCACGGCGGCACCACGCTGTTCTTCTACTCGTGGCTGTACCTGATCCCCGAGCGCAATATCGGCCTGTTCGTGTCCACCAACACTGCCGGCCGCGATGCCGCAGGATCGGCATTGCGCGCGCAGGTCTGGGAGCGTTTCGTCGCCGAGTTTCTGCCGCAGCGCCCGATCGTTGCCGCGGGCCCAGGTGTCGATGCCGACACGGCCCGCGCGCACGCGGCCGCACTGGCGGGAGTGAGCTGGCAGAGCACGCGTCGCTCCGACAGCTCCTATCTTCGGGTGGTGAACCTGCTGTCGCCGGTGCGGGTGCATCCGCAGGACGACGGCACGATCACCGTCGATGGCCAGAAGGGGCTCAATGGCCAGCTGCTGCGGTGGCGGGAAGTGGCGCCGTGGCTGTGGCAGGAAGAGCACGGCCGCGGCCTGCTCGAGGTGAAGATCGAGGACGGCAAGCCTGTCTACTTCTCGGCCGGTCCGTTCGCGTCGGTGTTCGGCTACGAGCCCTTCCCGGCCTGGCGCTCGCCCAGCTGGCTGCGCCCTGCACTGCTGGTGTCGCTCGCCTTGCTGGTGCTGTCGGCGGTCCTGCGCGTCGGCGGCGTGTTCGTGCGGCGTCATTACGGCGTGGCGGCACCGGTCGATGCTCGCGGTTTGCGCGCCGCGCAGACGCTGTCGATCACCGTGCTGCTGGCCGGCGTTCTCGCATGGGGACTGTATGCGAAGGCGATCTCGGCACCGGGCGGCGTGGCGGACTATCGCGACCTGCCGCTGCTGCTGGTGCAAGCGCTGTCGTGGCTGGGCGTGGTGGCCGCGCTGGTTCTGGTCTGGGTGGCGGTGCGCAAGCCCGCGACATGGCCGCGTCTGCGTCGCTTCGGCAGTTGGGTCGTTGCACTGGCCGGGCTGGTCCTGGCCTTCGTCAGCTGGACGCAGGGACTGCTGACCACTGGCGTGCAGCTGTAAGCGGCGGCGGGGCCCCCATGCACAGCCAGTCCCCGCGGTCGTGGTTCGGGCAACCGCCCGGCCTGACCATCCTGTTCCTGACCGAGATGTGGGAGAAGTTCTCCTACTTCGGCATGCGGGCGCTGCTGGTCTACTACATGACCAAGCAGTTGCTGTTCTCGCAGGAGCAGGCCTCGCTGGTCTACGGGCTGTACACCGCGCTGGCGTATTTGACGCCGGTGTTCGGAGGGCTGGTGGCCGACCGCTGGCTGGGCAAGCGCCGCGCGGTGATCGTGGGCGGCGCGGTCATGGCGTTCGGTCACTTCTTGATGGCCTTCGATGCCCTGCTGTATCCGGCGCTGTTGGCGATCGTGCTCGGCAATGGCCTGTTCCTGCCGACCCTGCCCGGCCAGGTCGGCGACCTGTATCGGCGCGAGGATCCGCGTCGCGGCTCGGCGTTCAATGTCTACTACGTCGGCATCAACCTCGGGGCGTTTCTCGCCCCGCTGGTCTGCGGCACGCTCGGCGAGCTCTACGGCTGGCACGTGGGCTTCGCCGCTGCCGGCATCGGCATGCTGCTTGGCCTTGCGATCTACATCGGCGGACGCCGGCACCTGCCGCCCGATCCGCCGCGCACCGTCGGCACGACGCTGCCGCTGTCGGCGCTGTGGCAGCCGGCCTATCGCCCGGTGCTGCAGTTGATGGCGATGGTTGCCGGGCTGGTGGTGGTGTTCCGGCTCGCCTACGAGCAGATCGGCAACACCATCGCGATCTGGCTCGACACCGGCGTCGACCGGGCGATCACGGCGGATTTCACCATTCCGATGACCTGGTTCTTTTCGCTCAACCCGTTGCTGGTGTTCCTGATCACGCCATGGCTGGTCCGGGCCTGGACCCGACAAGCGCGGGTGGGCCGCGAGCCGCCGGCGTTGCGCAAGATGGCAATCGGCGCGGCGGTGGTCGGCGGTGCCTTCGCGCTCGTCGCGGTGCTCGGCGGCACGCCGGCCGCCCAGGTCGGTTGGCTGTGGGCCGCGCTGTTCTTCCTGGTATTCACCTTCGGCGAACTGTTCATCCTGCCGGTCGGGTTGGGGCTGTTCGCGCGTCTGGCCCCGGTCGGCTTCGGCGCGACAATCATCGCAGCATGGTTCCTGGCCTCGTTCGGCGGCAACCTGCTGGCGGGTGCAGCCGGCACGCTGTGGTCGCGAACATCCGTGCATGGATTCTTCGCCACGATGGCAGGCGTCTGCGTCGTCGTCGCCCTGCTGCTGTGGCGACTGGAGCAGTGCGCGCGTCCGCTGCTCGCCAAATCGGCCGTCGATCCCCAGCCACACTGAGCCTGGCCATCTGCGCAACGTCGATCCGTCGCGACAACACCGACAGTGACGGGGGCCGGGCATCCGCCTCAAAGCGGCAGCGCGTATGCCGCCGCTCGCCAGCAGCCATGCTGCAGTGCAGCGCAAATTCAGGACAATGCGTCCTGATATTCCTTGACAATTCTCCGATCAGGATAAATATTCCCGTAACGGGATTATCGCAAGAGGAACGTCATGTCCACCGCACCGCGGACCCCTGCCCTGACCCGCCGGCGACTGCTCGGCGGTGTGGCCGCCCTGGCCGCAGGCGCGATCGCGTTTCCCACCATCGCGCGCGGCCGCCATGCCGTGGTGCCCGGTGCCACGACCGCCTACTCCACGCGTGCGATCGATCTGGTCCGCGAGTCGCTGGTCATCGACATGCTCGGCGTGATCAAGCTCGACTTCCGCCCCGAGTACCCGGCCATCCGGATCAGCGAGAAGGACGCGGCCGACATGCGCGCCAGCGGCATCACCGCGCTCCATCACGCGGTCGGACTCGGCGGGCCCAACGCGTTCCAGGACACGCTCCAGTACATGGCCGCATGGAATGGCTTCGTCGGTCGCAACAGCCACGTGTTCACTCTGGTCGGCGAGGCGGAAGACCTCGACCGGGCCAAGGCCGACGGCAAGGTCGCGGTGATGATCGGTGTGCAGAACGCCGAGCACTTCCGCACGCCGGACGATGTCGCCCTGTTCTATCGCCTGGGGATGCGCTGCGCCCAGCTCACCTACAACGCCCAAAACCTGCTCGGCTCAGGCGCGACCGACCGGGTCGACGGCGGCGTCAGCGATTTCGGCGTGCAGATCATCGAGGCGATGAACGCGTCGGGCATGCTGATCGACGTCTCCCACTGCGGTGACCGCACCACGCTCGACACGATCGAGCTGTCGCCGCGCCCGGTCGCGATCACGCATTCCAACTGCCGCGCACTCAACGATCACCCGCGGGTCAAGACCGACGAGGCGATCCGCAAGCTCGCGGCCAAGGGCGGGGTCATGGGGATCACCGGCGTGCGCATGTTCGTGCGCGACCGCGAGCCCACGACGATCGAGCACATGGTCGACCACATCGACCATGTCGTGAAGCTGGCGGGCATCGACCATGTCGGTATCGGCTCGGATGCCGACCTGCACGGTTACGACGACATGCCCGGCGACCAGGGCGCTGCGCTGCGCGCCGGTTACAAGGCCAGCTACGCATTCCGCGAGCGAATCGATACCGACGGTTTCGATCATCCTCGCAAAACCTACGACCTCGTCGAGGTCCTGATCCGTCGCGGCTACAGCGACGGACACATTCGCCAGATCCTCGGCGGCAATTTCCGGCGTCTGCTCGGCCAGACCTGGAAGCCGATCGTTCTTCCCACCTGATCACGCCCATTGCGGAGCCCGGCATGCGCACGATGAAACCTTCGATCCTCGCCACCACGCTGGCCATGTGTTGCGCCGGCCAGGTCCCCCAGGTGTTTGCGCAGGCCGCGGAGAACGACACCGTCCGCCAGGCGCCCGACGCGGTGGAGCTCGACCGCGTGGTCGCCACCGCGCAGAAGCGTAGCGAGAACGTCATGGAGGTGGCCTCGGGCGTCAGCGTGATCAGCGAGGAGCGCCTCGAGGCATTCGGCGCGACCCGGCTCACCGACTTTGCTGCCTATGTGCCCGGCTTCCAGGTCGACAGCGGCGGCGCTCCAGGCCAGACCACGATGGCCCTGCGCGGCGTGGCCCCGCTCGGCGGCGGCTCAATCATCGGCACCTACATCGACGACACGCCGATCGGCCCCAGTACCAACAAGCAGCGTGCGACGACCTATGCGCTGGACCTGCTGCCCTACGACATCCAGAGCGTGGAAGTGCTGCGTGGCCCGCAAGGCACGCTGTACGGCGCCGGCGCGATGGGCGGGCTGTTCAAGTACATCACCAAGGCAGCCGACCCGGACGTGATCGAGTTCCGCGCCGGCATGGACGTCAACAGCACCCACGAGGCGGGCGATCTGGGCATCGGCCTGCGCGCGGCGATGAATGCGCCGATCGTCGAAGGACGCGTCGGCCTGCGTGCGAGCTTCTCCAGGCAGGTGACGCCCGGCTACGTCGACCAGCCCGACCTAAGCGGCGACGACGCCAAGGACAGCAATGGCTACACCCAGCTCGCCTCGCGCGTGGCGCTGACTTGGCGTCTCACCGACAACGTGAATCTGCGCCTGCAGACGCTGCATCAGTTGGTCGACGCGGACAACACCGGCCAGGTCGGCCTGAGCCCGACGACGCTCGAGCCGTTGCGCGGCGAGCTCGACGGCATCCTGTTCCGGCCCACGCCCTACCGCATGGAGACCAACTACCACTCGGCGATTCTCGACTGGGACCTGGGCAGCATGGATTTCGTGTCGGCGACCAGCTTCTCCGAGACGCACATGGACGAGACCCAGGATTCCACGTTGGTCTATGGCGTCGCCTGGCCGCTGCTGACCGGTGGCGCCATCCCGGCCGGCCAGGCGCAGTTCGACATCTACCTGGGCAATCGCAAGTGGACGCAGGAGTTCCGGCTCAGCTCCAAGGCGGACGATCGCTTCGAATGGCTTGTCGGCACCTTCTTCACCGGCGAGAAGCACGCCAACAGCCAGACGGTCCTCCCCTACGACAGCAGCGGCAATCCGCTGCCGTTCAATGCCGCGTCCGGCACCTTGCCCGGTCGCTACGACGAGCAGGCGCTGTTCGCCGATGCGACCTACAAGTTCAGCCCGCGCTTCGACGTCTCGGCCGGCCTGCGCTATGCGCGCAACGAACAGGATTTCGAGCAGCACACCACCGGCGCGCTGTATGGCGGCACGCTCGACCTGGTCGATTCCATCGACGAGAACGTGTTCACCTGGAAGCTCGCCACGCGCTGGCATCTCGACGACCGCTCGATGCTCTATGCGCGCTATGCCACCGGCTATCGGCCCGGCGGCCCGAACGTCTCGGTGACCGGTTCGGTGCCGATGACGCGCTCCGACACGCTGGGCAACTTCGAGCTGGGCTACAAGTCGCACTTCTGGGACCGGCGCGCGATGATCGACGTCGCCGCGTTCCGTATCGACTGGGACGACATCCAACTGCGCGAGACCGTCAACGGCATCTCGCGGCTCGGCAACGCCGGCAGCGCGAAGAGCCAGGGCCTGGAGTTGGCGACGATGGTCCGCGCGACCGATCGGCTGACCGTCGGGTTCAATGCCGCCTACACCGATTCCGAAGTGGGCGAAGTGCCGCCGGAGAGCGGCCTGGAGTCGGGCAGCCGCATGCCGCTGACGCCGCGCCTGAGCTGGTCGAGCACCGTGGACTACGACTTCGAGGCCGGCCCGCAATGGCACGGGCGCGTCGGCGGCGGCTTCCGTTTCACCGGCAGCCGCGTCGGCGACGGCGGCTACGAGATCGAGCGCTATCGGGCGATCGACCTGCATGCCGAGCTGACCAACCTGCGCTGGACCGCGCGGCTGTACGCCCGCAACCTGACCGATGAGCGCGCCTACGTGTCGACCGGGCTGGTGCGCGACGTGTTCAACCAGGACGTCGCGGTGGTCGGCGTGCCGCTGCAGCCGCGCACGATCGGCGTGTCGATCGACTACCGCTTCTGATCCCCTGCGCCCGCGCCGCCTGACCGGGCGGACGCACGCGCGCCCCGCACGACCTTGCCCGACCGGCGAGGCAGGACGCCGCTGCGTGATCGCGACGGCGGCCTTTGCCGCGTCGCCCCTCTGCCTGCAGCACACCGGTCAGCGCCGGCGTGCCGCCTTCCCCACCTGACTGCTTCATCGATGGAGTCTCCATGACGTCTTCTTCCCCCAGCGCGACCCACGCCCTCGCCGCACTGCCCCAGCCCTACCTGCTGTTTCTCGGCGACACCACTGAGGTCGGCTTCGCCAAGACCGCGATCGGCTTGCGCGACTGGGCACCCGAGTTGTGCGTTGCCGAGTGGCGCCTGCCCGGAGGCACGGTCAGTACCGGCTTGCCCGCCATGACCCCGGCGCAGGCATACGCCGCCGGCGCCCGGGCCGTGGTGATCGGCGTGGCCAACCGCGGCGGCGTGCTCGTTGCCGACTGGGTACCGGCCCTGGTCGACGCGCTCGAACAAGGGCTGGATCTGATCAGCGGGCTTCATCAGCGGCTCGGTGATATCCCGGAACTGGCCGAGACCGCGTCGCGACTGGGACGCCAGTTGATCGATGTGCGTGTGCCGCCCCGCGGCCTGCCCGTGGGCACCGGCCGCAAGCGCAGCGGAAAGCGCGTTCTGACAGTCGGCACCGACTGCGCGCTCGGAAAGAAGTACACCGCGCTCGCATTGGCGCGCGGCCTGCGCGAGCGCGGCGTCGACGCCACGTTCCGGGCCAGTGGCCAGACCGGGATCCTGATTGCCGGCCAGGGGATTGCGATGGACGCCGTGGTCGCGGACTTCTCCGCAGGCGCCGCCGAGCTCCTGAGCCCCGATGCCGCCGACGGGCACTGGGACGTCATCGAGGGCCAGGGGTCGCTGTTCCATCCCGCCTACGCTGGCGTCAGCCTGGGTCTGCTGCACGGAAGCCAGCCGGACGTCTTCGTGGTCTGCCACCAGCCCGACCGCGCGCATACGCTCGGATATCCGGACTATCCGCTGCCGTCGATCGAAGAGGTCATCGATCTGACCGTGCGTCTGGGGCGCCGCACCAACCCGGCGATTCGCTGCATCGGCGTGAGCCTCAACACGCAGGGCATGGACGCTGCGGATGTCGACGCGCTCTGCGCGGATATCACCGCGCGTCTCGGACTGCCGGCCGGCGATCCGATGCGAAACGATGGCAAATTCAATCACCTTGTGGAGGCCTGCCTGTCATGAAGAACCGATCCCTGACCCTGAGCCTGACCGCATGTCTGGTCGGCGTCTTCGGCCTGGGCGCGGTGTCGGCCGAGGCCGCACCGGCCACCCCGGTCGAAACCGAAGTCGCCCGCCTGGCCACGCAGGTCGACGGCACCGTCGGTGTCTCGGCCTGGCGCCTGGACGGCGCTGGCCCGCAAGTGCATCTCAACCCCGACGACGCGTTCCCGATGGCCAGTACGTTCAAGGTCGCGGTCGCCGCGGCAGTGCTGGCGAAGGTGGATGCGGGCGAGCTGGCGCTGACGACGATGGTGCCGGTGCCCATGGCGATGCACGTGGACTCGGAGGTGATTGCCGACCGCTTCATCCACGAAGGGCTGAGCCTGTCGATCCATAATCTGCTCGAGGTGATGCTGACCCAGAGCGACAACACCGCTACCGATGTGCTGGTCGCGCAGGCGGGTGGCCCGGCGGCGGTGACCGCCTGGCTGCGCGCGCAAGGGGTCGAAGGCCAACGTGTGGACCGCAACACGCGTGATCTGTTGCTCGGCTTCTACGGCATCCGCGAGGCCGGACCGCTGACCAAGGCCGGTGTGGCCGAACTGGCGAAGGACCCGGCGCTGCTGGCGCGCAGCCAGCAAGCCAATCGTGCCTTCGATGCCGATCCTCGCGATACCTCGACCCCGCGCGCGATGTCGACGCTGTTGACGCGCCTGTTCAAGGGCGAGGCCCTGAGCGCCGACAGCACGCAGACGCTGATCCAGGTGATGGAACGCTGCCGCACCTGCGGCGACCGCCTGCGCGGCCGCATGCCGGCCGGCACGGTGGTGGCCGACAAGAGCGGCACATTGGGCGGCACGGTCAACGACGTGGGCGTGGTCACTCTGCCTGACGGCAGCCAGGTGGTGATCTCGGCGTTCGTCAAGGGAAGCTCGGCGCCGCGGAGCGATCGCGAGCGCGTCATCGCCGAGATCGCCCGGACCGTGCGCGATTACTATCTGTTCCTGCCCAAGGCCGCGACGCCATGACGGCCCAGGCCAGCCGGTTCCAGCGGTTTCTGCTGCCGGGCCTGGCCTTCAAGTCCGCAGTGATCGGTGGCGGTTACGCCACCGGTCGCGAGCTGGCTGAGTTCTTCCTGCCGTCGGGGCCTTGGGGCGGCCTGGCGGCCATCACGCTGTCGATGGTGGTGTGGAGCGTCGTGTGCGCGCTGACGTTCCTGCTTGCCCAGCAGATCCGCGCTTACGACTACCGCAGCTTCTTCCGGCATCTGCTCGGTCGTGGCTGGTGGACGTTCGAGATCGCCTACCTGGCCCTGATCGTCGTGGTGCTGGCGGTGTTCGGTGCGGCTGCCGGCGAACTGGCGTCGAGCATGTTCGCCTGGCCGCGCATCGTCGGCACGCTGCTGCTGGTGGTCGTGATCACCTTGGTGGTGCAGGCCGGTGCGAATGCCGTCGAGCGCCTGTTCAAGCTGATGTCGATCTTCATGTACCTGGTCTACGCGCTGGCGGCATGCCTGATTCTGATGCGCTTCGGTGGCGCATCGATGTCGGCGCTGTCGAGCGCCGGCCCGCCCGAGGCGCGCTGGGCGCTCGACGGGCTGACCTACGCCGGTTACAACGTGTTCGCAGCGGTGTCGGCATTGCTGGTCGTGCGGCACATGCTGGGGCGCCGCGATGCCGTGGTCGCTGGCGCACTGGCCGGTCCGCTGGCGATTCTGCCGGCGATGATCTTCTACCTGTGCATGCTGGCTTTCCTGCCCGGGGTCGCCGATGCGCCGCTGCCGTCGGATCTGATGCTGGGCCAACTGGGCATGCCCTGGTTCCACTGGCTGTTCCGGCTGATGATCCTGGTGGCCCTGGTCGAGACCGGTGTGGCGCTGATGGCATCGGTCGACCGACGCATCCTGATTCACTGGCAGGAGCGGACCGGCCGCGAGCCGGGCCCGCTGCTGCGCGCGGGGATCATCGCCGCGCTCCTGCTCGGCGCGGTGGTCATGGCCGACGCGATTGGGCTGGTATCGCTGATCGCGCAGGGCTATCGCCTGTTGGCGTACGCGATTCTGTCCACCTATGTCGTGCCACTGCTGCTCTACGCGGGTCGCGAGCTGTGGACCCGGCGGCGCCGGGCGTTCGATGGCAGCGTGCTGCCGTCCTCACCGACCGGAGCGGGCTGAACGCGCGCCGCGCATGCCCATAAGCTGGGGCTATGGATTGGCAGCGCCAATTCAATAGCCGGCTGTGCGCACGCCACTGAAGATGGTCGGGTGATCCGGAACTGCCCAGGAGCCTGCGCTTGATGTCCCTCGAGTCCAACGCGCCCGGCGCCTGGGCCCCGCCGTTCCTGCTCTATCTGGGCGATGCCGCCGACGACCTGGCCGCCAAGACCGCGCGAGGTCTCGCGCAGTTCCGCCCGCAGTGGTGTGCCGGCCAGTTCCGTGGGCCCCAATGCCGCACGACGGTCGGACTGCCGGATATGGACTTCGTGCACGCGCACGCCGCGGGCGTCAGGACACTGGTCGTCGGCCTCGCCAGTGCGGGCGGCCGGCTGTCGCCGACCATGGTTGACGACATCGTTGCCGCGCTCGGGCCGGGCTCGATGTCGCATCCGGCTTGCACGAGCGCCTGGCCGCGCACCCGTCGATCGCTGCCGCTGCGCAGCGCCACGGCAGACGCCTGTTCGAAGTCCGGATGCCACCGCCCGACCTGCCGGTCGGAACCGGGCGCAAGCGCGAAGGCCGGCGCCTGCTGACGGTCGGTACCGACTGCTCCACCGGCAAGATGGTCACCGCGCTCGTTCTCGAAGCGGCGTTGCGCGCACGTGGCGTCCCGGCCGACTTTCGTGCAACCGGCCAGACCGGGATTCTCATCGCCGGTCGTGGCATTGCGATCGACGCGCTGGTCGCCGACTTCATTTCGGGGGCGTCGAAGCATTGTCGCCCGCGCGCGATGACGGCGGTTGGGACGTCATCGAGGGCCAGGGCTCGCTGTTCCACGCGTCGTTCGCCGGGGTCGCGCTCGGGCTGCTGCATGGCGCCCAGCCCGACGCACTGGTGCTGTGCCATACGCCAGGACGCCAGCACATGCGCGGCCTGCCACACATGGCCCCACCGGACCTGGCCATCACGCTCGAAGCAAACCTCGCGGCGGCACGCCTGACCAATCCCCGCGTGCAGGCGGCAGGCATCGCCCTCAATACCAGTGCCCTGTCCGATGCCGAGGCACTGCGCTTGTGCCGCGACACCGAGCAGGCCTTCGCTTTGCCGACCTGCGATCCCCTGCGCCACGGCGCCGCCGCCATCATCGACAAGGTGCTCGCATGCTGTCCTGGTTGAGTGCACACCCGCGCAGTTGGCCGCTGGCCGTTCCCTTTCGCATCTCGCGCGGCTTGCGCACCACGGCCGAGGTCGTCGAGGTCCATGTCCGCGATGGCGACCACGTCGGTCGCGGCGAGTCCACGCCGTATGCCCGTTACGGGGAAACGACCGCATCGGTCCTGGCACAGATCGAGACGCTGACCCGGGCCGCGCCTCGTGGAATCGATCGGGCGCAGCTGCAGCGGATGCTGCCGCCGGGCGCGGCACGCAATGCGGTCGATGCCGCGCTGTGGGACCTGGAATCGCAGCGCCGCGGCGCGTCGGTCGCCACGCTGCTCGGGCAGACCGCCCCGCCCTGCCTGCCGAGCGCACAGACCATCGGCCTGGATACGGCCGAGCGCATGGCCAGCGCCGCACGTGGGCACGCGCATCTCGACCTGCTCAAGATCAAAGTCGGCGCCGACGATCCCGCGCGCCTGATCCGTGCGGTGCGCGAGGCAGCGCCACTAGCGCGGCTGATGGTCGATCCCAACGAGAGCTGGACGCTGGCGCTGCTGCAGGCGATGCAGCCGGTGCTCGCCGAGGCCCGGGTGGAGTTGGTGGAGCAGCCGTTGCCTGCCGGCGAAGACGCGCAGCTTGCGGGCTTCGACTCGGCCGCCCTGCTGTGCGCGGATGAATCCTGCCACGTCGCCACCGACCTGCCCCGCCTGCGCGGGCTCTACCAGGTAGTGAACATCAAGCTCGACAAGACCGGTGGCCTGACCGGTGCGCTGTCGCTGCTGGACGCAGCGCAGGCGCAAGGGTTCGACATCATGGTCGGCTGCATGGGCTGCTCGTCGCTGGCGATCGCGCCGGCGCTGCATGTGGCCCGGCACGCGCGCTTCATCGACCTCGACGGACCGCTCTGGTTGCGCGAGGATCATCTCGGCGGCGTAAGCTTCGTTGGCGGCCTGCTGCAGCCGACATCGCCCCAGCTGTGGGCGGCGGCCTGCGCAGCCCCGGCGCCAGCGCGCCCTCCTCCCCGGCGCCGTGCCTGCAGCCGGCTGACGCTCCGGTGGCGCACGTCCGCTGAACCATCGGTTCCCCGCGCGCACGATGCGCCGTCACGCAAGTCCAGACCCGCCCATGCGCTTTCGCCAGATCGAAGTCTTCCACGCGATCTACACCATCGGCTCGATCAGCGGCGCCGCGCGCGCACTGCACGTCTCGCAGCCCGCCCTGAGCAAGGTGCTCCAGCACACCGAGCAACGGCTGGGCATCGCGTTGTTCCGACGGGTCCGCGGGCGTCTAGTGCCGACCGACGAAGCGCACGCACTGGCCATCGAGGCGGCGGAGGTCTTCCGGCGCCTGACGTCGCTGCAGAAGGCGGCCGGCAAGCTGCGTTTTTTGACCGACGGACATATCCGGCTGGCCGTGGTGCCGTCGCTGGGACTAGCCGTGGCGCCGCTGGCGATCGCACGCTTCCGGATGCAGCATCCCCAGGTCACCTTCGAGGTGCAGACCTTGCACCACGACGACCTGTTCCGTGCGCTCTACGAGCGCAGTTGCGACATCGCGATCGGTTACGACGCCCCGCCGCATCCGCGCCTGCAACGGCGGACGCTCGCCGATGGCGAACTGGAGGTGATGTTCCGCGAGCAGGACATGCCCGATGTCGGCGAACGCGTCGCGCTCAAGGCGCTGCAGGACCGCGACCTGATCGGGCTGACGACCGGCGGTCCGCTGGGCGACCTGTTCAACCGTGAACTGCAGCGGCTGGAGGTGCGTGTGCGCGAGGTCGTCTCCAACCAGACCTTCTACATCGCGGCGGGCCTGACCCGATGCGGAGCGGGTCCGTCGATCGTCGACGAGTTCACCGCGCGGGCGATCGGCGGCAACGGCCTCGCCTCGCGGCCGCTCACCCCGGCGCTCGGTTTCAAGGTGCAGTGCATGTTCCTGGAGGATCGCCCGCCGTCGCGTCTGACCGAGGGCTTCCTGGCGCAACTGGTGACCGCGCTGGGCGAGCGCGGGGCGCCGGCGATCGGCTGACCGCGTCAGGCCCGCTAAGGCGTGGATTCGGGCGGCGTGCGCGACGGCAGCGTATCGACGAAGCTGCCGACCAGCGACACGAAGCGGTCGGGCGCCTGCGTATGCAGGAAATGCTCGCTGTCCTCGAACGTGATCTGGCGTGCACCGTAACGCGCCGCCAGACCGCGCTGGCTGTCGAGCCAGACATCGCGGACATCGTCCCCCAGCCGGAGTACTCCTGCCGACAGCACCAGCGCAGGGACACCGCGAGGTGGCGTGAGGCCACGCACCTGTGCCTCGCTGGCCTCCAGCGCTGCGAACTCCCGTGCCTGGGTCGGCGCAAGCGCCAGCACCGGCCTAACCCACCAGGGATCGGCGCAGCGCGCCGCGCTCAGCGTGGCGCGGCAGCGCTGCATGAAATCCGAGGCCCGCGCATCGTCGAACACCAGCGCCGCCACCTCGTCGGGATAGCGCGCGGCATAGGCCTCGGCGATCAAGCCACCGAGCGAATGCCCGACCAGGACATAGGGCGGCCGGACCTGAGTCTGGCGCAACAGCACATGCAACTCGTCGGCCATCGTGTCGGCATCGCGCGGACCGGCCGGTGCGCGTTCGCTGCCACAGTAGCCGGGCCGATCGAAGGCGAACACCGGGCCGTGGCGCGCCAGGCCTTCGAGCACGGCGGCGAACGTCGCCTGTCCGCTGCCCAGCCCGGTGATGAGCACCAGCGTGGGCCGTCGGTCTGCGGGATCGCCGAGCAGCGACCACTGCACGCGCCGCCCCGCCACCTCGGCAGTACGCAGCGCGGCGGCGAACGGTACGTCGCTGCTGCAGCTGCCCTTGCGGATCGCCAGGTGCAGCGCCAGCCCCAGCACCAGCGGCAGCGCCACGATGCCCGCCAGCATGATGCGCAGCCAACACCTGCGACGCCTGGGCTGTACGACGTCGGTCATTTGGCCGTCCGCAACAGCCGGACGACTTCATCGCCCATCGACACCCGCAATGCGGCACCCTCGGGCTGGAAGCGCAGCCGGATCGACCGGACCGGATCCTCGGCCACGTAGCCGCCGGTATCGTCGGGTCGGAACACCTGGGGTTCACCGGCTGCCGGCGTCAGCGGCGAGAAGACTGTCGCGTGCAGGCGGTCGCCCGCCTCGATCGCGTCGATCCGGTAGCGCAGCGACAGCGCCGCATTCGTGTAGTCGCCGACACGGGCCGCCGCCTGCGCGGTCGGCGACCAGAGCGTGTCCCCCTCGAGCATGGCCGCGACTGTATCGGCAAGCGGAACCGGGTCGCGGTCGCCGCGGTTGCACAGCACCGCGACCGCAAGTCCGCGATCGGGCAAGCGCAAGTACTGCAGGCGGAAAGCCTCGGCGCCGCCGGCGTGCTGGATGACGCGCTGGCCCAGGCGCTGCCCAATGCGCAGGCCCCCCGCATAGCCCAGGCCGTCGGGCGCACCGGACAGGCCACCGTCGGACAACCGCGCGGGCGTCCACATCAGCGCACGCACCGGCGCAGTCCAGACCCGGTGACCGACCTCGATGTCGTGCTCGTACCGCGCAAGATCCTCGACGCTGAGCATCACCCCGCCCGATCCGGAGACCAGCGGATACGTGTCGCGCACCTCGAAGCCGTCGCCGACCGGAACATAGCCGTGCGCAACGTTCGGGCCCGTCGGCCGTGCACCGTCCAGAACGAAGGCCTCGCGCATGCCCAGCGGCTCGAACACGTGGGTGCGGACACGCTCGGCGAACGGCGTGCCGGTGACCCGCTCGACGAGCATGGCGAGCAGCCGATAGCCGCTGTTGGAGTAGGCGTAGCGGCTTCCCGGCACGAACGCGGTCTGCGGCTGCGCGGTGATCAGCGCCATGATCTGGCGCGCATCGAGCGTGCTCCAGTCCGACGCCCCCGACAGCGCAGCGAGCATCAGCCAGTCCGGCACGCCGGCGGTGTGGTGCAGCAACATCCGTGGGGTCACGGTGTGGGCATACGCCGGCAACTCGGGCAGGTAGCGCCGCACGTCGGCGTCGAGATCGATCGTGCCCTCGACCGCGAGTTGCGCGACCACCAGTGCGGTGAACTGCTTGGACACCGAGGCTGCGTAGAACACCGTGCGGGCGTCGATCGGACGCACGCTCTCAAGGTCGGCCAGGCCTGCCGAGACCGACAGGACCGGCGCGCCACCGCGGAATGCCGCGACCGCACACCCGGGCGCAGACGCGTGCGTGGGGTCGGCCACCAGCGCGCGCACCGCATCGGAATCGACCGCCTGCGCCTGCGCGGCGACCAGCAGTCCACCCGCCAGCAACGCCCTCGCCCACCCTCGTCTCGCCCGTCCCTGTGCCATGGTCAGAACCTGTAATCGAACGAGACGCCGACTGTACGCGGTTGCAGCATCACCCCGTTCCAGCGCGTCAGACGCGCCGATCCGAACAGGGTCCGACTGGCCGAGGTGAAGGTGTCTTCGTTGGTGACGTTGTTGACGAAGAAGCGGAACGACGCATCGGTGCTGCCCAGTTCGGCGCTGAGGTCGAGCAGGCTGTAGCTGGACAGTTCGATCGACTGCGACGCCGCCACCGACAGCGGACGGCTGCCGTAGTAGCGCAAGGCGCCGGCCAGGCTCCAGGCCCACTCGCCTCGCGTCGGAAACTGGTAGTGCGCCTGCACGCTGCCACTCCACTCCGGGACCTGCGGCAGCGGCGTGCCCGCCGGTGCTTGCCCCGGAATCGACGCGGTCAGCTCGGCATCGGTATAGCTCAATGCGCCGCTCAGGCGCAGGCCGTCGGTCGCGGCGACCGAACCGCTGAGCTCGACGCCCTGGCTGCGCGCGGTGCCGCCGTTGAGGCCATAGGAAATACCGCTCGGCGTGACCAGGTTGAGGCGGATGTCCTCCCAGTCGATGCGGAACACCGCGGCCTCGACCAGCGCACGCCGGTCCCACAGATGGCGCTTGATCCCCAGTTCGTAGTTGACCAGCGTGTCGGCACCGACCTGGCGCGGCACGTTCGGTGCATTGGCGATCAGCGGATTGGGACTGCCGGCGCGATAGCCGCTGGCGGCCCGCAGATAGGCCATGCTGTCCTGGCCGAAGAACAGACGCGGACTGACGCTCCAGGTGGTCACGCTTTCCGACGAGGTGCCGGTATAGGCCTGCCCACCGCCCAGCAGACCGCCCAGGTTCTGGTCGAACACCTGGTCGTTGCGCGCGTGGCGCAGGCCCAGGGCCAGGTCGAAGCGGTCGCTGAACTTCCAGGTCGTGTTGCCGAACAGCGCCTTCTCGCGATACGTGGTCAGCACGTCGGCGGTGAACAGCGAGGCCACCGGCGTCATGTCCACGCTCATGATGTCGCCGAACTCGATGTAGTCGGCATCCTCGTCGGTGTAGAACGCGCCGATCTGCCACGCCAGCCTGCCGGTGTTCTTGGAGGTCAGCCGGACTTCCTGGGTGAACTTGCGCAGGCCGATCCTGGTGTCGAGCGCGGCATAAGCCATCGGGCCGCGACCGGGTGTACCACCGAGCAGCGGCACGTACTCCGCCGACAGGTCCTGCACGCGCCAGGTGTCCGAATCGAGCCAACTGCTCGATGCACTGAAGTCGGCCCAGCCCAGATCCCAGTCGATGCTCAGCCCATAGACGTCGGCCTCGATGGTGCTCGGCTGCAGCAGCAGATAGTCACTGGCGTATCCGGGCAGGGAGCGCTCGAGCGTCACCGGATCGAGCGAGACCACGCCGAGGTTGTCGGCGCGGTTCTGCTGGGTGATCGCGCTGAGCACCACCTCGAGCGTGTCGATCGGCTGCCACAGCAGTGAAAGACGCCCCGCCTTCTGGCGCACATCGTTGGTGTCGCGGCGTTGGAGCACGGTGTTGTCGATCCAGCCCGGCGTCGCCTGCTCGGCGTAGCTGGCGCGCATCGCCAGCGTGCCTTCGGCCAGCGGCGCATTGATCGACGCACGTCCGGCGTAGCCCACGTGGCCGCCGTCGTCGATGACGCTGACCGTGCCACCGGCCCGGCCTTCGAAGTAGTCCAGTTCGGGGCGACGGGTGACATATTTGACCAGACCGCCCAGCGCACTGGCGCCATACAGTGTGCCCTGCGGACCACGCAGCACTTCGACATGCTGCAGATCGTAGGGCAGCAGGTCGAACATGCCGGACGTGCCGCCCGACAGCGACCCATTGGGGGTCAACGGGATGTCGTCGACGTAGATCGCGGTCGAGGCCGTGTTGCCCATCGGCACGATGCCGCGCAGCGACACCTGCGTGCGGCCGGGCCAGCCCAGGTTGTTGACCTGCAGACCGGGAATCACACCGGCCAGGTTGTTGACGTTGTTGATCTGCAGACGGTCGAGCGCTTCCTCGCCCAGCACGCTGATCGACATCGGGATTTCAGTGGGCGACTCCACGCGCTTCTGCGCGGTGACCTGCACGACCTCGAGAGTCTGCGTGCTGCGAGCGACGGCCGCAGGTTCGGGCGCGTCCTGGGCGATGGACAGAACCGGCGCGCCAGTGGCGAACAGGCCGACGGTACAGGCCAGCGACAACAGGGAGGGACGGGCGACGCGATTGCGCATGGTGTTCGGTCTCGGCAAGTGGGGGTGACCCCTGAAAGGACGGACAGAACCCGGTCTTGGGGGAGGCGCGGGGCACTGAGCAAAGCAGCGACGGTCCGGTCCCTGGATCCGATGTATGGCGCGATCAGGCGCCGGTCACGAACGCGTGACCCGGATAACCGTTTCGCGACTCCGATCGGAGAAATCGCGTTCGTATTTCTCGCGATCGAGCATACCCAAGCTTCTCCGCGTGGTTCCATTGCGGATTGCGCAGTGATGCATAACCCGACGCTATGGCATCGGCGACGTGCCTCAGGTCTCGCAGGCGAAGACCAGGAACTGGTGCAGCGCGTTCGCAGGTGCCGATAACGGATCGTCGGGGCGCCAGACCAGGCCCACTTCCATCGGCGGCACGGCCACCTCGAGCGTACGGACGTCGATGCGGCGGCCGTCCAGTGACCAGGGCCGGTAGACCATGTCCGACAGGATGCTGACGCCGAACCCATAGGCAACCAGGCCGCGCAAGGCTTCGAGCGACGAGGTGCGGAACGCGACGTTCGGCGTATGCCCGACCGATCGCCAGTAGCGCATCGACGAGGCCTCACCCTCGTCCACTTTCAACATGATGTAGGGATACGGCGCCACATCGGCCGGTCCGATCGTCGGCAACTGCGCCAACGGATGCGATTCGGCCAGCCACAACTGGCGGCGCGAGCGGATCAGGGTCTGTCGCCTGAGAACATGCGGCGCCACCATGTTGGAGATGATGCACAGCCCCAGATCGAGGTCGCCGTCGCCGACGCCGCGCTCGATCTCGGCCCGATCCATGTCGATCAGGTCGATCTCCACCAGCGGATACGAGCGCTTGAACCGCGCCAGCAGGCTGGGCAGGAAGTAGCCCAGCACCGTGTAGGAGGCGCCAACGCGCACGGTGCCGGCCAGCGTGTTGGCCAGCAGCGTCGGCTCGCTGAGCGCATCCTGCAGCGTGTCCAGCACATGACGCACGTGCTGGTGGAACCGATGGCCCTCGGCGGTCAACGCGACGCCGTGCGGCATCCGGTCGAACAGGCGCAGCCCCAGCATCGTCTCGAGCTGCGCGACCGCGGTCGTGATCACCGACTGGGAGACATGCAGCTTGCGCGCCGCCTGGGAGAACTGGCCCAGTTCAGCGGCCTCGGCGAAATAGCGCAACTGTCGCAATGACAGGTTGGCCGGAATCTGCATTGGAGGCTCCGAAAGCAGTGCGGTATCGGATTGGACGATACCTCATACAGAATTAAACAAATTTACGATAGCCGACCGGCACCGTAGACTTCACGCCTGGCGGAATGCGGCGTGCCGCGCCCGCCTGAGTGCCGCGGGCCGAGCCCGCCCCGACCGGGAGAAGCGTTTCTTGCCCTGTGCCCCGTCCCGGCACGCGCCCCGCGCGTGCCCCCTCGCGTCGATCGCCCGTCCGGGCATCGGCCGCGCTCTCGCCGACGCCCCCCGCCGCCGGCACGCCCGTCCTTCCATGTCCCATGTCCAGCGAGGCTCCTGACATGTCCACGTCCCAGACCCCGGCCACGCCCGCTCCATTGCGGTTGCACGTGCCCGAACCCAGTGCCCGCCCGGGCCAGGCCACCGATTTCTCCTATCTGCAGCTCAGCCCGGCGGGTGCGGTCGACAAACCCGCGCTCGACGTGACCGCTGGCCAGACCGCACCGCTGACCACGCAACTGGTCCGCGTGCTCGACGACAACGGCGACGCGGTCGGCCCGTGGGCGGCCGACATCGACGATGCGGTGCTGCTGCGCGCGATGCACGCGATGCTCAAGACCCGCGCGTTCGATGCGCGCATGCTGATCGCCCAGCGCCAGAAGAAGACCTCGTTCTACATCCAGTGCCTGGGCGAGGAAGCCATCGCGGTCGGCCAGACGCTGGCGCTGCGCGACGGCGACATGCAGTTCCCGACCTATCGCCAGCAGGGCATCCTGATCACCAAGGAGGTCTCGCTGGTCGAGATGATGTGCCAGGTCCTGTCGAACGCCGCCGACCCGCTGAAGGGCCGCCAGCTGCCGATCATGTACTCGTACAAGGACGCGGGCTTTTTCTCGATCTCGGGCAACCTGACCACGCAGTACATCCAGGCCGTGGGCTGGGCGATGGCGTCGGCGATCAAGGGCGACACCAAGATCGCGACCGCCTGGGTCGGCGATGGCGCGACCGCCGAGGGCGATTTCCACGCCGCACTGGTGTTCGCCCACGTCTACCGCGCGCCGGTGATCCTCAACGTCGTCAACAACCAGTGGGCGATCTCGACGTTCCAGGCGATCGCCGGCGGCGAGAACACCACCTTCGCCGCGCGCGGCGCCGCCTACGGCATTCCGTCGCTGCGCGTGGACGGCAACGACCTGCTGGCCGTCTACGCCGCGTCGCGCTGGGCCGCCGAGCGCGCGCGCAGCAACCTGGGCTCGACGCTGATCGAATGGGTCACCTATCGCGCCGGTCCGCATTCGACCTCCGACGATCCCTCCAAGTACCGCCCCGCCGACGACGCCCAGCATTTCCCGCTTGGCGATCCGATCGAGCGCCTGAAGCGGCATCTGATCAAGCGCGGGCTGTGGAGCGACGAACAGCACGAGCAAGTGCGCAGCGAACTCGATGCCGAGATCTCGCGCGCACTCAAGGAGGCCGAGTCCCACGGGTTGCTCGGCAGCGACAACCGTCCCGGCGCGGCCGACATGTTCAACGACGTCTACAAGGACATGCCCGACCACCTTCGCCGCCAGCGCCAGCAGTTGGGAGTGTGAGATGAGCGAAACCGAACTCCAGACCACCGGCAGCGCGCCGATGACCATGATCCAGGCGCTGCGTTCGGCGATGGACGTCATGCTCGAGCGCGACGACAACGTGGTGATCTTCGGCGAGGACGTCGGCTACTTCGGCGGCGTGTTCCGCTGCACCGACGGCCTGCAGGCCAAGTACGGCAAGCAGCGCGTGTTCGATGCGCCGATTTCCGAAAGCGGCATCGCCGGCGCGGCGATCGGCATGGCCGCCTACGGCCTGCGCCCAGTCGCCGAGATCCAGTTCGCCGACTACATCTACCCGGCCTACGACCAGATCGTCTCCGAAGCGGCGCGCCTGCGCTATCGCTCCAACGGCATGTTCACCTCGCCGCTGGTGTTCCGCACGCCCTGCGGCGGCGGCATTTACGGTGGCCAGACCCACAGCCAGAGCCCGGAGGCGATCTTCGCCCACGTCGCCGGCCTGCGCACGGTGATGCCGTCCAACCCCTATGACGCCAAGGGCCTGCTGATCGCCTCGATCGAGAACGACGATCCGGTGATCTTTCTCGAGCCCAAGCGCCTGTACAACGGCCCGTTCGACGGCCATCACGACCGACCGGTCGTGGCCTGGTCCAAGCATGCCGACAACCTGGTGCCGGAGGGCTACTACTCGGTGCCGCTGGACAAGGCCGCCATCGTGCGCGAAGGCCAGGCGCTCACCATCCTGACCTACGGCACCACAGTGTGGGTGGCGCAGGCCGCGGCCGAGGATGCCGGCATCGACGCCGAGGTCATCGACCTGCGCAGCCTGTGGCCGCTGGATCTCGACGCGATCGTCGCATCGGTCAAGAAGACCGGCCGCTGCATCGTGCTGCACGAGGCCACCCGCACCTGCGGTTTCGGCGCCGAACTCGTCGCCTTGGTGCAGGAGCACTGCTTCTACCACCTGCAGGCGCCGGTGGAGCGCGTGACCGGTTGGGACACCCCCTACCCGCACGCGCAGGAATGGGACTACTTCCCGGGTCCGGCCCGGGTCATCGACGCGATGCATCGCGTGCTGGAGGACTGAGCGATGGGACACCACGTCATCAAGATGCCGGACATCGGCGAGGGCATCGCCGAAGTCGAGCTGATCGCCTGGAAGGTCGAGGTCGGCGGTACCGTCGCCGAGGACGAAGTCGTGGCCGAGGTCATGACCGACAAGGCGATGGTCGAGATCCCCTCGCCCGTCGCCGGCACCGTGGTCTCGCTGGGCGGTCAGCCCGGCGAGATGATGGCCGTCGGCAGCGAACTGATCCGGCTCGAAGTCGAAGGCGCCGGCAATGTGAAGGCCGGCGCGGCGGCGCCCGAGACACCGGCCGCCAAGCCGGCCGAACCGAAGGCGGACACGCCGAAGGTCGAGGCACCGAAGCCCGCGCCGGCTGCCGAGCCCAAGCCCGCGGCGTCTGCGAAGCCGGCCGCGCCGGCACCGGTCGCCAAGTCCGAAACGCGCGGTGCGGTGACCAACGGCGTGCTCGCCGCCGGCGAACAGCCGCTGGCCTCGCCGGCCGTGCGCCGCCGCGCCTGGGACCTGGGCATCGAGCTGCGCTATGTGCCGGCCACCGGCCCGGGCGGCCGCATCCTGCAGGCCGATCTCGACGCCTATGCCGCGGCCGGCGGCAAAGCCCAGCCGGTCGGTGGCGCGGCCTCGGGTGGCGGCTATGCGCGCCGCACCGGCGAGCAGCAGATCCCGATCATGGGCCTGCGCCGCAAGATCGCGCAGAAGATGCAGCAGTCGTGGTCGACCATTCCGCATATCACCTATGTGGAAGAGATCGACGTTACCGAAGTCGAGGCCTTGCGCGCCCAGCTCAACGCGCGTTGGGGCAAGGAGCGCGGCAAGCTGACCCTGCTGCCGCTGCTGGCCCGCGCAGTGATCCTGGCCGCACGCGACTACCCGCAGATGAATGCCCGCTTCGACGACGAAGCCAACATCGTCACCCGCTATGAAGGCGTGCAGCTCGGCATCGCCACGCAGAGCGCGGTGGGCCTGTCGGTGCCGGTGGTCGCGCATGCCGAGTCGCTGGACCTGTGGCAGACCGCCGGCGAGATCGCGCGTCTGGCCACGGCCGTGCGCGAAGGCAAGGCCACCCGCGAGGAACTGTCGGGCTCGACCATCACCATCAGCAGCCTCGGCCCGGTGGGCGGCGTGGTCTCCACGCCGATCATCAACCATCCGGAAGTGGCGATCGTCGGCGTCAACCGCATCATCGAGCGGCCGATGTTCAAGGAGGGCCAGGTGGTCGCGCGCAAGCTGATGAACCTGTCCTCGTCGTTCGACCATCGCATCGTCGACGGCATGGACGCGGCCGAGTTCGTACAGGCGATCCGGCGTCGCCTGGAAACCCCTGCCCTGCTGTTCGTGGAGTGAGTGTCTGATGTCGAAGACCATTGAAACCCAGCTGCTGGTCATCGGTGGCGGCCCGGGCGGCTACGTCGCCGGCATCCGCGCCGGCCAGCTCGGCGTCAAGACCGTCGTCGTCGAAGGCGTGAACCCGGGCGGCACCTGCCTCAACATCGGCTGCATCCCGTCCAAGGCGCTGATCCATGCCGCCGAGGAATTCGCCAAGGTCGCCGCCTTCGCCGGCGGCACCTCGCCGCTCGGCATCACCGTGCAGGCGCCGACGATCGACCTGGCCAAGACCGTCGAATGGAAGGCCGGTATCGTCAAGAAGCTCACCGGCGGTGTCGGCGCGCTGCTGAAGAAGAACGGCGCGCAGCTCATCAAGGGCTGGGCGACGATCGTCGACGGCAAGACCGTCGATGTCGCCGGCGCCGCTGAGGACGGCGGCAACCTGCGCATCAAGTGCGAGCACCTGCTGCTGGCGACCGGCTCGGTGCCGGTGGAACTGCCGTTCCTGCCGTTCGGCGGCAAAGTGATCTCCTCGACCGAAGCGCTGTCGCCGACCGCACTGCCCAAGCACCTGATCGTCGTCGGCGGCGGCTACATCGGCCTGGAGCTGGGCACGGTCTACCGCAAGCTCGGCTGCGAAGTCACCGTGGTCGAGGCGCAGGACCGCATCCTGCCCGCCTACGACAATGAACTGACCAAGCCGGTCGCCACCCACCTGCAGAAGTCCGGCGTCCAGGTGCTGACCGGCCACAGCGTGCTGGGCCTGTCGGACGACGGCGCGCTGCGCGTGCGCGACCCGGACGGCACCGAGCGCACGCTCAACGGCGATCAGATCCTGGTCGCGGTCGGCCGGCGTCCGAAGACCGACGGCTTCAACCTCGAATCGCTGGGTCTCGACCTCGCCGGCAAGGCGATCAAGATCGACGACCAGTGCCGCACCTCGATGCGCCAGGTCTGGGCGATCGGCGATGTCGCCGGCGAGCCCATGCTCGCGCACCGTGCGATGGCCCAGGGCGAACTGGTGGCCGAGATCGTCAGCGGCAAGAAGCGCCGGTTCGTGCCGGCCGCGATTCCGGCGGTGTGCTTCACCGATCCGGAAGTCGTCGTCGTCGGCCTGTCGCCGGACGAGGCCAAGGCCCAGGGCATCGACGCCAAGACCGCGCTGTTTCCGTTTGCGGCCAACGGCCGGGCGATGTCGCTCGAATCCACCGACGGCTTCGTGCGCGTGGTCGCGCGCGCCGACGATCACCGCATCGTCGGCTGGCAGGCCGTCGGCGTGCAGGTCTCGGAACTGTCGATCGCGTTCGTGCAGTCCATCGAAATGGGCGCCACGCTCGAGGACATCGCCGGCACCATCCACCCCCACCCGACGCTGGGCGAAGCCGTGCAGGAAGCGGCGCTGCGCGCACTCGGCCACGCTTTGCACATCTGAGTTCGCGCATGACCACCGAGCCGATCCATACCTTCCGCATCGTCCCCTCGCAACAGGTCCGCCAGCAGGCCGACCGCGAAGCGATCCTCGCCGACCCGGGGTTCGGGACCCATTTCACCGACCACATGGTCGCGATCGACTGGACCGTCGAGGACGGCTGGCACGACGCGCACGTGCGGCCCTATGGCCCGCTCACGTTCTCGCCGGCCGCAGCGGTGTTGCACTACGGCCAGGAAATCTTCGAAGGCATGAAGGCGTTCCGTCATGCCGACGGTTCGATCTGGACGTTCCGGCCCGACGCCAACGGCCGCCGCCTGCAGCACTCGGCGCGCCGCATGGCCCTGCCCGAACTGCCGGTGGATCTGTTCGTCGAGTCGATCCGCCAACTGGTGCGCACCGACCAGGCCTGGGTGCCGGGCGGTGGCGAGTCGAGCCTGTACATCCGGCCCTTCATGATCGCCAACGAGGATTTCCTCGGCGTACGCCCTGCCCGTCGCGTGGCCTACTACGTGATCGCCAGCCCCGCCGGCGCCTACTTCAAGGGCGGCATCAAGCCGGTCTCGATCTGGCTGTCGCGCGACTACGCCCGCGCCGGCCGCGGCGGCACGGGGTCGGCCAAGTGCGGCGGCAACTACGCCGCCTCGTTGCTGCCCCAGCGCGAGGCCTACGACAACGGCTGCGCGCAGGTGCTGTTCCTGGATGCGGAGACCAACACCTTCGTCGAGGAACTGGGCGGCATGAACGTGTTCCTGGTCCAGCGCGACGGCAGCGTGGTCACGCCTTCGCTGACCGGCAGCATCCTGGAAGGCATCACCCGCGACAGCGTGATCCAGTTGCTGCGCGACCACGGCCACACCGTGACCGAGCGCCGGGTCGAGATCGCCGAATGGATCGACGGCGTGCGCTCAGGCGAGATTGCCGAAGTGTTCGCCTGCGGCACCGCCGCCAGCATCTCCCCGATCGGCGTGCTCAAGGGTCGCGATTTCGAGGTTGGCGATGCCGAGGCCGGTCCGGGCGCGGTCACGACCACGATCCGAAAGGCGCTGCTGGATATCCAGTACGGTCGCGCGGCCGACCGCCACGGCTGGCTGACCCGCCTGGTCTGAGCGCGTGTTGCGGCACAGCGGGCCTGCGCTGCAGGCCCGCTCGTCACGGCGATCTTTTTCAACGCAAGTAAGGTCGACACGACCCGCCGGCCCCGTGGCCGGCGTTCGCATGTCCGCCCGCTGCCTCGCGGCGGCGGACGGGCAGACGCCACAGACGCATCGCGCCCGCGGCCGCGATGCGTCAGGGCCCGACGCGCGTCTGTCCGAGCACCCAGGTCATGTCCGAGGTGGACCAGGGCATCACGTCCGGGGCGCGCGGCGGCAGCGGCTCGGCATCCTGCGGCCAGCCGTCGATGCCGGCCGCGGCCTCGACTTCGACCGGCCCTGCACCGCCCGGCCAGCGCAGTTCGATCCCCTGCGCGCCCGGCGCATGCCAGCGCAGCCGCGACCAGGTATCGGGCGTGTCGAGCAACGGTGCCGGCTCGCCCTGCAGGGTCACGCCGGGCACGGCCGCCGCGCTCTTGAGCAGCACCCGCAGGTCGCGGGTCGCAGCCGGCGCCTGCACACGCAGCACCGCCTCGCCGGTCGCCGCATCGCGCGACTGCTCGAACCGGATCGGCTCGGACACCGCGATCGGCGCCGCCGGCGTCGCCCAGACATTGGCCAGATCGACCGCCAGCAACGGACGCGGCGCCGGCGCCTCGCGATCGGCGTGCAGCGCCGCGCGCACCCACGCCGACGACGGCGGCAATGCGCTGACGCTGTGATATTCGCCCTTCCCCGGATCGGCGACGAACATCACCTGGGACAGCGCCGGATAGCGTTGCCGATCCAGCCGGGGAAACGCCGCGGCGACCAGCACGCCGCTGGCCAGCAGCACGACGGCGAGTGGTGCGACCGTGGGGCCACGCCGGCCGTCGGCGAGCCGCAGCCACGGCAGCGCCAGCGCTGTCAGCCAGATCGCGGGGACGGCCAGCACCTCGGGCGTACCGAAGCCCACGGCGTCGAACACCTGCAGCGCCAAGCCGAAGACATGTGCCAGCCCATAGGCCGTCACCAGTCCGGCGACCGCCACGCGCGCCGCACGCAGCGGTGCGCCGGCCGGCAGGCACCAGGCGACCATGGCCAGGCCCAGCAGCGGCCACAGCAGCAACGGCGCCAGTTCCGGCGCCAGCGCCTGCACCACCGCGCCCAGCAGGCCGAAGAACGCCAGCGCGCCCAGCCGCACCGCCTCACCGCGGCGCAGGGTGCCGGCCACGGTCCAGGCCAGCCCGGCCACGACGACGCCAAGCACCAATGCGACCGGATCGAAGCCGCCGCGCAGCGACGCGGCGACACCCGCGGCCAGCGCGACCAACGCGAATGTCCGCCGGCCCACGCCGCCGGCGATCAGGCCGCCCACCGCCAACACCGTCCCGATCGACAGCAGGCCCAAGCCGGCCGCCAGGATCGGAAACACGGCCAATAGATCGCGGTTGAGCAGCAGCGATGCGTCGCCGCCGCCGAGCAGCCGGTACGCCAGCCGCACCGTCAATGCGACCGCCAGCACCGTCAGCGGCGCAAGCGCTAGGCCGCTGACGAGGCCGCGCCAGCCGCCGTCGGCCCAGGCAACGCGACGCGCGACGGCGACGATCGGCAGCAGTGCCGCGAGCCACAGCAACCAGCCCGACCAGGCCGGCAGCGCGATCATCCACCCCCCGGTAGATCGCTGTAGACCAGGTCGGCATCGGCGGCCGGCAAGGTCGGCGACACGGCCAGTGTGCGCACCAGCGGCAGCACCTGCGCGCCCATGTGCTGCACGCTGCCCGGGTCGAGATTGTCGACCGTGGAACTCGCTGCGTGGTAGTCGAACAGGCCGCCGAGGATCGCGAAGTTGAGGCCGGGAATGCCCCGCTCGGCCGGCACCGTGAAATCGGTCCCGTTGGGCATGTAGCGATAGACGAAGCCGGTCAGCGAGTTGCCGGCCGGCAGTGGTGCACCGGCCGCGAAGGTGCGGATCAGCCCGGCGTTGCCTGGCCCGGTCTCGAACAACAACGCACGGCCGCGGCTGCCGCGCGCCTCGAGATTGACCACGGTGCCGATCCGCTGCGCCAGCGGGTGTTCGGCGAAGAATGCCCGCGCGCCAAGCAGTCCGGCTTCCTCGGCATCGGTGAACAGGAACACCACGTCACGCTGGCGCGCGTCCTGCGCGATCGCACGCGAGACCTCCAGTATCACCGCCACGCCCAGGCCGTCGTCGGCCGCGCCTGGCGAATTGGCGACGCTGTCGTAGTGCGCCATCATCATCACCGCAGGCAGGCTGCGGTCGCGTCCCGGCAATACGGCGACGACGTTCTCGACATTGCCGCCGCGTAGGTTGCGCAAGCGTGGATTCCGGTACTCGGCGAACGCGTGCGTGCGTTGCACCTCGACCTCCAGGCCGGCCTGCGTGAGCTGCGCGACCAACTGGTCGCGGACCCGCGCCGCCGCCGCCGAGCCGGTGGGATGGGGTTCGGCGGCGATCCAGCGCAAATCCACCAGCGCACGTGCCGCGGAAAAGTCCGAGACCGGAATGTCGGCCGGCAGTGGCGCCGGCGTCTGCGTCGCGCGCCAGGCTGCAGCGCCGGCCACCGCGATACACAGCAGCAGCAACGGCAGCGACCAGCGGGCGAGGCCCGGCATCGACGCGGGCGCGCTCATGCGTCCCGCCCACATGGCGCGAGCGCCTTTCCAGACGGCGCGGGCGCCGACATGCGGCAGACAGCGATCACAGGCATGAAGACGCTCCTGGCGGACAAGGCCCGCAGGATTGCAAGCCATTCTCCGATATGTCAAATGATTTTCCGATCAGGCAACCGGGCGTTGCCGTTCGATGGAGCACGCCGCGACGGGGGGGCTGTCCATCTAGACAGCACCGGTCCCGATCCGCAGCGCGGATCGCTCAGTCAGCGGCGCGATTGGCCAATGCGACGGCCGCGAGCTTGCTCGCCGGCCGCCGTCCCAAGGCCTCGCCGATCCACAGTGCAGTCCGGGTCACCGCGTCGAGATCGACGCCGGTCTGCAGCCCCAGCCCCTCGAGCATGTACAGCAGGTCCTCGGTCGCCAGGTTGCCGCTGGCGCCCTTCGCGTACGGACAGCCCCCCAGGCCGCCGACCGCGCTGTCGACCACGCGCACGCCTGCCTCGAGGCAGGCGTGGACGTTGGCCAGCGCCTGTCCGTAGGTGTCGTGGAAATGCACTGCCAACTGCGCCATGGGGACGTCCTGCGCGCAGGCCAGCAGCATCTCGCGGGCCTTGGCCGGCGTGCCGACCCCAATGGTGTCGCCGAGCGAGATTTCGTCGCAGCCCATCGCGTGCAGCGCAGCGGCCACGCGCACGACGTCGCGCACCGGCACCGCGCCTTGATAGGGACAGCCGAGCACCGTCGACACGTAGCCGCGCACCGACACCCCTGCCGCGCGTGCCTGCTCGACCACGGGCGCCAGGCGCGCCAGCGAGCCATCGACATCGATGTTGGTGTTCTTGAGATTGAAGGCGTCCGAGGCCGCGGTGAATACCGCGATATGGCGCTCGCCCGTCGCCAGCGCCCGGGCCAGGCCCTTGTCGTTGGGCACCAGCACCGGATAGGCGACGCCTTCGCGCCGGGTGATCCCGGCCAGCACCTCTTCGGCGTCGGCCAACTGCGGCACCCACTTCGGGCTGACGAAGCTGGTGGCCTCGACGACCGGGAAGCCACACGCCGACAGCCGGTCGATCAACGCGATCTTGGTCGCCGTCGGCACCATCGCCTTCTCGTTCTGCAGCCCGTCGCGCGGGCCCACCTCGACGACACGGACCACATCGCGCATTAGGGCTTCTCTTCGTCAGCGGTCACGAAATCTACCAGCACCGCGCCATCGGCGACCAGATCGCCCGGCTTGGCGAGAAACGCCTCGACCATGCCGTCGTGCGGTGCCTGCAGCGTGTGCTCCATCTTCATGGCTTCCATCACCAGCAGTGGCGTGCCCTTGGCGACCGGCGCCCCGATGGGCGCCAGCAGTTCGACGATGCGCCCGGGCATCGGCGCGACCACCGCGCCGGCGTGCGCTTCGGCGCCGGCGTGGCGATGCAGCGGATCGACGTGCTCGAACACGAACCGATCGGCGCCGCGGTACAGCACGACCTGCGTGCCGACCACGTGCACGTCCACGCTGCCGCGCACGCCGTCGAGCGAGACCGTCAGTGTCGGCGCCGTCCAGTCGACGCTCGCCGTCCGCGACGAGGCCCCGTCGAAACCGATCTCGATCTGGTCGCCCTGCGGCTGCAGCGCGAGCCGACGGCGCTCGCCGCTTGCCGACAGTTCGATCCATTGCGGCGCAGACGCGCCGAGCCGCCAGCCATCCTGCGCCCAGGGTGAGTCATCCACACCTGCCGATGCGGCGCGGCGCTGCGCCCAGACGCCGAGGGCAGCGAGCATCCATGCCGCATCGTCGGCCTCGGGCAATGGCGCCAGCAGGTGGTCGATCTCGCGCGCGACCAGGCCGGTTTCCAGGCGTGCCGCGGAGAAATCCGCTTGCCGCGCCAACCGCCCGAGAAACACCGCATTGGTGGTCACGCCGACGACGCGTACCGCGTCGATCGCCTGGCGCAGGCGCTGCAGCGCTCGCGGCCGATCCTCGTCCCAGACGATCAGCTTGGCGATCATCGGGTCGTACCATGGACTGATGCCGTCGCCCTGCTCCACCCCGGTGTCGATGCGCACGTGGGCGCTGGCCGCCGGGAACTGCATGACCTGCAAGGTCCCGGTCGAGGGCAGGAAACCCTTCAGCGCGTCCTCGGCGTAAAGCCGTGCCTCGATCGCATGGCCGCGATGCCGGATCTGGTCCTGGCGCAGCGGCAGCGGCTGACCGGCCGCCACGCGCAACTGCCATTCGACCAGATCGATGCCGGTGACCAGCTCGGTGACCGGGTGCTCGACCTGCAGACGGGTGTTCATTTCCATGAAATGGAACTCGCCCGTGCCGTCGCCCGAGCCGCGGCTCTCGCCGACGATGAACTCGATCGTGCCGGCGCCGACGTAGTCGACCGCACGCGCGGCGGCGATCGCGGCCTGCGCCATCGCCTCGCGCTGCGCCTCGCCCAGCGCCGGTGCGGGCGCTTCTTCCAGCACCTTCTGGTGCCGGCGCTGCACCGAGCAGTCGCGCTCGAACAGATGCACGACGTTGCCGTGGCGATCGCCGAACACCTGGATCTCCACGTGCCGCGGCCGCACGATGTAGCGCTCGATCAGCACGCGCGCATCGCCGAACGCACTCTCGGCTTCGCGCTGGCACGACTGCAACGCCGCGGCGAAGTCCTCGGGTTTTTCCACCAGGCGCATGCCCTTGCCGCCACCGCCAGCGCTGGCCTTGATCAGCACCGGGTAACCGATGCCGTCGGCCTGCCGCTGCAGCAACGCCGGGTCCTGATCCGCGCCGTGATACCCGGGCGTCACGGGCACGCCAGCCGCCTGCATCAGCGCCTTGGCCTCACGCTTGTCGCCCATCGCCTGGATCGAGGCCGGGCTGGGGCCGATGAACACCACGCCGGCATCGGCGCAGGCCTGGGCGAACGCGGCGTTCTCCGACAGGAAGCCGTAGCCGGGATGGATCGCCTGGGCGCCGGTGCGGCGCGCGGCATCCAACAAGCGGTCGCTGCGCAGGTAGCTCTCGCGCGCGGCGGCCGGCCCGATGTGCACCGCTTCGTCGGCCAGGCGCACATGACGCGCAGTGCGGTCGGCATCGGAGTACACCGCGACGGTGCGGATGCCCAGGCGGCGACAGGTGGCGATGATCCGGCAGGCGATCTCGCCGCGGTTGGCGATCAGCACCTTGTCGAACAGCGCGGCTTGGGAAGTTCCAGTGCTCATCGAGCGTCCTTTGCGCGGCGCGCGGACAGGAAGGCATCCAGACGGGTCCGCGCTTCGTCAGTGGCGCGGATATCGGCGATGCGCATCGCGGTGTCGGCGATGAGCGCATCGCCGATCGTCTGGCCATCGAGGTCGCGGATCAGCCGCTTGGATTCGGCCTGCGCCTTCGGGCCGCCCTGGGCCAGCGCCTGCACCAGCGTGTCGACGGCCGCGTCGAGCGCGTCGTCGGCGACGACGTCGTGCACCAGCCCGATGTCGCGGGCCTTGGCCGGCTGGATCAGTTCGGCGGTCAGGAAGTAGCGCGCCGCCTGCCGCGGGCCGATCGCGCGCAGCACGTACGGCCCGATCGTGGCCGGGATCAAGCCGAACTTGACCTCAGAGGTTGCGAACACGGCCTTGTCGCTGGCGATCGCGATATCGCAGGCGGCGACCAGGCCCAGCCCGCCGCCGATCGCCGCGCCGTGCACCCGGGCGATGGTCGGCTTGGGCAGTTCGGCCAGGCGTCGCAGCATGCGCGCCAACGCCTCGGCCTCGTCGCGGTTGCGCGCAACGTCGTAGTCGGCGGCGCGGCGCATCCAGTCGAGATCGGCGCCTGCGGAAAAACTGCGGCCGCGGCCGGCCAGCACGACGACGCGCACGTCGTCGTCGGCCCCCAGCGTTTGCAGGCCACGATCGATCGCGTCGATCAGGTGCTCGTCGAAGGCGTTGTGACGCTCGGGACGATCCATCCACAGGGTCGCCACGGCGCCCTGATGCACGATCGCGATGTTCGGTGTGTCGGTCATTGCGTGTCCTCGTCGCACCCGGTCACATCCGGAAGATGCCGAACGTGGTGGCTTCGTTCGGTGCGTTCATGGCCGCCGACAGCGCCAGCGCCAGCGCGCGGCGGGTCTTGGCCGGATCGATGATGCCGTCGTCCCACAACCGGGCGCTGGCGTAGTACGGATGGCCCTGCTGCTCGAACTGCGCGCGGATCGGCGCCTTGAACGCCTCTTCGTCCTCGGCCGACCAACTGGCCCCCTTGGCCTCGATGCCATCGCGACGCACGGTCGCCAGCACGCCTGCGGCCTGTTCGCCGCCCATCACGCCGATCCGCGCGTTGGGCCACATCCAAAGAAAACGCGGCGAGTAAGCACGCCCGCTCATGCCGTAGTTGCCGGCACCGAAGCTGCCGCCGATCACCACGGTGAACTTGGGCACCTTCGCGCACGCGACCGCGGTCACCAACTTGGCGCCGTCACGGGCGATGCCGCCGTTCTCGTACTTCTTGCCGACCATGAAGCCGGTGATGTTCTGCAGGAACAGCAGCGGGATGCCGCGCTTGGCGCACAGCTCGACGAAGTGCGCGCCCTTGAGCGCGCTCTCGGAGAACAGAATGCCGTTATTGGCGACAATGCCGATCGGATACCCATGCAGGTGCGCAAACCCGGTCACCAGCGTGGTGCCGTAGCGCGCCTTGAACTCGTCGAAGCGCGAGCCGTCGACCAGCCGCGCGATCACCTCGCGCACATCGTAGGGCTTGCGGGTGTCGGCCGGGATGACGCCGTAGAGCTCCTCGGCCGGATACAGCGGGTCCTCCGGCGGCTGCATCCGCAGTTCGCCCTGCTTGTGCCAGTTGAGCGAGGCGACGATGTCGCGCACGCGTGCCAGCGCATCGAGGTCGTCCTCGGCGAAATGGTCGGCCACACCCGACACGCGCGTGTGCACGTCGGCACCGCCGAGCGACTCGGCGTCCACTTCCTCGCCGGTCGCCGCCTTCACCAGCGGCGGGCCGCCGAGGAAGATCGTCCCCTGCTCCTTGACGATCACCGTCTCGTCGCTCATCGCCGGCACGTACGCACCGCCGGCAGTGCACGACCCCATGACACAGGCGATCTGCGGGATGCCCTCGGCCGAGAGATTGGCCTGGTTGTAGAAGATCCGGCCGAAGTGGTCACGGTCGGGGAAGACCTCGTCCTGCATCGGCAGGAACGCGCCGCCCGAATCGACCAGATAGATGCACGGCAGGCGGTTCTGCTGCGCGATCTCCTGCGCGCGCAGATGCTTCTTCACCGTGATCGGGTAATAGGTGCCGCCCTTCACCGTCGCATCGTTGGCGACGATCATGCATTCCACGCCGCTGACCAGGCCGATCCCGGCCACGACACCCGCGCACGGCACATCGTCGCCGTACATGCCCAGCGCGGCCAGCGGCGCGACCTCCAGGAACGGCGCGCCCGGATCGATCAGCGCATCGATGCGGTCGCGCACCAGGAGCTTGCCGCGCTTGCGGTGCTTCTCGCGCGCGGCCTCGCTGCCGCCCTGCGCGATGCGCGCCTGGGTCGCGCGCAGGTCGTCGAGCGCCGCCTGCATCGCGGCGGCATTGGTCTGGAAACTCTCGCCGGCGGGATCGATCCGGCTCTGCAGGACAGCCATCGACGCGCTCCTCTCAACAGGTCTGGCGGAACAGTTCGCGACCGATCAGCATGCGCCGGATCTCCGAGGTACCAGCACCGATCTCGTAGAGCTTGGCGTCGCGCCACAGCCGACCGACCGGATACTCGTTGATGTAGCCGTTGCCGCCCAGCACCTGGATCGCCTGCCCGGCCAGCCAGGTCGCCTTCTCGGCCGCGTACAGGATCACGCCGGCCGCGTCCTGACGGGTGATGCGCCCGGCATCAGCAGCCTTGGCCACCGCGTAGACATAGGCCCGGCAGGCATTGAAGGCCACGTACATGTCGGCGATCTTGCCCTGCATCAGCTGGAAGTTGCCGATCGCCTCGCCGAACTGGTGGCGCTCGTGCACGTAGGGCAGCACGACATCGAGACCGGCCGCCATCAGCCCGAGCGGGCCGCCCGAGAGCACCAGGCGCTCGTAGTCCAGGCCAGACATCAGCACCTTGGCGCCGCCACCCACCTCGCCGAGTACATTCTCGACCGGCACCTCGCAGTCCTCGAACACTAGCTCGCAGGTGTCGGAGGCGCGCATGCCGAGCTTGTCGAGCTTCTGCGCGGTCGAAAATCCCTTGAAGCCCTTCTCGACGATGAAGGCGGTGATGCCCTTGGGGCCGGCCTCCGGGTCGGTCTTGGCATAGACCACCAGCACGTCGGCGGTGGGCCCGTTGGTGATCCACATCTTGTTGCCGTTGAGCACGTAGCGGTCGCCACGCAGCTCGGCGCGCAGCTTCATCGCGACCACATCCGAGCCCGCCCCCGGCTCGCTCATCGCCAGCGCGCCGACATGCTCGCCGCTGCACAGCTTCGGCAGGTACTGGTGCTTCTGCGCCTCGCTGGCGTTCTTGCGCAGCTGGTTGAGGCACAGGTTGGAGTGCGCACCGTAGGACAGGCCGATGCCGCCCGAGGCTCGCGAGATCTCCTCCATCGCGACCACATGGGCCAGATACCCCAGGCCGGTGCCGCCGTAGGCCTCCTCGACGGTGATGCCCAGCAGCCCCTGCGCACCGAGCTTGCGCCACAGCGCATGGGGAAACTGATTGGTCTCGTCGGCGTGCGCGGCGAGCGGCGCGATCTCCTGCGCGGCGAAGTCCTGGACGGACTCGCGGATCATCTCGATCTCTTCGCCGAGTTGGAAATCGATGGACGGAATACGCATGCTGGACTCCAAGGTTCCCCGGGGCGTGGACCGTGCGGCAAGGCGCCGCAGGTCGGGTTCGGACGCACAGCCTAGCGGGTTCCGGAGAAGAATTGAACTAAGATTCACAAATTGAACCGAGGATCACAATTTGAGCTACCGGCGCTCCGACCTGATGGAAGAACGGATGGCCCGCAACCGCGAGCGGATCGTCCAGGCTGCGCGCACCCTGGTGTCGGTCGGCGGCTTCCGCGAGGCGCAGATTGCGGCCGTCGCGGCCGAGGCCGGGGTGTCGACCGGGCTGATCTACCGCTACTTCCCGTCGAAGGCCGAGCTGTTCGTCGAAGTGCTGACCGCCGCGATCGATGCCGAGATCGTGATCCTGCGCGCGGCCGCCGACGCCCACACCGATGCCCGCGACCAGTTGGGCGCCGCAATCGAGGCCTTCGTGCGCCGCGCCCTCGCCGGCCCGGCCCTGGCTTATGCCTTCATCGCCGAGCCGGTCGATCCGGAAGTCGACGCCGAGCGTATCCGCGGCCGCCGGCGCTTCGGCGACGTGTTCCGCGACATCCTGCGCACTGGCATCGAGCGCCGCGAGTTCCCGACGCAGGACGCCGACGTCACCGCGGCCTGCATCGTCGGCGCATTCACCGAGGCGCTGGTCGGGCCGGTCGCGCCGATCCTGCGCGAGAAGACCGCGGGCCCCTCGCAACTGGTCGCCTCGATCCGCCAGGTGTGCCTGCGCGCGGCCGGCGTCTCGGACCCGCCCCCGTCCCCTCGTGCCTGAGCGCAGGAAGGGAGGCGCACGCCGAATCGCGCGATCGCGCTATGCGCTGGGCCCGTCGCCTCAGCGCGATGCGTCGGCCGATCGCAACGTCAGCGCCCAGACCGCCAACGCCAATCCGCTGACTGCCGCGCCCAGTCCGCATACCCCGCTCCAACCAGCACGCGCATAGGTCCACGTCGTGGCGATGGCGCCCAGCCCACTGCCGACCGCATAGAACAGCATGTACAGGCCGATCAGCCGGCTGTGCGCCTCGGGGCTGCGCAGGATCAGGCTCTGGTTGGTGACGTGCAGTGCCTGGCCGCCCAGGTCGAGCAGCACGATGCCGAGCACCAGCGCCCACAGCGCGCCGTCCATTGCCGACAGCGGCCACCAGGCCAGCACCAGGAGCGCGAGCGCCGCCGCACTGGTGCGCTGGGCATGACCGCGGTCCGCCCAGCGTCCGGCGCGCGCGGCGGCCAACGCACCGATCGCACCGACCAGGCCGAACGCGCCGATCGCGGTGTGCGAAAAACCGTAGGGCGGCGCGCGCAGCGGCAGCACCAGCGCACTCCAGAAGATGTTCAGGGCTGCGAACATCAGCAACGCCAGTGTGCCGCGCACCTGCAGCGTGCGGTCCTGCCGCAGCAGCGTCAGCATCGAGGCGAGCAGCCGCTGATAGGACGGCGCCGCGACGACCGCCGGCAGCACGGGCAAGCAGCGCCACAGCGGCACCGCGATCGCCAGCATCGCCAGCGCCGCGCAGACGTAGACGCCGCGCCATCCCGCCAGATCGCTGACCGTGCCTGCGAACACCCGGGCCAGCAGCAAACCGATAAAGACGCCGCCCTGCGCCGTGCCCACGACCTGCCCGCGCTCGCGCGGCGCCGCGGCGCTGGCCGCGTAGGCGATCAGGCCCTGGGTCATCGCGGTACCGAGCAGCCCGACCGCCACCATGCCTGCCAGCAGCACCGGCGCGCTGCGCGCCATCGCCACCGTCAGCAGCGCCCCGACCAGCGCCAGCCCCTGCCCGGCCATCAGCCGGCGTCGATCCAGCGCATCACCCAGCGGTACCAGCAGCAACAACGCGAGCGCGCAGCCGACCTGGGTCGCGGTGACCACGCCGCCCACCGCCGCAGGCGCGATCGCGAAATCCTGCGCCAGCGCGTCGAGCAGCGGCTGTGCGTAGTAGACGTTGGCCACGCTCAGGCCGCTGGCCACCGCGAGCAACAGCACCACCCCGCGTGGCAGGTCGGCGACGTGGGCAGGCACCGGTGCGCATGCAACTGGAATCGGCGAGACAGAAGGCGTGGACATGGGGCGCTCGCTGCGAATCTGGTTTCTATTTGAAACTGATCGCATGCTGCGCCATGAAGTTTTAAAGTGCAACCACTCGCCCACCAAGCAGGCCGATGTCCCCACGCATCCAAGACACCGCCGTCCACTGCCCGGTCGCCCGCGCCGTCGATGTCGTCGGCGACCGTTGGTCCTTGCTGATCGTGCGCGACGCCTTCGACGGCAGCCGCCGCTTCGGCGATTTCCAGCGCGGCTTAGGCGTGGCCCGCAACATCCTGTCCGACCGCCTGCGCCGCCTGGTGGAGGCCGGCATCCTCACCACCCAGGACGCCTCCGACGGCAGCGCCTACCGTGAGTACGTGCTCACGCCGCGGGGCGAGCGCCTGTTCCCGGTGGTGGTCGCGCTGCGCCAATGGGCCGAGCAGACCCTCTTCGCCCCCGGCGAGCCGCACTCGGTATTGCTCGACAAGCGCAGTGGTCGGCCGGTCGCGCCGATGCAGCCGCAGGCCAAGGACGGTAGTCCGCTGCTGCCCGCGGCCACCGAGGTCCGCAAAGTCCGCTGACGGACGCCGCGCCGCATGTGCCGCAGTTCATCGCGCGGCCGAGGCGTCCACAGCCGTGCCCGACTCGGCTGCCGGCGTCTGGACAACCGCAACTTGGGCGCCCAGCGCCGTCTGCAGCGCGACGACCGCGTGCAGTTCGGCCAATCGGCCGAGCACCTGCGCGTCGCGCGCCTGGTGCACCGTGCGCTGCGCGACGAGTACGGGCAGATAGGCGCGCAGACCCTGCGCATACAAGCGCGTCGCATCGTCCAGTGCCTGCGTGCTGTCGACGACGGCCGCCTGCAACGACACCTGGCGCTCGCGCTCGCTGGTCCAGGCGATCAAGGCGTCTTCCACCTCGCGCAGCGCCACCCGGATGTCGCGCTCGTAGATCTGGCGGGCCGCATCGACATTGGCTTGCGCCGCCGCTGTCGCCGCGCGCGTGCGTCCGCCGTCGTACAGGACCTGGCGGCTCTGCACACCGGCCGACCACGCCAGCGTCGCCGTAGAGAACAGCTCGCGGAGGGTGCCGGCCGTGGCGCCGATGCCCAGCGGAATGCGAAACACGGGGAAGCCCTGCGCCTGCGCCACGCCGATCTGCGCAGTGGCTTGCGCCAGCCGCCGTTCGTCCGCGCGCAGGTCCGGACGCTGGCGGATCACATCCGAAGGCAGTGAGCGCGGCCAGTCCTCGAGGTTGGATAGCATCGATGCAGGCACCAACAGCGCGGCCTGCCAGTCGCCGGGAAAGCCACCGGTCAACACGCCCAACGCATGACTGAAACGCGCGATGTCGGTCTCCAGCACCGGGAGCCGCGCCTCGGCGGTGGCGCGCTCGGCGCGAGCCAGCGCCACGTCGGCCAAGGTGCCCAGGCCGCTGCGATGCGCCTGCTCGGCCAATCGCACGCTGTCGATCAGCGTGGCGAGCTCGTCACGCGCGATCGACAGCCGTATTTGCGTGGCACGCAATCCGGCGTAGTCGGTCACCAGTTCGGCCACCAGGCTCGCCTGCAGCGCATCGCGATCCTCCACAAGCGCCTGGATACCGGCATCGGCCGCCTCGACCGCCCGGCGCGTGCCGCCGAACAGGTCCAGCGTCCAACTGGCGTCGATGCCCAGCTGCCATGCCTGGGCGCTGTGCCCGTAGCGGTGTGCGGCCTCGCCTGCTCCACCGAGCGAAATCTCGGGCCGCGATGCCGAGGCGATCTGCACGCGCTCGGCCCGTGCCTGCCGCAGCCGCGCCAACGCGATGTCGAGATCCTGGTTGTGCGCCAGCGCCTGCGTGACGAGGCGTTCGAGCAGCGGATCCTGGAACGTGCGCCACCACGGGCCCGGCGCTTCGCGATCGTCGTCGCGCACAGGCGCGCCGGGCGCGATCCAGTCCGCCGGCACCGCCGCCGTCGGCGCGCGATAGTCGGGGCCGACCGTCGCGCAGCCCGACAGGCCGGCCAGCAGCGCGGCCATGACCCAGCCACCGCTGCGTGCTCGTCTCTGCGTGGATGAGATCGCCATCGCGCGCCTCACAGCCAGCGCTGCAGCCACGCGACCAGCCGGCCGCGCGAGGCCGGCGCCCCGTCCGCTGGCAGCACCTCGATGCTGCCGGTCATGCCCGCCGCCAGCACCACCCCGGATGGCACCTGCTCGAACTCGACACGCACCGGAATGCGCTGCGCCAGGCGCACCCAGCTGAAACTCGGCGCCACGTTCGGCAGGCCCTGCGCATCGGCCTCCTGGTTGGGGTCGGCGATACCGCGCCCGATGCTCGCGACCCGACCGTGCAACTCGCCGTCGTAACCCATCAACCGCACCCGCGCCGCGGCGCCCGGCCGGATGCCGCGCAGCTTGGTTTCCTCGAAGTAGCCGGTGATCCAGAAGCCGCCGGCATCCACCAGCGCGATCGTCGGCTGGCCCGCCGCGGCGTAATCGCCGACGCTCAGGCGCAGGCGGGTGACCACCCCATCCACCGGCGCGCGCAGCACCGTGCGCTCGAGATCCAGCTTCGCCCGATCGACCGCGACCTGCGCCATCTGCAGATCGGCGCGGGCGAGCGCCAGCGCCTGCTGCGCGCGCTGGATGTCCTCGGCCGGCAGCAGGCGCTCCATGCCCCGGCGCCGCCGGACCTCCTCGGCCCGCTGGCGCAGCGTGACCGTCGCCGCAGCCGCCTGCGCCTCGGTCTGCGCCAGCGCCAACGCAAAGCGCGACGGATCGATGCGGTACAGCACATCGCCCCGAGTCACGACCTGGTCGTCCACGACCGCGACCTCCATGACCGGGCCGGACACGTCTGGTGCAATGCGCACGACCTGCGCCGCGACCCGGCCGTCGCGGGTCCAAGGCGCCAGCACATAGGCGCGCCACAGCGCAGCGACCAGCAGGCAGGCCGCGATGACGACACTGAGCGTGAGAGCGACGCGCAGGACGCGCGCGGCGGGATGCGGACGATCAGACATGGAGGATCAACACCGAGACGAGACAGACGGACAACGCGAACTCAAACAGGCCTGGATGCCAGACCCGACGCAGCAGTCCGCTGCGCACGAGCAGCAAGCGGAGCCCTAAGTAGAGCGGCAACGCGGCGCAGGCATAGACGAAGAACGGCGGTAAGTAGAGACCGCCCAGAGCCACCTCATGCAACATCGCCAAGCTCCCCCTTGCGTTGCGGCACAGCGCCGGCATGGCGCTCGAGCAGCGCCGCGATGTCCAGCAGTGCGCCGATCAAGCGCCGCGTCTCGACGACCGCCACAGCAGAAGTTGCAACCATGCGCGACAGCGACACGGCCGCGCGGCGCGCATGCCGGGCCGCCACCGCCGGGGCGCCTACGCGTCGCCGCATGCGCGCGAGCGTCACGCTGACCACACGATGCGCGGCAGCGGTGTCCGGCGTGCGGCGCAGCCACTGGCGCAGGCGCAGCACTTCGCGGCCCAGGTGCAGACTGGCCAGCGCATCGGCGATGGCGCGATCCATCGCCTCGGGCTGCGCCCGCAACAGAGCGCCGAGTTGCGCGGTGCGATGCTGCTGGCGCCATTGCCAGGCCTTCGTCTCCTCTCCCGCGCTGGACAAGGTCGCAAGCGCGTCGCCCCGGATGCGCTGGCGCAGGCGCTCGACATCGCGCGAAGCATTGCGTGGCAGCACGGTGCGGAACGCCAACAAGGTGAAGCTCACCGCCAGAATCCAGGCCACCGCGCCGTTGAGGAACAGCGCGATGTCGTAGCGCATCGGATTGTCCACCGCCGCCAGGCTGGTAAAGGCCACCAGGTAGGCGACCCCGGCCAAGGCATGCCGCGGCATCGTGGTCGCGTAGATGCCGGGCCACCAGAACAGGCCCAGGACCACCAACAGCAGCGGCAGCCCGGAGATGTGCGGCAACACGACGAAGACGCATACGAAGGCCATCGCCGCAGCTGCAACCGTGCCCTGCAGGAACGCGATCGCGCCGCGCGCCGGGTCGGGCGCAGTGGACAGCAGCGCACACGCCGCCGCTAGGCCAGCCAGCATCATGTGGCCGTAGGTCCAGCCGGTGGCGATCCAGAACGCACCGCCGAGCACGACGGTCAGCAGGGCGCGCAGCCCGTTCTCGATCGCCGCGCCGATGTCGCGGTGAAACGGCACCGACACCCCGCCGATCATCGGCCGTGCGCTGTGGACATGAGCGATGCTGGCGAGCGCGTCGAGATAATCGTCGAGTTGCTCGATCAAGCGGTCGCCCGCGATCGTCAGCGTGGCCTGCGCGTTGGCCGGCTCGAGCGATACCGCGGCCAGTGCATCGCGCACCCGGGCCCGCAGCCCGGACAGCATCCGCGTCGCCTGCGCCAGACCGGACGCATCCGGCGCCTGCGCCAGCGCATCGGTCGCCTGCCGCCAGGCCCGCTCCCAGTCCGGCTGCACGGTCCGCAGCGCATCGAGCGCGGCGCCATGTCCCCCCATTGGCGGCGCACCGCCGACCAATGCGGAGAACAAAGAGACCATCGCTTGGCGCACCGCACCAGCGCGACGCGCCAGGTCCGCCGACTCCGCCTTGCCCAACGCCAGCATGTCGTCCACGCCGTACACCTCGAGGATGAGCGCGCACCTGCCCGGATCCAGCGGCCTGCCGCCGGGCGCATCGCGCCCGTGGATCGCCTGGGGATGCGTGGCGAGCACGCCCGCGGTGCCCGCCGCCAGGCGATGCAACTGCGCAGCCAAGCGACCGTGCACGCTGCGAGCGCTGAACACCGCCGACACCGCGGCCAGGCACACCACACCGACCAGCACCGACGCTCCACGCCCGATGACCTGGTCGAACGTCAGTTCCGGATGCTGCATCGCGCCGTAGGCCGCCAGGCCCACGGTGTATCCCGCCAGCGTTGCGCCGTAGGCCCGGAAATGCCGCAGCAGGGTCATGCCCACCACGCACAGCCCCAGCCACAGGCCAAAACCCATCAGAAACAGCCACGGCATCTGCCCGAACGCGCCCATCAGCACGAACGCCGCCAACATGCCGGCCAAGGTGCCCAGCACCCGCCAGGCCCCTTTGCCGATCACCGCCCCCTGCACCGGGTGGATCACCAGCAGCACGCTGGACGCCGCCGCGTATGGCGCATGCAGATCGAGCCGATAAGCGACCGCCAGTGCCAGCCCGGCCGCCAGCAGCGAGCGCATCACATAGGTCGCACGCGGCGTAGTCAGATCGAGCGCTGACAGCCCGCTTGCGAGCGCATCCCGGCACCAGGCCTGCCGCGTGGGCAGCACGCCTGGCGATGTCTTGGATGTGGGCGTGGCTTGCACTTTGGACGCTTCGCAGTGACCGACCGGTAGGCACTGTAGGTAGGCGTAGTCATTTCAAAAAGTGAAATGATTGCAATCCAACGATTGCGTTCGACGCATGCATCGAACGGACCTGATCGCCCCCCACCCAACCCTCCCCCGCACGCGGGGAGGGCTTTTGCGGCGTCGATCGGATCGATGCGCGTGTCTGCCAGCGCACTCCTCCCTCTTCGCGCGTGGGGATCGATCGCGCAACACTTCCCCGCGTTCGCAGGGTGAGGTCGACCGTGCGAACCGCCCTCGTCGCAGCAGGAGGTCGACCGCGCAATACCTCCCCCGCTTGCGGGCGGAGGTCGACGCCGAAGGCGTCGGGTGGGGGCATGGGCGTTGGCGACCGAGCCCAAAGACATCGCATCGACCGGCCGCCCCCACCCAACCCGCCCCGCGCGCGGGAGGACTTTTGCGACGTCGATCGGATGCGCACGTTGGATGGCGCAGTACCTCCCTCTTCAGGGGTGGAGGTCGATTGCGCGACATAGCGCATGGATCGTCTGCCGCAGCCAGCGATGGGCCGGGTCGCCGTCCAGACGCGGGTGCCAGGCCTGGGTCAGCAGTACGGTCTCCATCGGCGCCGGCAGTTCGAACACGCGCAAGCGCAAGCCCGCCGCCTGCGCGGTGCGGGCGAGGTGGCGCGGCAACGACAGCAGCAGGTCCGAATCCTGCAGCGCGAACAGCGCCGTGTACGGGTTGGGCACCACCAGCGCGACATGCCGGCGCAGGCCTTGCGCCTGTAGCGCGTCATCGACCGGGCCGCTGTCCTTGCCGCGTCGCGACACATGGATGTGTTCCCAACGGGCGAACCGGGCCGCGGTGATCTCCTCATCGAAGATCGGATGCCCGGCGCGCGCTACGCCGACGAAGGTCGTGGTGAACAGCGATTGCACACGGATCTCCGCACTCAGCGTGCGCGATGCACTGATGAACAGATCGATGCGGCCGCTGCGCAGCGCCTCCTCGTCGATATCGTCGCCTTCCGGCGAGAAGCGCAGCATCGCCCGCGGCATCTCCTTGGCCATCGCGTCGAGCAGCCGGCCCAGATGGATGCTGACGAACTCGTCGGTCGCGCGGACGTTGAATCGCCGGTCCAGCGACGCCAGGTCGACCACCGCGTTCGACGCGAACACCTGTGCGGCATGATCGAGCGCGATGCGCACCTGCTCGCGCATCGCCAGCGCCTTGGGCGTGGGCACGAGCTTGCGCCCGACCTGTACGAACACCGGATCGCCGAGCGCATCACGGATCCGGCTTAGCGTCCGGCTCATCGCGGGCGGGCTCAGATGCATGCGCCGCGCCGCGCCGACGACGCTGCCCTCCTCCAGCAACGCGTCCAGGGCCAGCAGCAGATTGAGATCGGGGCGTGCCATGGACGTTCGATGCGTGAGCCAGACGCAATCATAGGCCAGAGACGATGTCGGTGAAGGCAGCCGTGAGGCGTCATCCTGGACGCCCCCGGAAAATCGCCTACCTCCCCACGACCGTTCCACGCCGTCGCCGCTGCCCCAGGTCCCTGACCTACTGGCGCATGCCGATCGCCAGACGATTGAACGCACTCATCAGCGCGACCGCGAAGCTGAGATCCGAAATCTCGGCATCGCTGAAAACGGCCTTGAGCGGCAGGAAGACCTCATCCGGCGCATGGCTGTTCGCCACGTCCACCAGCGCCTCGGTCCAGGCCAGTGCCAGACGCTCGCGTTCGCTGAAATGGGCACTGACCCGCCACCCGGCCAGTGCGTCCAGTTTGGCCTGGGGCATGCCACCGGCGCGCAGCGCTGCGGCATGCATCTCCAGGCAGAACGCGCAGCCGTTGATCTGCGAGACGCGCAGATAGACCAGCTCGACGAGCGGCTTGCCGAGTGGACTTTTGTCCAGCGCCTGCTTCGCCAGCCCGAAGCCTCGATAGGCTTCGGGCGAGAGGGTCTGATAGGGCAACCGAAGAGACGACATCGATAAGCTCCTGAAAGAAACCGGAAGGGCGCGCCGGCGTACGCCGGCGCGCAGCGTGCCCGTGGCGCACTGGGCTGGCTCAGCCGTACACCGGATGGCGCCGGCACAGTGCCACCACCTGCATGCGCACATGGTCCTGGATGCTCGTCAGCGCGTCGTCACCGATTTCGAGCGCGTCAAGCACATCGCACAGCCAGCCCGCCAACTGCTCGCATTCGGGTACGCCGAAGCCGCGCGTGGTCACCGCGGGCGTGCCGATGCGCAGCCCCGAGGTGACGAAGGGCGAACGCGGGTCGTTGGGCACGGAGTTCTTGTTGGTGGTGATGTAGGCATCGGCCAGCGCCGCGTCGGCGTCCTTGCCGGTGTAGGGCTTAGCCGACAGGTCGATCAGCATCAGATGGTTGTCGGTGCCGCCCGAGACGATCGTATAGCCACGCTGCTGCAGCACCGCCGCCATGGCGCGGGCATTGGTCACCACCTGGCGTTGATAGGTCTTGAACTCGGGGCGCAGCGCTTCCTTGAAGGCCACCGCCTTGGCCGCGATGCCATGCATCAACGGCCCGCCCTGGGTGCCGGGGAATACCGCCGAGTCGAGCTTTTTGTAGAACTCGCTGCTCTGCCCCTTGGCCAGGATGAGGCCGCCACGCGGACCGCGCAGCGTCTTGTGGGTCGTGCTGGTCACGACATGGGCGTGCGGCAGCGGGTCGGGATACTCCCCCGCGGCCACCAGGCCGGCGACATGCGCCATGTCCACCCAGAAGATCGCCCCCACCTCGTCGGCGATCGCCCGCATCCGCGCCCAGTCCTTGTGGCGCGAATACGCAGAGAAGCCGCCGATCAGCATCTTCGGCCGCGTCTCGCGCGCGATCCGCGCCATCTCGTCGTAGTCGATCAGCCCGGTCTCGGGATCCAGCCCGTACGGCACGATCCTGTAGTGCCGGCCGGAGAAGTTGGCCGGGTTGCCGTGCGTCAGGTGACCGCCCTGCGCCAGATTCATGCCCATGACCGTGTCGCCGGGCTGGGCCAGCGCGAGGAACACCGCCGCGTTCGCCTGCGCGCCGGCATGCGGTTGGACATTGGCGTAGTCGCAATCGAACAACGCCTTGACGCGTTCGATCGCCAAGCGCTCGGCGACATCCACATAGCCGCAACCGCTGTAATAGCGCTTGCCGGGATAGCCTTCCGCGTACTTGTTGGTCAGCACCGAGTTCTGCACCGCCATCACCAACGGGCTGGCGTAGTTTTCGGAAGCGATCAGCTCGACATGATCTTCCTGCCGGCGCGCTTCGTGCTGGATGGATTGGGCGAGCTCGGGGTCGAACTCGGTCAGGGTCAGGGTGGCGTCGTACATGGCAATGGCCTATGGGGTGGGGAATGAGGAGGCGCGTGCGCGCGCGCTGGTGTCCGCGGGCTGGCGCGCCTGCTGCGCGACCGCGGTCGTGTGCCGACGTGGCGAGAGCGTGGCGTCGCCACGCAGGTGGCCCGGCAGCGGCAGCAACAGCTCGGCGCATTGCGCCTGTTCGGTCCGGCGCAGCGCCTCGACGACATGCCGGCAGGCCCGCGTCGTCGCGTCCCGCAGGCCCCGCCCGCGCAGCCAGTGCCCGGTCAGCGCCGCGCAGAACAGGTCGCCGGTGCCCTTGGGCGTGATCGCGACGCGCGGATGCCCGATCACCTCGGCCCGGGTGCGCGTGACCAGCACCACCTGGGTTTCGTTCTCCGCCCAGGTGTCGGGGGCGGCACTGGTCACCGCCACCCATTGCGTGTGGCCGGTCAGCAGCGTCCGTGCAGCAGCGATCACGCTGTCGACGTCGTGCACGCACCGTCCGGTCAGCTGCGCCAACTCGAACCCATTCGGGGTCACGCCGTCAGCCAAGGGCAGCAGATCCCGGCGGTAGGCCTCAACCAGACCGGCGTCGACATAGACGCCGTGGTCGTGATCGCCGATCACCGGGTCGATCACCACACGGAGGGCCGCGCATTCTGCCAGACGCGCCCGGACCCAGCGCGCCACGACCGCAGCCTGCTGCGGATTACCCAGGTAGCCCAGCAGCACCGCCCGCAGGCCCGCCAGCGCGCCGCGCGCCGTCAGATCCTGCAAGTAGCCCGCGACCCAGTCCGCCGGCAGCGCGCCGCCGTGCAGCGTCGGGTAATGCGGGGTATTGCTGAAGACCACGGTCGGCACCGCGGCCACCGAAAGCCCCAATGCATCCAAGGTCGGCACCGCGACGGCGTTGCCCACCCGCCCATAGACCACTTGCGACTGCACCGAGACCACGTCCAGCGAGAGCGGCCGAAAGCCCGGCGGCGGTGTGGTCATCGCGTCATGTCCACCGCATCGTCGGCCTCGAGCCCGTCGAGCCAGGCGCCGAACACCGCCTGCGCCGCCCGCGGCAGATCGTCTCGCCTGGCGTGCGCATCGGCGCGCAAGGCGCGTGGATCGAGGCCGGCCTGCGCCAGTTCGCAGGCATGGCCGATCAACCACTGTTCGATGCGCTGCGGCTCGGCCTCCAGATGGCATTGCAGCGCGAGCACGTGCCGTCCGATGGCGAAGGCCTGATGGGCGCACGCGTTGGTCCCCGCCAGTCGGACCGCACCGGCCGGGATGCCGAAACGATCGCCATGCCAATGCAGCACCGGCACGCGATCCAGCGCCGTCAGCGCCGACGCCTCGCCCGCAGGCGTCAGCATCAGCGGCGCAAAACCGATCTCCTTGTGTCCCATGCTGGCGACATCGGCGCCGAGTGCACGGGCGATCAACTGCGCGCCCAGGCAGATGCCCAGCAGCGGACGAGTGCGTTGCAGCCGCTGGGCGATGACGTTGAGTTCGTCGGCGAGAAACGGATATGTCGCCTCATCGTATGCACCGATCGGGCCGCCCAGCACGACCAGCAGGTCGGCTGCGGCCAGCGCGTCGGCGTCGATGCGTTCGCGGCCGGCATCCAGATAGCGCACGGTGTAGCCACGGGCGACCAGCAGCGGCGCCAGCGTGCCCAGGTCCTCGAAGTGCAGATGGCGGATGGCCACGGCCGTCTTCATGCCGACGTCGCCTCGGTGCCTGCGGCATCGGGCCAGTAGTAGCTGTCGGGCATCGGGCGCGCACCGAAGATCGCCTGCCCCACCCGCACCACCGTCGCGCCTTCCTCGATGGCGATCTCGAAATCGCCCGACATGCCCATCGACAGCTCGTCGAGTGCGATGCCGGCAGGCGCGTCCTGCCGCAGCTGCTCGCGCAGCCCCCGCAGCAGCACGAAGCACCGGCGCACGCGTTCGGCGTCGCTGGAAAACAGCGCCAAGGTCATCAGGCCGCGCACGCGCAGCGCCGAGAACGCCGGCAGCGCCTGGAGGAAGGCCGGCACCTCGCCCGGCGCGAGCCCGTACTTGCTGGCCTCGCCGGAGGTGTTGACCTGCACATAGACATCCAGCGAGCGACCCTCGATCTGCAGGCGACGTTCGAGCGCCTCGGCCACGCGCAGGCTGTCGAGCGCCTGGAACTCGCTGGCGAATCGCGCCACCAGCTTGGCCTTGTTGGTCTGCAAGTGGCCGATGACCGACCACTGCAGGTCGCGCAGATCCTGCATCGCCTCCCACTTGCGGTGCGCTTCCTGCACCTTGTTCTCGCCCAGCAGCCGGCACCCCGCCGCATACGCCAGGCGCAGGCTGGCCTCGGGTTTGGTCTTGCTGACCGGTAGCAGGCGCACCGTGGCCGGGTCGCGTCCGACGCGGCGGCAGGCGGCCTCGATGCGCGCGTGGACTGTGGCCAGATTGCGGCGGAAATCCTCGACGCTGGTCGCTTCGGGATAGCGGCCGTGCTGGTCGTGGCCGGTCGGGGTGTCGAACGCCATCGCCATCAGCGCACCGTACCGTCCAGCGGCAGCACAGCCCCCACCGCTGCCGGCTTGCGCTGCGGCCATCGACCGTTGAGCACCGCGTAGGCCACCAGCCCGATCACCAGGCCCCAGAACGCCCCGCCGATACCCAGCAACTTGATGTTGGCGGCCGCGGCCAGGAACGTGATCAGCGCCGCTTCGCGGGTCTTGGCCTCGGCCATCGCGCTGGCCAGGCTGCCGCCGATGGTGCCGAGCAACGCCAGGCCGGCGAGCGTGGCGATGAAGGTCGCCGGAAACGCCATGAACAACGTCGCCAGGGTCACCCCGAACACCCCGACCAGGACGTAGAACACGCCCGCAGCCACGCCGGCGATCCAGCGCTTGGACGGCTGTTCGTGGGCCTCACGGCCGGTGCAGATCGCCGCGGTGATGGCCGCGATGTTGAAGGCATGCGAGCCGAACGGCGCCATCAGCAGCGAGCCCAGGCCGGTCAACGTCACGATCGGATTGGCACTGGTCTTGAAGCCGTCGTTGCGCAGCACGAGCATGCCCGGCATGTACTGGCCGGTCAGCGTGATCAAGAACAGCGGCAATGCGACGCTCAACAACGCGTTGAACGAGAACACCGGCGGGGTGAACACCGGTGCGGCCAATGCCAGGCGCAGCCCGGAAACATCGACCCGCCCCTGCAACAACAGGACCATCAGCCCCAGCACCAGGATGCCCACCACCGCATAGCGTGGCGACACCCGCTTGAGCACCAGGTAGGCGACGATCAGCACGCCCGCCAGCAGCGGGTCCAGGCTCACACCGGCAAAGGCACCGATGCCGAACTGCAGCAGGATGCCGGCCAGCAATCCGGCAGTCACACCCGGCGGGATCAGCCGGATCACGCGCTCGAACCAGCCCGACACGCCCAGCAGCACGAAGGCAGCGGCCGAGATCAGGTAGGCGCCCACGGCTTCGGCGTACGGCGTCGTGGCCAAGGCAGTGACCAAGAACGCCGCGGCCGGCGTCGACCAGGCGGTGATGATCGGCTCACGGGTCGTCCAGCTCAGCACGATGCCGGTGACGCCCACCCCGATGGAGACCGCCCAGACCCACGAGGCCGTGAGTTCCGGACTCAGGCCAGCACTCTTGGCCGCCTGGAACACCAGGATGAAGGTGCCGCCATAATTGACGATGACGGAAATCAGCCCGGCGATGACCGGGTGCGGAAGGTCCTTCCAGTGAACGGACGCAGACGTGGGGGCATGGGCCATGGGGAACGGACGACTCCTACAGCGGCATTGAGCTTGCGGCGCCTATTTATAGGCGGACAATGGCCCGATTCGCCCAGCCACTTTCCGGCGATGGAGCAGACCACTTGTTCAAGCACGCCCAACTCGAGTCGGTGAAAGCCGCAATCGGCGACCCCGCGCAGCGCGCCTTGCCGCTGCACCTGCGGGTGCAACGCGCGGTGCGCCAATTGATTCTCGACGGCATGCTGGATATCGGCAGGCCGCTGCCGGCGTCACGGGCCTTGGCGACATCGCTCGGGGTCTCGCGCGACACCGTCGAGACTGCCTACGGCCAACTGCACGCCGAAGGCTTCATCGAACGGCGCGTGGGCAGCGGCAGCTTCGTGTCCGAACGCGCGCAGCGCCTGCCCGGCCGTGGCAAGGCACGCCGCGCGCGCACCGACCGCACCGCCCCGCGCCTGAGCCAACGCGGCAGCGCCCTGTTCCAGCGCGGCGGCGTGCGCGATTTCCCGGCGCCACGCGCCTTCGTGCCTGGTGTACCGGAAACCCGCAGCTTTCCGCTGGCGACCTGGGAACGGCTCGAGCGTCAGGTCTTGAAGGAGTACGGCACCCGGGCCCTGCTGCACAGCCCGGCCCAGGGCATGGCACCGCTGCGGCAGGCCATCGCCGACTACGTCAACCTCGAACGCGGCGCGCGCGCCACGCCCGATCGCGTGCTGGTGTTGACCAGCTCCCAACAGGCCCTGACCCTGTGCGCCACGCTGCTGCTCGATGCCGGCGAGCGGATCCTGCTCGAAGACCCCGGCTACCACGGTGCCCGTAAGGCATTCGAGGCCGCGGGCCTGCAATGCGTGCCCGTACCGGTCGATGCGCACGGCCTGCAGGTCGCCCCCCTGCTCGACGCCAGCCGGCAGCCCGGCGCCCCTGCGCGTGCGGTGTTCCTGACACCGTCGCACCAGTTCCCGACCGGGGCGACGCTGGCCTTGGACCGCCGCCTGGCGATCATCGACTGGGCGCGGGAGCAGCAGGGTTGGATCATCGAGGACGACTACGACAGCGAGTTCCATTACGCGGGCAAGCCGACCGCCTGTGTGCAGGGACTCGATCCGCACGAACGCACGCTCTACATCGGCACCTTCACCAAATCGCTGTTCCCCGGCCTTCGCATCGGCTACATGGTGCTGCCCCGTCCCTGGTCGCACCGATGACCGCGGCCCGCACCCTGCTCGACGGCCACAGCGCCCCGATCCCGCAACTCACGCTGGCCCGCTTCATCGAAGGCGGCCATTTCGGCGCCCATGTGCGCAGCATGCGCGCCGTCTATGCCGAGCGGCGGGACCGCCTGGCCGCGCTGGTCCGCAAACATCTGTCCGACGACCTGGAACCCCGGGTCCCGGCCGGCGGCATGCAGATGCCGTGCCTGTTCGTCCGTGTCCTGTCCGAACCTGAGGCCGTGGACGCCGCGCACCGCGCTGGCATCGACCTGCTCGGCCTGAGCACGCTCTGTGCTTCGGAGGCCCCCACATCGGGCTTTCTGATGGGCTTTGCCGCCCATGCTCCGCAGGAGCTCGAAGCCGGGGTCAAGACATTGGCGAAGGTATTGCGGTCGCTGCATCGTTGAGTCGATCCGAGCCCGGCAAGACAACGAGGCACGTCGATGCGAGACGACGCAGCGCTATTCCGCCGGTGCCGTCGAGCGCGCGTCGGGCCAGGCATCGACCTCGGTCTCGTCAATCGCCGGAAACAGACCCGCACCCGTCTGGCCCGCCTCGGCAAACGCACGATCCTGCGTCTTGTCGCCGTGCGGGCGCGCACCATCGGCACGACGCTGTGCCACCGCCCAGTCCATCGCGTGTCGCATGCGCGCAATGGCATGCCGGCTTGCCGGCTCGGTATCGCCGTAGGCATGGAACTCGTGGGTCATGTGGTCCCAGACATCCAGGCGCACGCCTGCCCCCTGGCCGACGGCCTGCTTGGCGAACGCCCGGATCATGTCCACCAGAATCTCCTTGTCGCCCGCCTGGATGTACAGCGGCGCAGTGCCGCCGAAGTCCTGTCCCATCGGCGAAAGCGCCGCATCGGTGTAGTCCGCACCGCCCTTCAACCACTTGCCGTACTGCAGGGTCTGATAGCCCTGCACCATGTCGTAGCGGTCGTTTCCAAACTGGCTCTCGCCCAATCGCCCGATGTAGGTCCACGGACTGATCGCGATCGCCAGCAGCGGCTGCGGCAGTTCCGCCGCGCGCAGCGCAGCCAGGGTCATCAGCACAAGATGCCCACCCGCCGAATCACCGCAGAGAATCAGGTCCGACGGCGCGATTCCCGTCGTCACCAGACGCCGGTAAGCAGACAGCGCATCGTCGAGCTGCGCCGGATGCGCATGCTCAGGCGTCATCCGGTATTCCAGCGAGAAGATCCGCACCTGCAGCATATGCGCCAACATCGCAATGAAGTTGCGCGTCACCGCGGCATGGAAGGTATAGCCGCCGCCGTGGAAGTACAGCATCGTCAGCGCGCCCGTGTACCCCTTCGGGGTGAACCACGCACCGGGCGGCTCGCCTGCCCCGCTCTGCCGGATGTCCACGGGCGGCGGCGAGCCGGCAATCGTCAAGCAACTGTCGAAGTAGGCGCGCCCCTCTGCGATCTGGTCCAGCGAAAAGGCGTGATTGAATTGGCGGCGATAGAACAATGTCCCGATTTCAAACGGCACCGACCACTCGGCCACCAATGGTTTGCCGATCGCGCGGCGCACAAGCACCATCAACGAGGTGGTCAGCAGCACCCAGGCGCTCCGCAATCGATGTGATAGCTTCCCCTGGAATACGGTTCTGGTCATGGCGTCTTGCTCGACAGGTCCGGTGGATGACGGTGGGATTGTCGAAGGCATGAGAAGCGCCGGTATAGAACGCAAGCGACACGTCGGGCGGCCGTCGGAAGCGGCCCGATTGCACTTCCCGCCCTCTGCCTTGACCGGTTGCGTCCATATCGCGATCGAGCGGGACACGCGCGGCTTGGCGCTCACATCCGCCGAGCGGATCAACATGTATCCCGCCTCGCCCCTGCCCTCCGTGTCCTGGATCCTCGACGGACACTTGCATATGGTCGACATCGAGGGCGGCGCGCCCGTCCAGGTCCGCGCCGAGCCGCTGCCGACCCTCGTGTTCGCCGGCCCGTTCCGCAAGCCCGCCGCCAGCTGGTCACCCGGCCCGATCCACGCGTTGATGGTCAGCTTCTACCCCGATGCACTGGCGCGGCTATGGGGCATCCGACTGCAGGACTACGTGGACACCGTCATCCCTGCCGAACAGGTGCTGCCCGCTGAAGCGCTGGCCGCACTGTCGGGCATCGGCGCCTCCGATGCACCGCTCGATACGCTGGAAGCCCGCTTGACGCCGCTGTGGCAAGACGCCCAGCAGGCCACTGACATCGTGGGGATCCGCAGTTGGCTGACCTCGCTGACTGCGCGGGGCGCACGCACCCGACTCGGCGTGGGCATGCGCCAGGTGCAGCGCCGGATCAAGCATCTGACCGGACAGAGCCAACGCGATCTGGATCTGTACGCGCGCATTGAAGGGGCCTTCGAATACGCCGCCCGTCATGCGCAGGATCTGGCTACAGTTGCCGCGAACGCCGGCTACAGCGATCAATCCCACCTGGGGCGCGAAGTGAAGCGCGTGACCGGACTGTCGGCGCGGCAGCTGCGCGACAAGACTTGGCAGGACGAGGCGTTCTGGCTCTACAGACTGCTGGATGCGAGCGCTCGAAACGCATCGACGTCATGCACACGGCCGCAGACGCCAGATCCGACGGTCTGATCCGCTTGGAGTAAGTAAGGACTTAAGCCATCTCCTGGGTCCCCGCCCCGATGACATGGACGCTTCGACACCTCGATCCGCATCGCCGACACGGCCACCACGTTTTGAACGCGCACACGACCTGCATCTTACGGCGACATCTCACCGAGCGATCTGGCTGCCTGCTCGAGCCCGCCGAGAATGGCGTCAAGGACGCGCGGCGAGAAGTCGTGCGGCAAATCGGCTTGCACCTCAGTGATGGCAGCTGGCGTTCGCGCGAGCAGGTCTTCGATGATCGGCTCGGCCGTCGCCGCATAGCCGACCTGTCGCGCGGTGCTACTGAAGTGCCGGCGCTGAATGCTTTGCATGGCGTAATGCCGTTTCTTGCCGAGCAGCGCCATCGCCGACTTGATGTCATACGGCGACCACTGGCTCGGACCATCGCCAAGCACCGGGTAGACCGACATCACGTCGTACAGCGGCGTCAGTTGGAAGCGGCCGCGAGGCAGAAGCTGCAGGCTGAAGTTCTTGGCATGGCCGTCGGGTGCACGCAGCAACCAGAACAGCACCTGCGCGGCCATCAACGTCTTCATGTCGGCCTCGGCATTCACCGACTGCCGCAGCGTCCCAAACAACGCCTTCAGCCCTGGACCGCCCTCGTTCTCGTACTTGCGCAAAGGCGAGCAGCCCTCGACCTGGCAGAAGTCCTCCTGCGGCAGACGCATCAGCCATTGGCCATCGGGGGCGACGCGCCGGTCGAAGCGTGTCACCACCAGCACGCGCTGGCGGCCAAATGTCGCAATGCGCGCCTCGGCCACGGGCAATCCGTAGGCTTTGAGCAAGCGCAGGCACAACCATTCGTTGTCGACAGAGGTACTGAAGTCCGCGCGCCGCCCCCCCGTCAGACCAAGCGGAAGCTTGAAGATGTGGCTCGTCGGGGTGGCGCCACGCGGGGCCAGCCATTGCCCATCCCACCACAGGAAGGCCGTCTTCTCCTGCGCGCCGGCCAGCGAGATGCGGAAGTCTGCATCTGGGTCTCGCGCCGCCGCGAACGCTGATGGCGACACGGTTTCGATCAGGTGCCGCTCGATTGCGTCCTCGGACAGGGATGTCCCCTCGATTCGATCGAAACCGATGGGCGCCTCGTCCTCGTCCAGGAGCTGGACAGCACCTACGCAGTCACGGCCGACGGCCTTGAGCAGGTCGAAGGGTTCGGTCGAGCCCGTCCTGAAGCGCTCGGCCACCCGGCGCCGGATGGCGTCGCTGTCAGGCAACAGGTTGTCGAAGAAATGGGCGACCTTCTCGCCCTTGAGTGGCAGGTTCTGCAGCGTGAACGGCAGCGACAAGGACAGTGGTCGGCCGACATCGGCGTCACGCCAGTCGGCGTCGTACTGGAGCTCCATCTCCCCGCGCGCGGGGATGGTCCACCTGCCGACGCGGACACCGTTGGTCCAGATGGACAAGCTGCGGCTGTGCGATCGACGTCCCATCTCACCAGTCCGTGGTTGCCGACGAGGATGCAGGGGCGCCCCGCCGCCCCATACCCAACTCCAGGCCCAGTGCCGCGCACCAGGCAAGCAACTGCGCCACGCTCATCTCGTGCGCATTGAGTTCAAGGTGCGACACTCGCGACTGGCTCAGGCCCAGCCTCGACGCCAGCGTCGCCTGGGTCAGCCCCTGCGCTTTACGCGTGGCCTGCAGCAGGGCCCCAAGTTGCGTACTCGTCAGCAAGGGATGAGGCATGGTCGGCATCGCGATACCCGATATCGAGGTAAATGCAATTTAGCTGGATTCAGGGTAAAAGCAAAATACCTGGATTTCAACTAAAACTCACCGCTCTTTCAGTTGCTCGAGGTCGCACCCGCCGCCTGGAACAGCTGCTTGCGGAACCACACACTGGCGGCATCGTCCCGGCTGCGCGGATGCCAGTAGGCGCTGATCGTGACCTTGGGTAGCGCCAGCGGCGGTGCGAACAGGTCCAGCGAGGCGCCGAAGCGCTGCAGCAAGCGCCCGGGCAGCGTGCACAGCAGATCGGTGTTGGCGACCAGCGCCGGCGCTGTCGCGTAGCTCTCGGTGGACATGACGACCTGGCGGCGACGGCCCAGCTTGGCGAGCGCCGTATCCATGAAGCCCGAGAACGGATCGCCGGTGGACGAGACCACCAGATGCGCCGCCGCGCAGAACGCCGACAGGCTCAGCTTGCGGCCGCCGCGCGGGTGCCCCTTGCGTTGGGCGGTGAGGAATGTGTCGGTGAACAAGGTCCGCCCCACCCAGCCGTGCTCGGCAACATCGCTGAGCCCGACGAACACATCCACCTCGCCCTGTTCCAGTTGCGCGGGCAAGGCCTGCATGTCCGGGAGCGCGAAACGGACGCGCACCTGCGGTGCCTGCGCCTGCAAACGGTTGACCAGGTCGGAGCCCAGCATCAGGGCGGGATTGTCGTGCAACGCGACGACAAAGGTCCGCTGACTGGTGCGGGGATCGAACGTCGCCGGTGCGAGCAGGTCCACAATGCCACGCAAGACATCGCCCAATATCGGCCGCAAGGCCAGCGCCCGTGGCGTCGGCACCACGCCCCGACCATTGGGCGCAGCGACGAACAGCCGATCGCCGAAGACCTGCCGCAGCCGCGTCAGCCGGGCCGACATCGCCGGCTGGCTGATGCCCAGCCGCTGCGCCGCATGGGTGATGTTCTGATCGGCCAGCAACGCATCGAGCGTCAGCAGCAGGTCCATATCCAGACCGGGCGGCAAGGCGGCGCGCATCGACAACGTTAAGGGTCCTGGCGATTGGTGTAGGTGATCGGCACCCAATCATAGCCACCGTCCACACCGGCCCGGACGTGACCGATGCCGGGGAACGGCAGATGCGGCGCGGCGATCAACGTGCGCTCGCGCGCGAACGTGGCGAACTGCCCCTGGCGCACCGACTTCGCGCCCGCAGGATCCTGGTCGTAGGCGATCGTGACGCCGGGCTTGGGAAACTGCACGGCCGCCGCATGGATGAGGTCACCAACGAAGGTCACGCTTTCGCCGGCGCTGTCGAGGCGGTAGAACGCGGACCCGGGCGTGTGTCCCGGATGCACCGTGCCGGTGATACCCGGCAGCACCTGCTGCGTGCCCGAGAACATGGCGACCTGATCGGCCTCGAGGTACGGCTTCAAGGTCATCCGGGCGATCTCGAAGTACTGCACGTCGTAGCCGCTCTCGCGACGGGCATCGTCGTCGAAGAAGAAGTCCACGTCCGGCTTGCCGACGTGCACCACAGCATTGGGAAACACGCGCTCGCCATCGCGCACCAGCCCGGCTGCATGGTCGGAATGGGCGTGCGTGAGCAGCACGTCGGTCACATCCTCCGGGCGCAGGCCCTGGGCGGCCAAGCTCTCGATCAGACGGCCGCCATTGCCAGGCCCGAACACCTGCCCGGCGCCGGTATCGACCAGCACGTGATGGCCGGGCAGTTCGACCAGGAAGACATTGATGGACACCTCGATCGGATTGCGCTCGAAGTTGCGCGCCAGCAGATCGTCAATGTCCTGTGGCGTCGTGCCCTGCAGCAACTGGTGCAGGTCCTGCGCCACCGTACCATCGGTCAACGCGGTGACGTTGACCTCGCCGATGCGCACGCGATAGCCGCCGGCCTGCTGCTGCATCAGCTGCGATGGGGGATCGGCCTGGGCGGGACTGACGGGAAACTGCAACAACACGGCGGCCATCAGCGCGGCCGCGAGCGGCGTCCTGGACAGAGACATGTGCAATGCGCTCCGGAAAAAGGGATGCGCCATCGTAGGCACCGCCCCCGTCATCCAACCAGACAGCTGCAATCGATAGGCGTCATCCACGCCATGGATAGCGCGTCAGTGCGCTTGCGCGCGGCGCAACACCTCCGCATGCGCGAACAGCGCCTTGAGAATGCCGTCGTAAGCCTTCTCCGTATCCGCGCCCGAGGTGTTCGTGAAGAAAATCACCCCGGTGCGTAGATCGGGCGTGGCCAGCATCTCGGTTTTCATGCCCGGATCGCTGCCACCGTGCCCGACGTATCGGGTGTTGTACTTCGTCTGCCAGAACAAGCCGGAGTTCTTCTCGGCGATATCGACATTGCCGGGCTTGTGGGTGGGCGTGAACTGCAGGCGCAGCATCTCGTCCACCGAGTTCTGCTGCAGCACGCGGTTTTCGTTCCCCTGTCCGCGATTGAGCAGCGCGATGAAGAATTTCGACAGATCCTCGACCGAGGTCCGCAGACCGCCATCGGGCCACGTGGTCACGGTGTAGGGCTGGATCGCAATCGCCATCTCGTCCTGCGCCAGGTACAGCGTCGCGTCCGGCGTCGAGCCGGCGGGGGCCAAGTGCCAACGCGTGCTGCGCATGCCCAGCGGCTCGAACAGATGGCGTTGCGTGTAGCGCGCCAGCGGCTCGCCCGTGACGTGCTCGACGATGTAGCCGGCCAGGCCGGCCCCGATGTTGGAATAGTCGCGCGCCGCGCCCGGGGCCGCGGACAGGAAATTCTCGGGCGCGTAGTCGGCGCCACCGACAGCCAAGTAGCCTTTGAGGAACTCTCCCAAGGGCTGCGGCGCGTCGCGTCCGAAGTAATAGCTGGCCGCGTACACCGGCCAGCGATCGCTGATGCTGGAGGTGTGGGTCGCCAGCTGTCGCAGCGTGATCGGCTGATCCGGATGATGCGGGTTGCGGACCGCGAACGGCATGTAGCCGCTCACGTCCGCATCGAGCGACAACCGCCCCTCCTCTTGGGCCCGCATCATTGCCGCACCCACGACGGACTTGCTGATGGACGCGATGTTCATCACCGTGTCCGTGGTGAACGGCCGGCCCGATTCCCGATCGGCCAGGCCATAGCCGCCCCGCCACACCACCTTGCCATCCACAATGACCGCGGCGGCAACCCCGACCAAGTGGCCCTCGGCCATCTGGCGCTGGATCTCGGCGTCGAGCGTCGCGACGTCGGCAGGCACAGCGGCGAGCGCTTCAGGCGTCTGCGCAGTCGACGTCGTCGCGTGGAGGCCGAGCAGCGCAGCAAGAAGGCCAGGAAGAACTGCGTAGCGGACGGCCATGGGCGACTCCGACGGGAAGATCGGATTCTTCGGCCGGCGCGGGGGCTTCACAGGTGCCATTGGTCACGCCTGCCCAATGCAATGACCGGAGCCGGCATACCCAAGGCCGAGCGCGGCCCCTCGCCGCGATCGAGCATCAGTCAAGGTACTTCCCCGAGCCCGCCCCATCCTTATGGCGTACGCGCAACTGCGCCAGAATCTCGGGCGCCAGCAGTCGGGCATTGATGCCATGTCGCGTGCGGCTGGAGGCACGCGGCGCCCAATGGGTGACGCACCCGCAGGTCCGACACCGGTGGAAGTCGACATGGCGCCCGTTCCAGGCATAAGTGTCGGTGCCACCGTCCACCGGCAGCCCAGTGATGTCGGCGGCCTCGTAATAGACCCACAGCACGCCGTAGCGCCGGCACAGGCTGCAGTTGCAGTCGATGACCTCGACGGGTGCGTGGTTGACATGCATCACCACCGCACCGCAGTGACAGCTGGCGCGCACGCCGGGATTGGAGTCGGCCATCGCGGTGTCCTCGGAGATGTCGTCAATGCAATCGCGTGTGCGTCGACGCCGGCGCGAACCCGAACAGCGAGGCCAGGACAACGCGCGCAAAGTTGATGGATCCCGTCATCGACGCGGCTCCGGTTCGAACATGCTCAGCGACGCTCGATCGCCACGATCGTGCCGAGCACGCTCGCCTGCTCGCCGGACGGGCCGAACGCCGTGCGCGAAAGCGAACCGACGAACACCTCCCGCCACTGCGCAGGCGCCAATGCCAGTGCGGCCAGTTCATCGGCGGCGCTCGGGTACACCGTGTCCGGCGCACTCCACGACCACGGCGCCCGCGAGCCATGGGTGACGAGCAGCAGCAAGCCCCCTGCCCCGACCGCCTGCGCGGCGCGCCGCAGCACCTGGGTGCGGCCAAAGGGCATCGGCGACTGCAGGAACAGCGCCGTCACCAGATCGAACGTGCCTTCCGGGAAGCTCTCGCCCAGCTCGTGACGTGCGAACTGGACATGGCCGGCCACCCCCGCGGCGCTGGCCGCCACTCGCGCCGCTTCGAGGGCCGTCTCGGAGATATCGACCCCAGTGACCATCCAGCCGCGCTGCGCCAGCCAGATCGCATCGTCGCCGCGGGCGCAGCCCAGTTCCAAGGCGCGCCCCGGGGGCGCCCTTCGGCAAAGCGCGTCAACACTTCAGACGGCCGCCCGCTGGTCGGCGTGGTTCTGCCGGCGTAGACGCGCTCCCAGAAAGCGTGCGCGGTGTCGTCAGTGTGTTCCCCTGCGGAGGGCGCTGGATGTCGGTTCGAGGAAGTCATGTAACATACGATGTACCGTAAGTGTGCGGGCGTCAACCCTCGTGCGTTCATTTGTTACAGAAGGAGTCAAGCCGTGCGTCGAGACAGCCGCCTCCCCCGGGTCCTGCACGCGCTGCTGCATCTCGAGCACATGGAGGGCCCAGCGACCTCGGAGCTGATTGCCCAGATGCTGGGCACCAATCCGTCCGTGGTCCGCCGCACGATGGGGGGCCTGCGCGAGGCCGGCATCGTGGTCTCAGTGAAAGGTCATGGCGGCGGCTGGTCGCTCGCCAAGCCACTGACCGACGTCTCGCTGCTCGAGATCTACCACGCACTCGGCGCGCCCACGCTGTTCGCCATCGGCAGCGATGACGAGCAGACCACCTGCCTGCTGGCCCGCGCCGCGAACGCGGCCACCGCCCATGCGCTGGCCCATGCGCAGCAGCAGTTCGAGGACCATCTGGGCAGCGTGTCCGTCGCGGACCTGGCCGCGGATTTTCGCGCCTGGCAGGGTGAGTCTGGCTTGGGACGCTGAGCGGTGCCGAGCGTAGCGACGTAGCGTGGTGGCCTGCTCCCGTAGGGCAAGCCATCACGCAACCTATTGAAGGCCGAGCCCGAATGAAGGCGCTTGTCAGAGTCGCGATCCTGTTGCTGCCTCTCGGCATGTCGGGCTGCGTGATCGGCAATGGAAGAATCTGCGGGCCGCAAACGCTGAGGATCTACTGCGACAAAGAGGCATTCGACAGCCTGCACAACCGGCCTTCGCTCACGGAAAGATGGCAGCACCCCGCACCCCAGCAGATCGAGCGCCCCCAGGATTGGATCGCCTGCGGTGGCAGCGCTGATGGCGGCTATGCAGGTGTGTCCGCAGCACGGATGCGGAGCGCGTAAAGCTGTCTAGGGACAACTTAGACAAAATCCAGCGCTGCTTGATGGGCAAGGGCTACCGCTACACAGGCACGTGCGAAGGCAAGATTCCCAGCCAGTACCCGGCCTGCCTGACCACCCTCAAGTGAAGACGGCGGTTGACGCCAAGCACTTGTTCCAGATTTCTTCGCTGCCGCCTAGGCACGCTCATGAGACGTATGCGACCGCAAAACAACCGCGCGCGGGCTAAGCTAGTGGAACACGACGGCATGCATGGATGACCGGTATGGCAGCGGATCGCAATAAAATGACCACCCCACTCATCGCCCCGGCACTGATACTGCTCTCCGCCGCAGCGTGCGCCACCGATGCCACCCATAGTGTCCACTTGGATGTCGATTTGGCGACGCTGGTGCGCGAGATTGACGCTCCGCCAACCTCACTGCACCAGACTCTAATCTCAAGGCTCAGCAGCAAGATTGAATCGCCTGACGCCACGATCGAACTGGGGCCTCTGTTATCCAAGGACGGGGTCACACTGACCAACATATCGGTTCGGCGAGGACTCCCTCACTATTCGGGATCTTCGTCCATCGTGATGAGCGTCGATCAGATGCCATGCTATTCGACAGCGCAGGTCCGTCACGATTTTTCAATTGATGACACGGGAACCTCTCAACAAGTGGTGCATGCAACATCAGGAGGAATCCAGAGCGTTAAGCTCATCGACTGGATGACGAGCAGAACACCTCGCGGCGAAATCAAGTTCTTCTATGACCGCTCAGAATGCGTCACCGCCATCCAGATCAATCGACGCGCTCCGGCCAAGCACAGCAGGAACAGACTAGCCGAGTCGAAAACATAGGCCATTTGCTCGAACACGCGCCGTGGCCACGCAGTTGCAGCGCGGTCCCCGATTAGTAAGATCGGCCCAAGGAGAGGGGAGCAAGCAGCCACGGAGGACAGCAATGATGATGGGGACCCTTCCGAAGGTCTGGGACGCGTGCGACAAGATCAGGCACGCGATCGTGCGTGGGCGATTCGTCCCAGGGCAGCGTCTGGAACCGGCCACATTGGCCGATGAGCTCACCACCAGCCTCACCCCGATCCGGAACGCGCTGTATCGGCTGAGCGGCGAACGCCTGGTCGATGCGCATTCGCGAGACGGCTTCTACGTGCCCCTGCCCACCGAGGCCGCCCTGCGCGAGCTCTACGACTGCATGGAAGAGCGGCTGCTGACCTGCCTGGCCCGTGGCGCCTTGCCCGGTGACAGACCGTACAAGCGCCCCACCCCACACGATGGCGCCGCCGAGGCGACGTGGCTGCTGTTCGACACCATTGCGCTCAAGACGCGCGTTGTCGAGACACGGTATATCACCCAACAGGCCAACGACCGACTCGCGCCGATCCGTGTTGCCAAGCGCAGCCTGTTTCCCGACGCACACGCCGAGCTGGACGAATTGATCACGGCCTGGGAGTGCGCCGACATCGCACGCCTGGCACGTGCGCTGCACGCCTACCACGACCGTCGCCTCAACCGGGTGCCGGACATCGTGGCGCTGTTGAACGAAGCGCGCCACGCGCCGCACTAGACGGAATGCGCGATGCACCGCAATTTGCGGTTGCGCATCACACTTCCAGGGAATTTTGGAAGTACACAACAAAAATCATTTGAGAACACTCGCAGGCGCTTCAACACTGGCTGCGTCATGGATGGTCCATGACATAACCGAAAGGAGACAGTGATGAAGACTCAAGAGAAGACCCACGCCACGTCGCCGAACGACGTCGTCGAACTCGGCGCCGCCAGCGTCGAGACCAAGGGCGAACTGATCGGCGTCGAGTTCATGGGGGACGACCCCGCACGTGGCATCTCCGAGCAGTGAGGCGGCAACGGGGCGCGCCACCCATGGCGCGCCCCTCGCCCGTGACCGCCATGCCATACCAGCTCCGCTCCGATCACTCGTTCTGTCGTGTCGACGGGCGCGTCGTCCTGCTCGATTTGACCGGTGATCGTTACTTCCGCCTGCAGCCTGAATTGGAGCGGGTCCTCGTCGCGCATCTTGTCGAAGGCGCGGACTGCACGGAAGACGAACTGGCGCACCTGGCAGCATTGGGCGTCCTCACTGAAGACGCGCAACAGACCCCGTTCTTCGACCGGGTCGCGCCGACGCCGCCACGGCGAAGCGCGCTGGAAGAGGCGCCCTTGTCGGCGGCAATACCGTTTGGCGCGCAACTGCGGACGCTGGTACTCGTCGCGAAGCTGAGCATCGCACTCAAGACCCGCGCCCTAATCAACATTCTTGCTTCGGTATCGAACGAGCGCGCCGCGAGAACGCCTGGTGCCGAGACTGCCCGGAGCATCGACGAAAGTGGGCTAATCGATGCAGCGGGGACATTTGCCCGCGCACGTCTCGCCGTCCCCATTGAGACCTGCTGCCTACTCGATTCGCTGAGCCTCCTGCGCTTTCTCTCTGGCCGCGGCCTGTTCGCGCGCCTCGTGATGGGCGTAACCGGCTCGCCGTTCTCCGCTCACTGCTGGGTACAGGCCGGTGATCTGGTCCTCAACGACAGCGTCGGGCATGCCATGGCGCACACACCAATTCGGGTGATCTGATGCGCTACCGATACCTCGGCTTGATCGGTGACCCAGCAGCGGCGGATGCGCTGACGCCAAAGCTCGCAGCGCTCGGCCTTCAGAAGCGTCTCAATGTGGGCGCGGCCGCGCTGTTCGTCTCAGACGACACGCCGGTTCTGCATGCCCCAGACGACGGTCTCCTGCTTGGGCGTCTGTTCGACGGTTCGGGGGCTCGTGTCGAAAACCTGAGGCGCCTCGCTACCGGCGTTGAGCAAGACGCCTTGCCCACGTGGCTGGCGCGTCGCTGCTGGGGCGAGTACCTGTTGGCACTGCGGGCAGCAGACGGAGGAGTGCGCCTCACACGCGACCCGGCGCCCGCCGGCGCCTTTCCCTGCATCTACGCGCAGCACCAGCAGGGCGCGATCTTTGCCTCTGACATTGCGCTCATGCGTGAGGTGCCTTTTCAGGCGGGACGTATCGACTGGGAGACGATCACCCGTTGCCTCGCCTACCCGCAGGCCAAGTTGGATCGCACGGGTATCGAGGGTGTGCGAGAGCTTCTTCCGGGCAGCACCCTGCATGTCGGCACTACCTGCCGGATCACGCAGACGTGGTCGCCCTGGACGTTTACAGAAGCGAACCAGCGGCACACCGATCCGCGCGAGGCGGCGGCGGATGTCCGCAGTGCAGTCACGCGTGCAGTGACGGCTGCCGCCAGCGATGCAGGCACTTTGCTCCTCGAACTTTCGGGCGGCCTCGACTCGTCCGTCGTCGGCATCTGTCTGAAGGGCCGATCGGATCGGGTGGTCTGTAGCACGCTACGCGCCCCCACACCAGGCGCAGACGAGCAGCACTACGCGGCCCAAATTGCCGATCGGCTCGGCGCACCGCTGCATATCGCCGAACTCCGGCTCGATGCGGCCCACCATCACTTTCCCCTGCCCGTGAGGACCCCGCTACCACGCGTGGGCGCACTGCAGCAGACCATCGATGCCACAGTTCAGGCGGTGGCAGAGCAGCTTGGTTCCGGTACTTTCCTGACGGGTGGCGGCGGCGATGCCGTATTCGCTTACCTCAAGTCGGCCGCGCCAGCAGCCGACGCCTTCCGCAGTCGAGGCGTGGCCTGCGGTACCGCTGCGGTTCGCGATCTCGCCACCCTGCACGGCTGCACGCGCTGGAAGGCAGGAAAACTCACCCTGGCCAAGCTCTTCAAGCGGCCGCGTGACTTGCTGGCGCCCGACACGCGCTTTCTCGCCAGCCAGGCCGTCCTGCCGCCACCTGCCCCCCATCCATGGCTCGACGGCGCGGACGACGCGTTGCCTGGCGACCGCGAACGCGTATTCGCCCTTACGGTAACGCAGATGTTCCGCGACAGCGCCCCACGCGCCAAGGTTCGCCATATGGAAATGCCTCTTCTCTCCCAGCCCGTGGTGGAAGCGTGTCTGCGTGTCCCAAGCTGGATGTGGGTTGCCGGTGGTCGCAATCGCGCCGTCGCGCGCGATGCCTTTGCCGACGTTCTGCCAGAGGACATCGTGCGACGGCGCAGCAAGGGCAGTTTCATGAGCTACATCGGGATGGTCTACGACCGCAACAGACGCGACATGCGCGCGTTCCTGTTGGACGGCAAGCTGCACGCCCAGGGGCTTCTCGACACGGTTGAGCTCCGGCGCGTCCTCGACGACGACCGCCCGTTACGGGACCGCGGGTTCATTCGACTGTTCGATCTTTGCACCGCGGAGAACTGGGCCCGGCAGCAGGGCTGAAGGCGCGACCCGGGCATCGCGCGGTCTCGCCACCGCCAGTGCCTCCCGCATGGCACGCCAGGACGCGTACTGCGCCGCCTTGTCCGGCCCCTCCTCCTCTTTCCCAAGCAGCCAAAAGCGAAACCAGTCCAGATTGCGCTCGTACACAGCAAGCTTGTGGCGGGGCTGGAACTTTTGGTGCGGCTCATGCGGAAAGACGTACATGTCTGCGCGCCCGGACCGGATCAGCGGAATCGCGTAATCCAGTACGTGCATGTACTCCTGCTCTGGCATCTGCATCAGGATCGGAATGCGGAACCGGTCGAGATTGAACAGCGGCGACATCTGTTGCCAGCGCGGATGGCTCGTATCCAGCCCCCAAGTTGCCAGTACATCTCAAGGCGTGATTCGAAAGCCTCGCCCTGCAGGCCCAGCAGCAGGCGCAACTGCGGCGAGATCATTGGTGAACTCACCGACGCGGCCGTCAGCACATCGGAATACATCGCCGTCCACAGGGTGGCTTCGGTGCCGAAACTCAACCCGCCCATGCCGACCTTGCCCCGATCTACCAGGCCCTGTGAAGCCAGATAGTCCACCGCGCTCTCCACCGCAGAACGCGCCAACTCGTAACGTTCCACCGCATCCATACGCACCCGCGCCCGGTTGATGCAGAGCGAGGCGATGCCGTTCGCGGCAAGAGCGGCAAATGGAATCTCGTCGCCGAGACCACCACGCACGTAGCCGAGGCACCAGTAGTAGCTGATTACCAGCGGCGCCGGAGCAGCACGCGCCTGCGCGGGTGGGTAGAACTGGCCTGTGAAGCGCACCCCATGCGCATCGGTCCACTGGACCATCCGTGCCGGTGTCGCCTGCGTATCCCATGTCAGCCGTGCGTTCGGGGCATGGAGCACCCGGCGCTCACCCGATGTCAGATCCACGCGCTCGAGCCGGGGCGGTTGGTTCGGCTCGGCGACGACACAGGCCAGGGCTGCTGTCGAGACCCCACACATGCTCGCGCGGTCGCGCCCGCCGCCGATCAAACCATCGGTCACGGCCACAGGCTGCACTGCACCAGTCGCGGTGTTCCATCGGAAGATCGACTGCGCGTAGCCAGTCTCCGGCTCGGTCACCGTGAACAGCACATCGTCGGTCTCTGGCCGCCACTGCACGGAAGTGATCGCCGCCCCCGTGCAGGCGGGCGCGCGGCAGACGATCCGGGCCGACGGCTTGGTGGCGTCAACGACCGAGAGCACCACGTCGGGCGACTCACGCAACCCGTCGCGACTGCCGACACGCGTGACCAGCACAGTCCGCGGACCACCCGGCTCTAACGCCCGCTTCCACGCGTTGCGCACATCCGCGGTGGCGAGCCGACTATCGGCATCCTCGGCGGGCTGCCCGTCTGTGGGCCGCTGCGCCCCTGTCGCCAGATCGACCGCATGCCAACGGTCCGGCGCATCCGAAAGCAGCGGATACCGGATGACCTCGTTGTCGCGCAGCCGCTGGGTGGCCGGCTGCTCACCCAGGTAGCCGGAACGGAACAAGCCTTGCCCCACTGCGATCGCGGCATCCAGGCGAATACCAGCGTCGTAGTCCTGCAAGTCTGCGTCGAGCACCTCATCGCGCGTCGCGCCCACCGCGTAATGGAGCGTGCGACCGTCCTGACTCAGATGGAAGGCCCGGACATCCGCCGGATCGCGCGTCGTCCGGCGCACCGCGGCCCCATCCACGGCAGCGCGCCACACCTCGACCTTGCCATCGATCAGGGCGCGATAGTGGAGCCACCGACTGTCGGGCGACCACACCACGTCCGGCGGCAGTGGCACGCCGGATGAGTTCCGCAGCGGCGTGCCGCCATCGGCCACCCGACGCGGCGGCGACGCATCGACGAGGCTCGCGACATACCAGGCCGTTTCGTATGTGTTCCGCTCCACGGAGGCCCGCTCCGTGCGATCGGCCACCCAGCGCCCGTCGGGTGACACCACCGGACCGGCCAGATCGGTGACCTCGACCAAGGCCCGCGGCGTCACCGCACCCGCGTTACCCACGCTCGCGGCCAGTGCGAGGAGGCCCATGTAAAGGTGACCGCGTGCCCTGCCCCGCTGCTTCATCGGTCCAGCGTTCCATTCATATCTCATGGCGACTCACCAGTGCCGGGTCACGGACACGCTGGCGAAGCGGCCGATCGGGGAGAAATTGGTGGCGTCGTAGGGCGGCACCTGGAACGGCGTGACCGTGGCGATGTCGTGCAGCGGCGGCGCGCGGTTGAAGAGGTTCTGCACATTGAGCGCGACCACCCAGCCCGGGCTTCGCCCACCCGCCCCCTCCCAGGCATAGCGAAAAGTCGCATCGACCGTTGTGTAGGAGGCCGTCCGCGTCTCGGCCACCACGTTCTTCAAACCCTGCTTGTGGTTGATGAACGTCGACGCCGTCACCGGGCCCGCGGCCCAAACGGCACCAAGGCGCCCCGAGAACGCAGGGGGTTGTGCAGGGTGCCGGCAAGATCGAAGTCCGCCGTGGAGAACCGCTGCACGCTATCGAGCCAACTCGCCGCACCGCGCAGCGTGAGCCGCCCGGACGCCAGGTCCCAGCGGTACGCACCGGAGACATCCAGCCCACGTATCCGCTGCGCCGCCGCATTGCGGAACTGGAAGAACACCACGGCCGCTACGTCGGCCGGCACGTAGGGGCGCCCCGCCTGGTTGGTGATCAGGCCGTCGCCGTCGCGGGCGATCAGCGCCGCCTGTGCTTCTGCCGAGGGCGCCCACTGTACGAACTCGGCATACGCCGGATTGCTCAGCGCCTGCGTGGGATCAGTGATCGGCTGCACCACGCGATCGGTGAAGTCGATATCGAACCAGGTCAACTCGGCGTCGAAGCCGGGCAACGTCCGCGGATGCAGCGCGACCGAGGCCGTCCAGGTGCGTGCCCGCTCCGGCTGCAGGTCCGGATTGCCGCCATCGAGATACATCACGGTGGCCGAGGGCGGTAACTCTGTGCCCCCGCTACTTGCCGCCGAGCGCAGCACCACCTGCTCGCTGCGCAGCAACTGGTACAGCGTAGGCGCCTTGAACGACCGTCCCCACGAGCCCTTCAGTGTGAGGTCCGCGCTGGGCGTATAAATCAGCCCGAGCTTGGGAGTCTGCACGCTGCCAAAGCTCGCGTAGTCCTCACCGCGCACGGCAGCCGAAAGCTCGAGCCGCCCTGCCCCATCCTGCCCCGGCCGACGCAGCGGCAGGTTCAACTCCGCGTACGCAAAGCGGCTGGAGTCTTCCCCGTCGATCGTCGCGACATCGGCGACACGGTTGTATTCCCGGAAATCGTTCTGTCGCTCTCCGGCACCCATCGCCACGCGGACATCACCTGCCGGCAGCGCAAACAGCGGCCCTTCCGCGCCCACCTCCACAACTCGGCTACCGGAACAGACGCACAGGTCCGTGACCGAGCGCGTACCCGTCGTCAGCCGCTCGGTGGTCTGGACCTGTTCGTGACGGGTACGGGCCCAGGCCGCGGAGGTGCTGACCGTCCAGTCGTTGGGCAGGAACCACGTCACGCTGGGCGAGGCCAGCCATGTGGTGGTCTTTGGCATGGCGCGGACGAACTGGTTGCCGACATCGTTGTAGACGCCATAGTCCTGGGTACGCGTGGTCCGGAGCGCATCCAGACCGACTTCCACCGACGCGCCCAACTGCTGATGCACTCTGAGCAGCCCGCTGCGCTGGTCGCTCTCGGGGTACAGCGTCCACGGGTCGCGCAGGTGCGCGGTATAGGCCCGCTGACGCGCGTAGATGGCATCGGTGGCGACATCCTTGAACGTGGCGATGAGCCCGCCGCTGTTCCAGGTGGTGCCGGCGGTGGCTGCGTACTCCCGCGTGGCCAGGCCGCCGGATGTCGCGCCGCCGTACCGCGCGCCCACCGCGAGCCCATCGAAGCTGCGCCGCAGCACCACGTTGGCCACACCGCCGACCGCATCGGAGCCGTAGATCGCAGAGGCCCCATCCGGGACGATATCGATACGCTCCACCGCCTCGACCGGAATTGCCGAGATGTCCACCCCTTGCGAGACGCCGCCGTACGCCATGCGGCGACCATTGAGCAGCGTCAGTGAGGCATCCTGGCCCAAGCCACGGAGGTTCAGCGACGATCCGCCGGTGACATTGGTGTTCTGCCCACCCGCCCCCGAGACCGTGAATGGCACGACGCCCGGATTCTGCCCGCCGGCGTAGTTCTGCGGCAGGCTGCGGGTCACCTCCCCTAAATCGGAAAAGCCCTCCTGCCGGATGGCCTCGATCCCGATGCTCACCACCGGCGACGGCGTCGTGCCGCCGCGGATGCGGGTGCCGGTGACTTGAATGGTGTCGAGTTGGGTGGCGTTGGCTTCAGTCTGCTTATCGTCCTTTTGCGGATCACGCTCGCGACTCTGCTGCGCGGCCACTGCCGGCGTGCAGAGGGCTGCCACGACTGTCGCGATTGCGACCGCGAGCACGCTTGGGCGCTGCTTCGCTCTCCATCGACGGTCGTTCCAGCTCACTCTATGTGTCGTAGAAGAAAGCCGGCGCGACACGTCCACTGCCCCACCGGCGCAGTCCCCCAGCTTCACCCGCACACCCGAACCATCCTCAAAGGCAAAGCTCCGCCCACTACCTACCGTGTCCCAAGGCATGTGACATCTTCCGTTGCTGGTCGGTGCGTCCGCGTACGCCGGCATTTCGGGGGCGCCGTCGCGACTGCGCTGCCTGGCTGGTGGTCACACCCAAGGACGCCCCGACCCGAGCATATCCGTTTTTCGGATATGTGAAAAGCAGATTTATGGTCTATGTGGCTACCAACGGAGGGACACCACATGGCCAAGAAATCGATCCATCGACCGGAGTACAAGATCCTGACCAAGCTCGTTCGCAAGATGCGAGACGAGGCCAAGCTCGATCAGGCGGACCTTGCGGTCCTGTTGGTGCGTCCGCAGTCCTACGTCAGCAACGTCGAACGGGGTCAGCGCCGGCTCGACCTTCTGGAGTTGCGGGACATCTGCATGCACTGCGGCCTGGATCTGGTCGAGTTCGTCAGGCGCTTTGAGGAGGCGGTTGCTGAGGCAAATCGCAAGCTCTCTTAGATCTAGGCGCCGCTAAGCAACACATAAGCCCAGCCTAGCTGGTGCCCGGCGCGCTAGCGTTCGAGCACCGGGTTGTAGCCGACGGGGTACGTCAGAAGTTCGTAGCTCTCGATGTTCAATGCGTGCGGGCGCCAACACTGCGTGATTACTTCAATAGGCGGCCATAAGACTACACAAACACAGCCATCCGCTGGCTCAATCTGCAGGCCCAACAAACGCATTGATCGCCGTTGCAATCCTCTTGCGTCGCTCAAGTAAGAAAGCCTTGTAGTTTTCCACCTCCAGCAGCGATGCCTCAACCGGGATGCACTGTGCTGCGAACGCTGGCTCGCCAAGCTGGTCCACCAGCGGGGCAGGTAAACCGCCGGAGCCTTATCGCTGATCGCGCGATTCGTCTTGCCGCCGATGAAGGCAAGATTGGCGATGTCATCCGCCTCGCGGGCAGTGAAGCTGGTCTTCAGTACGGCCTTGGGAAAGATGTGATGGAACTGCAAGCGATGCTGGACGCCCGAATGATCCAGAGCAATGGCCAGATGGCTGCGCCAATCTTTCGTACCGGCAGCGCGGAAAGCCAGGAACATGGTCTTGAACAGCGCGCTGCGCTGGTTGCGGCCTTCCAACTCCTCCGCGGTAATGTCCAGGCGGCCGAACTGCAGACGTAGTCGGTCGATCAGCTCGCTCACCGCTCCGCCCTGACGAATACTTGCCAAATCCTGATCCAGAATGGTTTCGCTGGAGCCTCGGGAGAAGCGGCCTTTGGCATTGGCCATCAGCGCCCAGTAGCGCAGTTGGCGGGCCTCATCGTTGCTCAGCGCATAGTTGCGGCTATGCCCGAAATACGCCAGCACTACCAGCAGGAAAGGCGACGACAACAGTGCCGGGCTATCGATGCCAAGATTGCTGCGCAGGAAGTTGAGCGCGAATTCCATGCCATCGCAGGCTTCTTTCCATGCCTTCTGCAGCTTCTCCACATTCAGGCTACCCACGATCTGGAAACGTGATTGACCGGTGGCAAACGCCATCAGATTCTTTAAGTGCAAACCGAGATCAAGGTCAAAGCCCGTCTTGGCGCATGCCTTCTGGAAATCCTGGAAAGTCTGCAGCGAGTGCCGCCACTTGGCGGTGATCTGAGCCAGAGCCAAGTCGGAACTGCGCAGCTTGGCGCCCAGTGAATTGACCCGGACGAAGATTTCCGTGACTTCATCGTAGGAAAGCGTGCGTTCCAGCACGTCCATCCGATAAACGTACTTGCGGATGCCACGTAACCGGGCCAGGCGCTGGCTGTACTTCTCGTACCGCGGATCGTCAAAACCACTGATACCGGCACGTTTGAGGAAAGGCGCATCGTTGTCGGTCTTGAACACTTCCGACACTTTCACCCAATGCGGCAACCGCTCCAGCTTCCTCGTGGCCACAACGAAAGTCATCTTGTTGAAGCGCTTGAGCAGTTCGTCCTCGGTCGAGTCCGTCTCATCGCCAATCAGTTCGCTATCGTCGTCGGCATCGTCCTCATCGTCGCCGTTCTCTTCCACTTCGGTCACGACCGCCAACTGGTCGGGATGCTCCAAGTTGAACAGCAAGTCGATAGGCCGACGACGGCCGCGCACCGATACTGGCTCGCCGCGAATAACGGCAGAGAGCGATGTCAGACGCTGCTGACCATCCAGCAGAAGCCGCGTGCTCTGGTAAGGATTCGTGCTCTGGCTGACCGCGAAATCCTGCAGCGGCACAGCTTCATCCGTTTCCCAAAGCAGGATTGCGCCCGATGGGTAGCCGCGATACAGCGAATCCAGCAGATCGCGCACTCGCGTGGAGCGCCACACATACTGGCGCTGCATCTCTGGCAAGCGCAGTTCGCCCCGCTCGATCATTGATACCAGTTCTTCAACGCTTGCTTCGGCCTTGGCCATGTTTTTCCTTCGATCAGGCACCGAGCAGGAAGCGCTCGCGGTGCCACTGTAAATAATGCCGGTGCTCGCTGGCCAGCCAGCGCAACGTCATTCCCGAATGAACGCCAAGCCCAGGTAGATCGCTTTGGGACAGGCGGGTGCTGGTCAGCAGATACCCGGCATCGTCGAAGCTGATCAGAAAGCGATCGAACAGCGCATCGAGATTGGCCACCAGCAGAAAGCCGTTGAAGGCATCCAACCGCTCGGCATCGTCGGCACATTCGGCCCAGGGTTTGGCATGGCTGGCACGCAGGGCTTCAGTCACCGCGACGCCAGTCACTGCGCAGGAACCGCCCCAGTAGGTCAGCAAGGCATCACGGTAACGCGCCTGCCCCACACGCTGACGAACCAGGCGTTCGACTTCCGTGCCCCGGGCTTCGGCAGACATCGTCTCGACAGCTTGCACCACGGCCACGTGGTAGTCGCGCACGGGCTGATTCGGCAAGGCCTGCGACAGGCTGGCCGTGCGACGCAAGAGAGCCGCCAAATCTGGCAGAGTCGGCACAAAAAACACGTCATCGGCTCCGACCCAAGGTTGGAAGCTGCGCAACAACTCCGGCAGCAGCGCGGGCGTGGCTGGTTGAAAGCGCACCTCGAAGCCTCCGACCAATGCTGTCACCGCCGCCTGGCTTCGATGACGAGCCGAAGCCAGTATGACCGCATCGCCAGCGGATGACAGCACGTGCTCGAAGCCGTTGTCGTGGCCGGCTTTTTCGATGATGGTGCGTTGCAGAGGATTCATGTCCGCGTCCAATCTACCCGGTTCCACTCGATGGCGCGCTTGCGCCAATGGGTGTCGATCGCTTGGGCGAAATCCGGGCGCACCAACTTGGCACGCGCCTCGCACCAGTCAACTGATTCGCGCCGTACCACCACACCTTCCAGCGGCAGCTCGGCGCGATAGTGACTAGCTGTATCCATAACCAATTGCTTCAGCGCCGCCAGGGTGGTGCGGCCACTCGATATCCGCGGCACAGTGAACAATTCGACTTCTGAGGCCAGCGCGTTGCGCCGGGAGGTGCTCCAAAAACGCCTCTTTCTGCGGTCATAGACATCGAACAACAGAAACCAGTCGGGCAACGTGTCGTAATCCAGTGAATGGCGTGCGGCGCACCATTCGCCGAACAGCATCAACTCAGGACGCAGCACGGCAAGCAAGCTGGATTTTTGCTGCGCCAGCCAGGCGGGTAAACGCGCAAACTGACCAACATAGGGCTCGCCCAGATACTGGCCGCGATTCTGAGCAAGCACGGTGCCGTCGGGTGATAGAGACAGGCCGAGGTTCGCACCGTCGAGCTTCTCCTCCACGACCACATCGCCGGACAACAGCACCTGCGCTTCTGCGGGCGACAACACCTTGTCATCGCGTGGCATGCCGTCTTTGGCCAGCCACGCGAGGTGCGGAGTGGTAGGGAAGCGGAAGAAGTCGGTCGTCATAGGCACCTAACCCTGTCCTGATACCACGCAGCAGGCAGCAAGGGCAGAAAGAAAATTCCGAATTCCTCCAATTGCGTTCTTGCGATATGCCAGTCAGTTTCCGCACCGTAGACGATAGAAGGTGATTCTTCGAACATAATCATCGCGGCCAATGCACAAGCAACCCACTTGCGATCCTCACGGTCGGTGACGATAGCTTCGTGTTCAGCTGCCAACACGGCGATATGTTCCCCGTTGCCTTCGAACGTGTCGATTGGCACATCATCGACCTGCATCCGATCACGCTTGCTCTGCAACACCTGCAGCCCGTATTCCTGTTCCTGCCAGTTGTACGGCATGTTGCGCTCGTACTCCGCCAGCACCAACCCGGCGTCATCCAGCACCATATGGTCGTCCGACTGATCGAACTGCACCAGCCACTCGTAGACCGACTCACGCAGTTCAATCTCGCGCGGCATGGCGCGTGTAGCGACGTTGGACAGCTCGGAGATCGCACTGGCGGCGAGCATCACGTTGGTATCAATTAGGAACATCGCCATCTTTTGCTCTCAACTCTTTCGCTCGTTTGATGGCTAGCGCCGTTTGCTCGCGAGTCTCCCCCAAGGTGTCTCCAAAAAAATGCTTGGGCCAGTTTTTTACCCGCCCAAGATCATCAACTTCCAAAGACAGAAGGTTGGCATTTTTGCCATCACGTTCAACGAAATACATGGCGGCGTCAGCAACGGACACTTCTTCGCGGGCAATCAAGGTCTGCATGCGGCGGAACAAATGTTCTGAATGCGTCTCGACGATGAACTGAACGTTGCGCTCCTTGCTAACCTTAGCCAGCAATTCAGCCAGCTTGCTCTGTGCCAGAGGGTGTAGATGGCTTTCCGGCTCTTCGACGATCACGATATGGCCGGGCTGTGCGAACAGGGCGGCCACAATGACAGGAAGCACCTGCGACACTCCAACTCCAACGTCTTTGAGGTTACTGGCCTGGCCATCGGCTTCCACCAGCAACTCATGACGCGCTGAATTGCCAAGGGCTCGGATGGAAAGACCGTGCGCCAGATTCATCTCCTTCAGCCAATGAACCGTCTGCTCAAAGAGATAGGCTTCCGTTGGCAAGGCTTGACTACGCCTATTGGCCTGCTGGCACGCTACACCGCTGGCAATCAACGCATCCACGGCTTTGGCGCCGTCGTCACCGATATGGGCAGGCGTACGCCCCGCCCATACATAGTCACGCTGGGCCAAGCGGCGCACGGGGCCAAGGTAGATGATGCGGCCCAACTCGTTCAGCAGCGCCGGACCAACCGGCCGAATCACCTCACCCTGCACACCCAGCTTGTTGAGCGTAGAGGCTGAAAATGCAAACGAACGCTGCGGACGAAAATCCGCGCTTTGCCCCAAAGGTTTGATTTGATTGCCCAGCGTGAGGCGATAAATCCCGGGCTTGCGACGTTCCACACTGAAGCCTTGACCGTCTTTACCCAAGCGCAGGAACTCCAATTCAGCACTACCGGACTGACCTTTGCGGTAGCGTGCCGAGAAAATCGCCGATTCAGCAGCATTTCCCGTTTCGCTCCAGCGAAACTCGATACCTACTTGATTGGACGCCGTGCTTTCTGTTGCTGCACCATGGCGACACAGCACGTCCTTGAACTGGCCGAGTGTGACGGAGTCGCTGGTATCGGGGTTACCTAGATTGAGATCCAGATTCGGATCATCGCCCTTGACGGTCTGACGGATGAGCAGCAGGCTTTGGATCAGACTGGACTTACCCGATGAATTGGCACCCAGCAGCAGAGTGATAGGGGCGAGTCGCACAGGCCCCGTTGTGCGCCAGATCTTGAAGTTCTCCAGTTTGAGATGAGTAAGCATGTTCTGTCCCGCAGATTACATGTAGTAGCCATAGCGAATTTGTGGTCGATCATGTTCATCCAAATACTTCATGATCTCCCCCACCTTTCTGGCGCAACTAAGCGTGATGGGGTACTTTCCATCAAGCTGGGTGTTGTTCCAGTTCATTTTTGTTAGTCCGAGGATTTCCCTAGCCAGAAAGGCGGGGCTTTGCTCCGAGCGGATCACGCGCAACTCAAGTGGCTGAGGAATGTACATCCCAGGATAGGTCTTGTAGTACCAGATTGAGCCTCGGGTATAGAGCAACTGCCGCTGGTCATCAAGGACTAGGGATGTACCTCGATAAGGAGGATATGCTCCAGTCCTAAAGAGTCGAAGTCGAGAATCCATCACCGTCACAAAATCAACTGTATCGATACGCAAATCCGAGGCCGCACTCATGAGACCTGAAATCTCCAGGTCAGAGAAATTTGATGTCTTGTGAACAACGACCCTGCCAGGGTACGTTCGCATCGCATTGCGATACTCCTCAAGCGCAGCCTTGAACAAGGTATATGCCTGCTCCTCCGATAGCTTTGGGACTCTATCTCCTTTGTCGAGATGCACAGGCGTGCCCCGCAAAATCAATCCATTACCCAATTCATCGAAAACCTGAGCCAAGCTGGTGTTAAGCGTCTTCTTGTCTCTGCTTCGGTAGAATGCGATACCCAAGGCACAAGAAAGTGTGTTGCCTTCAGCCTTTTCAAGGCGCCATGGGTTAGTCGCGCCAGCCTTGTAATACAGCGCGGTCGCGAGATTCCAAGCCTTGGTTGCGTCATCCTGCTGACCCTTTGCGCCGGATGCCAGTGAATCTGCACGCACCAATTGAAGCGGCTTGCCCAAGTGCATGGCCTTCGCCTTCAAGGCCCGCCGGAAATTAAACTCTGATTGAACCTCGATACTCTCTTCCAGCTTTTCGTCGCCTTCTATCGCCGAATCTTTGCTGACTGCATCGTAAACAGATTTGGAAAGCACGCAAACGATCACATCGACAGGCCTGTTCTGTGCGAGGAACTTGATCTCCTCATAGTACAGGTCGAGGACTGCTTCTATACGCTTCGTTCTATTATTTATTTTCGTAATTTTCTCGATATCCAATTGTCTCAATGGGCGACCTAAATCTTGGTTGAACGCAAGTTCCGCATGAAACCCAACCCGCTCATTGAATCCACAGAAGTCTGGAAAAAGATTGCCCTTGTGTTCATCCACATCAGCCGATATAGGAGACTTCATTCGCTCGATCAGACTCGAAAAATCTTCGAGGTCTTTGCTAGTGCCGATGGCTCCCATTAGGATTCGAGTTCTCCGGGTGAGAGAGCCTTTGTCATACACCCCATAGGCTGCAATCCCGCGCCTAGGACAAACATGTGAGCCCTCAAAAAACTCAAGCCTTGGCTCGTTGACATGCACCAGTTTCATGAACCGAACATCCTTCTCGGCTGCGCCGAATCTTCTTCATTGATCGTAGGCAGCGCTTTCCAGCCAGACTCCTCCAGAGAGGGGCACCGTTCAGCATGAGTGGAGGCCCAAATGAGAGGAAGGAGTCCGTTGTCCCTTTATCTGAGAAAAGATCCTCGTCGTCAATTGAGGACAGCCAAGCAGATATAAATCGAAAATGATTCAGCACCTGCTGGTTATTTTCCTGGCGCTTGATCCAGCTGAGGTTGTCGTGACTGAAACCAGACTGCTCGAAATTGGCCCCATAGCTAAAGAACCAACTGGGGGTTATGGCCATGAACCAATGACCATCCAGACGCAAAAAATCTACAGCGAACGAGAGATGCTTTTGCAGAAAAACCTTTGAAGGGTCTTTTTTGTTGAATTGCCTTGAAAAGACATTGCGCTTGGCTTTCTTCTCTCCTTGCCACACCACCTCCCGTTGGTTGAAGCCATCTTCCAAAGGCAGGAATATAAACTCACCGATATCGTTTTCCCACCGTACACGTTCTTTGAACAGGCGATGCTGCAGGGAAAATCTCAACAGTGACTTAAAGACACGCTCGTGGTCATCGTCGATCGAACAGTAATCAGAAGCGCGGTGTTCTTCTGCCGCCCCTAGCTCACACAAGTGCTGATAGGGATTGTTCCGCTCGGTCAGATCAAGAAACGTCACCAGATTACCACTGTGGATTACGTAAGCAGACGGAACTGCGAGTTCATTATCCTGGTTAAACTCTCTAATGGTAGTTCGCCACAAGCCTGGTCTTCTTTTTCCATGCTTTTTCAGTAGATCCTCACTCAATCGAGCAATGAAGAGCTTGCTCGGAAAATAGAGTTCCACGAGGTTGGCGGTCAGCGATTCCGATGGTGTCAACGGTGGATCGATGTCCTCGTCCGCGAAACCAACAGGCACTCCGCGCAGATAGGCTTTCAAATGATTGAGCGCAGCTTGCAACTTGTGTGGTTCAGCATCGGCTGCCAGGGTGCACAGATCCTTGTAGTCCCAAACATCATCGCCAGCTGAAAACTTGTGCTTGCTCTCGCACACCGAATCAACGGCCGCTTGCGAGTAACTGCCTTGCTTGGAGGTGAGTACATAGACAATCAATCGGTCGTAACGCTGGTGCAAATCACGACTGAGAAATTGCTCCAGCGTGTATTTGACCTTGCCGATGTCTGCGGTGGCCGTTATCTGCAACGCCACTCGGCACGTATCGTCTGCGAGATCAATTCCGGGAAAATTCGCTTGCTCGTGGTTCAGATTCCGCAAGTCAGTCCAGCCACACAGCTCTCGCAGAAGGCCGCACATAAGGTTCTCGGAAATCTTATGCGCATCAAACTGCCCCATCGCACTGGCGGCTTCGATCTCATGCCGGAGTTGCGCGATCAGTTCGCGGAATTCGTTCTGCAGATCAAGGATCTTCATCTGAGTTCTCCGCGTTCCAGCTTATCCCAAGCTGCAAGGATCAGCCGTTGAGTACGGTATTCGTCGAACTCCTTCTGTTCCTTGTTCTTGAGCACACGGAAGGTTTCGCTGGGGTAGTCGGCGCCCATGACGTCGGCGGGGTCGAGGATGTAGCGGAGTTCGTCGCGGGTGAGGCCGTAGAGTTTGGCGTAGTAGGCATCGAGCTCGGCGCGCAGGGTGGCGCGGCGGTCGGGGTCGAAAGGGAAGGGTTCGCCGTCGTAGCCCAAGTCTTGTGCCCAACTGGAGAGGTCATGGGCAGTGTAGGTCAGCTCCAGTACGCGCGGGACGATGAAGGCGAGGTCGGCTTCGGTGTAGCCAGTGGGAGCGAGTACAGGGAGCTGTTTAAAGTAGTAGAAACTAAAATTAACTCCCCCCACTTTCTGTCTTGCGACAAAGTCAAATGCAAGGCTTCCTAAGCTACCAAGGAGCGCAGCAGAGTGTTCGACTGAAATTGCCTCATTTACAAGCCACAGGAAAACACTGTCTCCTTGGGCACTTAAGGGCATCACTGTTGCAATAGTTGTACGTTCATCCGTAGCTCTCGCATTGCGCCGCCAGCCCATCAACCAATCCCGCTCCCATTGCCAGATCACGCGGCCATCGCGGTCGCGTTTGCATAGACGTTCTTCCACTTCGGCGCGACTGACCCAATAGCGCGGGGTGACGGTGAAATCCGGGTCGGCCTTTTCAGGCATTGTGACATCGCGACTGTTGCCGTCCGCCGTGTAGGTGGCCCAGCGGTGGTCGAACTGGTGTATAAGCTTGGCCTCGTACAACGGCAGGTGGTCGGCGGCTAGCTCGTCTTTGAACAGGTGACTGTCGTTGGACATGTCCAGCATGCGCATGAACGAAATGCCCCACGGGTTTTGCTCAGGTTCCACCACTTTGGCTTGCTTGCCCTCGCCTGCGGTTACGGCATCGCTCATCAGCACCGGGGCGGCACGGTATAGCTTCTTGGTCAGTTCTGCATCGCGCTCGCTGCGGAAAACCGGGCAGGTGAGCGTGTTGGGGTTGATGAGGCGAAATTCGTCGGGCGTCAGGGTGAAGCGGCGGCGCGGGTCGGCCAGTTGGCTGACCTGGGTGGCAAAGCAGACGAACTCGGCCTGTTCCGCCGCGCCCAGGGTGAGCAGGCAAAACTTGTAGCTGCGGTGTACGGAGGGGAACACCGCTTCGCGGTTTTCGATGTCGTACAGGCTGACTAGCCGCCGGTTCTGGGTGATGTGGCCGAAGTACTCCTTGGTGCTGTCGTCGGTAGCAATGCCGGTGGGCACGATGAAACCGGCGCGGCCACTGTCGGCATGGATTTGCAGGATGGTTTCGGCAAACAGCGCGTAGGTGTTCACGTCGCCCACGCCGGTCAGCGGATAGCGGCCCCCGTCGACGCCTTTCACATGGGCAAACACGCTGGCTGCCTCCGCTGTGCGGCGGGCGCTAACGAATTCGCGGTAGAGGCGTTTTTCGGCCTCGTCTTCATGCACCTCGTGGGCCAGGTCGGGGTACAGGTGGCGCGCTAGCATGCCTTCGCTGAGCCACTGGATGCGCTGGGCGCGTTCAGCCTTGTTGCGGGCTTGCGCCACGTCGTGGTGGCGGGTGGCGAAGAATTCTTCCTCTTGCAGCTTGATGCGTTCCCACGGCGGATTGCCCAGCACGCAGTCGAAGCCGCCTTGCGCGAATACCTGCGGAAATGCCAGCGGCCAGTGGAACACGCGGGCCTGCTCGCAGGCCGTGCGTGCAGTGGCGATGGGGTCGGCGTGCTCGGTCTGGGCGCGTTCCGGTGCTGTCAGTAGCGCATGCAGGGTGATGCTGGTGGGTACGGTTTCTGCCGTGTCCTCCGTCTTGGGCAGCAGGTAGGCACCTACTAGCGCATCGGCGGCGTGGGCCAGCGGGCTGTGGGCGGAGTCCTCTAGGAAGCGCCGCCAGGCTTGTTCCTTGGCGGCGACCTGTTCGGGCGTGTCGGCGGGCAGGGTTTCGATGGCGCGCAGGGCTTCCAGGCCGCTGCGGTTGTCCACGCCCAGCAGCATCTGCTTGCCTTGCAGGTCTTTGGCGATCTGCTTGAGACCGGCGGCGTTGGCCTTGGCCAGTTCCTTGCAGACGTCCTTGTCGTCGCCGCTCAAGGGCTTGAAGGCATCCTTGGCGACGCCTTGTTCCAGCACAGTCAGGTCGGTCAGGCCCAGCAGGGCGTCGCCCACTTGCAGGTGGTGGTCGAGAAAGCCCAGCGGGCGGCCTTCCTCGTAGCCCTCCAGCCACAAGGCCATGCGCGCCAGTTCGATGGCCATGGGGTTGCGGTCCACGCCGTAGATGCAGTGGCTCACCACTTCGCGCAGGGCGTGGCGGTAGTCCTGCGGCTGCATGGCGCCTTCCTGCCCACCTTCAAGGCTGCGCAACTGGGCCAGCTTTTCCGCCAGACGGCGGGCGGCGGCCAGCAGGAAATGGCCGCTGCCGCAGGCCGGGTCGATGACGCGGATGGCCAGCAGCGCCTCGGTGGGGTTGGTCGGCTGCGCGGCCAGGCGCTGTTCGATGACGGGATCAAGCGCGCTCTTGATCAGCTCCTGCACCAGGCTGTCGGGGGTGTAGTAGCTGCCGGTGAGCTTGCGTGCGTTGCCGGCGGTGCTGCCCTCTTCGGTGCGGCCGACGAAGCCGAACGTGCGCGCGGGCAGGTCGATGGCGGGCACCAGTTCCAGCAGGCTTTCATAGACGCTGCCCAGCTCTTCCGGCCCCATGTTGCGGTAGTCCACCGGGGTGAGGCTGCTGCCCTTGCCTTGCGCGACCACTGCCCAGCGCAGGTGTTGCAGGGCGGCGAGCAAGTGGGCGTTATCCAGGCTGGCGTTATCCAGATCGGGGCATTGCTCCGGTGCGAACAGGCCGCCCAGCGCGGGCAGCGCCAGGCGCGGCTCGCCTTGCGCCAGGCCGCGAAACACGATGCGGATGGCTTGCCACTGGTCGTCATGACGGGTGCGGGCGCGGCGCTTGAGGCAGAGTTCGCGCAGGCGGGCCAGGGCGTAGCCTTCGGCATAGGCACGGCGGGCAACCTGTGCTTCGGCGCTATCTTCCTGCGGGTGCAGCACGCCGCGCTCTTCCACGGTGAACATGAAGATGAGCCGGTAGATCAGGCGCAGCAGTTGTTGGAAATATTCATCCTTGCTGAGCGTGCCGTCGTTCAGAGCGGCACGCAGGGCATGGTTGGCGGGGTGTTGCAGGAAGCCTGCACCTAGGGTCAGCAGGGCCTGCTCGACGCCGTTGCGCAGACCATCGCGCACGCGAGTACCTTCCTGTTGGCCTTCGCTACGCCATTGTTCCCAGATGCACGCCGTAGCGCTTTGGCCGGGGCGGAATGCGCGACTGGCATGCAGTAGACGCCAAACGTTGGCGAATTCGGCATAACGCTGGCCGCCCAGAAGGTCGGCCAGATCGACTTCGAGAAAGCTGGGACGGGTGAGCGAGGCAGCGTCGCGCAGCAGACGCAGTTGCTTGCCGTTGCTGATGATGCCCCATTGCAGCGCTGCGCTGGCGTTGAGCAATTCCTGCATCGCCTGGAACGGGCCTTTCTTGCGGTTGCCACCGCCCTGCACGGCAAATCGCGCGTCGGCCTCATCCAGGCACAGAGTGTGCGGGGCCACCAGCACGGGTAATGTGCCTGCCATGAGGCTGACCGGGTAACGCAGTTCACCCACTTGCTGCGCTGACGCGGCTTGCAAGGCGGCGTAGCCAAAGGCGTCGCGCAGCAGTTCGTGGACGAAGGCGGTGGTGAGCTGCGCAGCATCGACGTCGGCGCGCTCCAACTGCGCGGCAAAGTGCTGCCATTGGGCGCAGGCGATCTGGAAAGCGCGGCTGTATTCGTCCTTGAGCTTGACGCCCTTGGGGGTAACGTAGTCGGCCTCGCTCTGGGCACTGGCGCGACCCTGTGCTGCTTTTTCCAGTTGATCGGGCAGGAACAGGCCGCCTTCGAGCTTGAGGGTGGGCAGGTTGAGCGTGGCCTGGGCCTTGCGGATGCGTTTCATGGTTGTTCTTCTCCAGGCCGAGGCTTACAGCGAGTCAGGCAGCAGTACGTACACGCCCATCACATCGACCGGCAGGCAGGGGCTGACGCTGTACTGGCCGACGTCACGGGTGGCTTCGCGCACGCGCTCGTGGTCGGCCAGCAGGGCATCGGCCCGCTGTTGGGCTACCGCTTGCAGTTGCTGCGGGCGCGCGGCGAGGAAGTCGAGCGCGGTGCGGATTTCGCGCTGTGCCGCCTCTGGCGGCAGGTTACCGCTGGGCGTGCATTCGAGCAGGCGACTCACGCCGTCGTCAGCCAGCCATTGAGGAGCGTTGCGGCCCTGCACAGCCAGAGCAACGGTTTCCTCCGCCATCATCTGAAAGGGTTCGCGGCGGCGCACGTAGCTGAGCTGGTGGCGCAGACGCAGAAGGTAAAGGGTGGTGACAACCTCCACGTCATTGGTAAGAGTGGCAGCGCAACGGGCGGCCAGCGGACGTTCGCCACCGAGTGCGTCTTCCAGCAAATGCTGGGCCAGCAGGCCAACCAACGGATGGCTGCGATGCAGTTCGCTAAAGTCGATGAGTTGGGGTGTGTTGATGCCCTCATCGGCCAAGCGCTGGCGCAGGGCTTCGGGCAGGTGCTGCGGCAAGAAACGTGCGGTCTGTTTGCGGCCGATTTCCAGCGGCGCCCCCAGCCGCACACAAGCGCTTTGCAGGAAACGCTGCACGTCAGCCTGGGTGCCCAGAGCCTGTTGTTGTTTGTGCCATTCGGGCAGCACCTCGTCTGGCTTGATGCGACGCTGGGCGAACACAGTGCGATTGGCCTTAGCCTTTTCCAGCGCGTCACGCCATCGGGCTTGCAGTGGAGCGAGCAATTGCTCCGGCTCACCAAAGTCGAATACGGCCTGCGGCGATGCGGTGCGATTGTCGCTGCGTTTCATCAATGCCGCCTTGACTAAGGCCTGATTGATGCGGGCTTCATCCTCGGGCATGGGAACGAGCACGCCGAGCTCCTTCTGAATGGCCTCGCCCTTCTTAAGGATGACGTTGAGCACGAAGCCATCCACCGGGTTATCTTGCCCGTAGAGCATGGTGCAACGCACTTCATCGGCCTGCTGACCGAAACGATCGACGCGGCCTTCGCGCTGTTCGTGGCGGGTGGGGTTCCAAGCCAGGTCGTAGTGGACGACAGCGGTGAACAAATGTTGCAGGTTGATGCCTTCGGAGAGGCAGTCGGTGGCGACCAGGATGCGTTGCTCAGCATTCTCTAGGTCGTCCACGCGCTCGCGGCGTTCTTCGGGGGTGAGTTCGCCGGTGACGGCATCGACGGTGGCTTTGGGGAAAGCGGCCTTGAGGTGTTCGGCCACGTAATGGGCGGTGGCGATGTAGCGGCAGAAAACCACCGGGTGGAAGCCATCCTTCACCAGGAGGTCAATATGCCGGATGAGCGCAGCCAGCTTTGGATCACCGGCCTTGCCGGAAAGACGTTGCGCGTCGGCGATCAAGGCTTGCAGGCGGGGCGCAGCGTCCTGCACCTGGGCTGGCGGCTCCAGATCACTGCCGGAGAGGTCATCGGCCTCGCCATCGTGCAGGCGCTCATCGCCGAGAAGCGCCTCATCCGGCACAGTCCCTTCCAGCCGTGTGGTCAACGCCTTGACGGCGGCTGCGGGCGACGATGCCACGCAGCGCAACAATGCCAGGGTGGCGTACCAGATGAGGCGCGCGCCGCCTTGCTGTTCTTGCTGCTCAACGGTTTCAGCCAGTTCGCGGCAATAATCCTGCACGGCGTCGAAGAACGCGCCCCATTCGCCGCTGAGTTGATAGGTAAGCTCGGTTTTCATGCGGCGGGGAAAACCTCGTCCGTCATGGGTCTCGGCCTGCCATTCAACGATGTCCTTGCGACGGCGCTGGACGAAGTGGCGGGCCAATTCCTGACGCAGCGGGTCGGAGGCCGTCATTCGGCCTTGCAAGGCCGCAAAGCGCGGATCGAGCAGCGACAGCAAGTTGTAGAAGGCGGTTTCGTCACCAGAGTGAGGGGTGGCGGTCAGCAGAATCAGGTGTCGCTGCGCGTCACGGGCAAGGCGTTGCAGCAACTCGAAGCGCAATTGCTTGCCTGCGCCGCTGCTGGCGCAGGTGTGGGCCTCGTCAACGATGATGCATTCGGGGGCGGCAGCGAGAAACTGTTCGCGGTGGCGTTCGCTCTTGATGTAGTCCAGGCTGACGACCACCACGGGATGATGGTCGAACAGGCGCACTCCATGCGGAAGATCACGTTCGATGCGGGAGGCCGAAGACGAAGTCAACGCCACGGCCTGAAGGTTGAAGCGGGTTTCCAACTCACTTTGCCACTGCTCGACAAGGTGTGGCGGGCAGAGAATGGCCAGGCGGGCGATTTCGCCACGGTCCATGAGCTCTCGTGCGATCAGGCCGGCTTCGATGGTCTTGCCGATGCCAACGTCATCAGCGATCAGCAGGCGCACAGTGGACAGGCGCAGTGCCATCAGCAACGGCACAAGTTGGTAGCCGCGAGGCTCCACCGCGATATTGCCAAAGGAGCGGAACGGGCCGGCGCCTGCGCGCAAGGTCAGGCGTAAGGCATCGCGTAGCAACAGCGCGGCGGCATGGTTGCCGGCGCGTGCAGGATCGGGCCAGTCGAAGGTGGCGGGTTCGACGGGATGCAGTTCCAACTCGGGGATCAGGGCGATGCTTTCGTCATCGGCGCCGCTCAATGGGCGCAGGCGCAGCCAGTCGCGGCGGGAGTCGCTCTGCACCACCCATTCGCGGCCTCGGGCGCGCACCAGGTTGCCGGGTAGAAAGTCGTGTTCGAGGATCGTCATGCGCCTTTATTCCTTGGAACCGAACACATCGGCGTGCGCGGCGAATTGTTGTGGCCAGCGTGAAGCGTCCGAGAAATCCAGCACCTGCCAGCCTTTGTCCTGCAGTACGCTGGTGGTCTGATCATCCACAGCGGACAGAAACACCAAAGCACGAGATGCCTTGTACTGGGCCGCCGCAGTGGCTACGCCATTGTTGACGGACACGTTGACCGCATCAGGTTGCACGGCCCCTGCCTGGCTGAGCGCGGACAGCCAGGCGTCGAGGGGCTCGTCTGCCAAGATCGTCGCTGCAACGGGGGGCGCGCTGCATCCCACAGGCTGTACCCGAGCATTGGCCAGCGCGACCAGCAGCTTGAGCGCATCCGCATTGCGGCGGTTGATGTGTTCGTGATCCGGCTGGTTGAAGTAGGACAGCAGGCACTGATAGCAGCCGGCTTCGCACTGATGATTGCCAAGTGCATCGGTCTGTTCCAGTGACGGCAGATCGTCCAGCGTCCAAATGCTGCTCTGCGGTTTGCGATAGTGAATCAGTTGCAGGGCATTGCTGGCTACGAGTGCAAGGTCGTCGCGATTGTTTGCCAGGCGAGTGAGCACACCCGCACCGCCTTCCGCCGCTTCGTAGAACAGCAAGGCGCGGCGCTCGTCGGACTTCGGCAGTGGCTCGACCACCAGTTCGGATTCCTCGATCTGGAAAGTCATTTCGATGCCGCGCTTGAGCGCGGCCTGCAAAGTGGCCATGGCCTCCAGCGACAGGGCATGTACGGGAGCGAAGATCAGCAGATTGCGATGATCTTCCACAAAAGGAACGATGCGCTGGTTGGGCACCTTCTCCAGCAAAGCATCGTCGCCGCCTTGGTCGTCTTCCGCATCCGGTGCGTCCTGTTTGCTCCAGGTGCCCGTGATGGGATTGATGTAGAAGCCCAGTTGCTCCTTGTCTTTGCGCCTGCGCCAGCCGCGATTAATGCGCCAGATTTGCGCAGCGGGCGCGTAGGTGAGCTCGCCTAGCACGTCCTCGCCTTGTTGGATCGTGGCCTTCTGCTGCTGGATACGGCCATCGGGGCCGGGCAGAAAGCGGTAGGTGGTTTGCAGCTCGAAGCCCTGACGCTGGCGCTCCTCGTCGTTGATGGAGATGCGCTCGGTGGCCACGGTCTCCACGGTTTCGATGCGGTAGAGCTCGCGCACCCAATCGTGCTCGGTAAGCAAGGCGTCGCAGTTCTCGCAGCGATTGACCAGCGGTTGTTCGCCGCCGGGCTCGCCGAGATGGCCGTAACCGCATTGGCTGCACACCAACGAGGCAATGGTGGCTAACTGGCTGTTGCCGGAAATGTGGTCTGTATTGCCTACGTTGAGTTTGGCACGCACCACGCGGTACATGCGACCCTGGTGATAAATGAGGCTACGGGGGCCGAATTCGGACAGGGCCAGGAAGCGCGGCCGGCTGACCATGCTGCCTTCGTCATCCTTGCCATTGACGGCCTGGCCGCCACGGGCGGGAATCCAGGCCATCAGCGGCAGGCGCGGGAAGTTGTAGCCTGGCAAAAAACCTTGGCTGGCTAAGTAGCGATAGGTATAGAAGTCATTGTTCTGGCCGTTGCCGGACTTGAGCAATACGGCGTACTGGCGCGCGGCGTCGCCGTAGCGGCGCTGGGCATTTTGGCGCTCCATATGCGAGGCGGTATGGCTCTTGACGATGCGATCGGCCATATCCATCTGCTGGCGGGTAGCGTCGAACAGCACACGCCAGCGCTCCAGCGCCCCAGAGAACGCCTGCGCCGCGTTGTCGATGACCTGGCGCACATAGTCAGGCGTGAACCAGGCGCTGCCTTCAAGCTCGCCCTCAAGCTGGTTGATGACCCGGTCGGCACTGGCCAAGGCCCGCTGCTGGACAGCCTGCGCCCGCAGTGCTTCGTGTAAGGGCTGTTTCAGTGGTTTACCGGGCTGGTCGAGATCCAGCATCGGCGCAATGCTGTCGTCCAGCGGCACCTGGGTACTGGCAAGCCAGACCGCTTGCAGGTGGCTGTCGATGAGATCACGGTTGCTCAGATCGAGGGTTGGCGCGCGCACGACGCCATGCACCATTTGTTCAGCATTGTGGAAGAACCACTGGTCATGCGGACTGAGCGCCGCGCAATAGGTGATGACCAGCGCCTGCTGACCCGAGCGACCGGCACGGCCGCTGCGCTGGGCGTAGTTGGCGGGGGTCGGCGGCACATTACGCAGGTACACGGTGTTGAGCGCGGAGATATCCACGCCCAGCTCCATCGTGGGGGAGCAGAACATCACCGGCAGCCGCTCCAACGGTGCTTCGTGGGCCGGGTTCTGCGCCCAATCCTGCCTGTCTTTTTCGGTGTAGCGAAAACGCTGCTCCAGCAGCTGCCGACGTGGCGCATCCACCTGGGCTGTGTGTTCCTGGGCCTCGAAGTCGAACAGCGGATGCGAGGGCTGACGCAGCAGGTCAGCAATGCCGAGATACAGGGTGCGGAAATACTGGTTGATTCGATTGCTATCAGTTTGCGGCTGATCGGCAATCAAGCACCAGTCCAGGGCAGCCGCGTTCAGGCGCCAGCCTGCGAGCTGGGCGTCGATAGGTTGGCGCTGCACATAGCCATAGTCCTTGGCGGACTCCAGCAGCGCTTCCGTCAGCTTAGCCCACTCGACATCTTTCCACTGCGCGACCTCGCTGGCGCAGGCGCTGTTGCGCCAGAAGGCGGCCGTCTTTATTTGCCGTAGCAGACGAGAGCGTGGACCACCTGTCACCAGGTCGGTGCGCGGCTTGCCCTTGTATTCCGGGCGCTTGCCGAGGATGAGATAGCGGCCGGTATCGAGTTTCTCGTCGGGGGCGAAGGCCCAACGCTCATTCAGGTAGGTGTGGGCGCTGGTGCGTGCCTTATCCTGCTCGACCGGGTCGAGGTAACGACTTTCCAGGCACAGATGGCGCCGCAAAGCGTCGAACAGTAGTTCGAACAAAACTGTACGCTGCACTGCCGTCAATTTGGTCAAGGTGCTGTTTGCAGCAAAGATGCTGGCGTCAGCGCAAAAGGCATCTAGGTCTCGATACCGAATCTGCAACAGGCCGAGTTGATCCAGATTCGGATTATTGAAGCGCCAGCCACGCCGCAGATCACGCAGTAGCCGGTAGGCAATGATGAAGCGCAATGTGCGTTGCGCTTCTTGTCGGGCCAGTCCCATGAGCTTGGGGGTGCGCAGATACTCCACCAAGGTCGCTTCATCGACCCTTTGAAAGCCGAGGGCCTTGAAGACGCTTTCGGCCAGGTGCTCCTCATCGAGTTGGCTGCCGCTGCCCTGTAGTGCGCCGATCAAGCCGGCACGCAGCGTCAGCAGGAAAATGAAGTCGTTGAAATGTCCCGCCTGCAGAGCGGCATCCTGGCGGTTGTCAGTAAACCCAAGCAACTTGCGTGGGTCAGGCTGCCCTGGCGCAAGTTCGGAAAGTTCGAACAATTGCTGCAAGGCCGCTAGGGCAATCATGGTAGTGGCCGAAGAGCGGCCTTCGCCGGACAGGCTGGAGAGGCGGTTGGCATCCTTGCCGTGGGCTTCGTGTGTCGTGCCGCAGTTCAGGCAGAAGCGGAACTTTCCCGGAATGAACCAGAACTCCGTCCCCGAGCCCGTTTGCCCTTTGGCATCGACCGTGACCATATAGGGAACGGCATTCTTGTAGGCTGGCTTGATTTTAGGTTCGCTACGGCTGAGGTCGATCCAGATTTCCGGCAGGTCTTCGAGCAGGCCACCGTATTGCTGCCCGGGCACCAGAGGACACAGGAAGCCATAGCTGGCGTCGTCTTCTGCTGCGATATCGTCGATTTCACGTGAGCTGAAGCTGACCGGTTGCTGTGCGTGCCAGACAGGTAGGTATTCCTGGCCGCAATCGCGGCAGAAGTGCGTGGGGTAAAGCAGCACATTTTCTTGCTGGCGACCCGGTGCGAAACGCTGGGCATCCAGCGTGACATGGCGCTTGCCGCGCGCTTCCAGGGTGGTGAGCACCTTGCCGGGACCGCTGATGAACTGGTGCAGCTTGAACGCGAAAGGCGGCCTGCCCTGGGGCGTGCGCACATCATGGGCAGCCACTAGAAAGCGCTGCAGGGCGGTGCGAGCCGCTTCAGGCTGGCAACCGGCGTCTTCGGCGAGACGGCGGCTGGCCTCTTCCAACATCATGGGTCTCGCCCGCCTGGGAGGCTCGTCGGCAGGTAGTTCGATACCCAGGTTCAACTCCACCCAGATGGATAACGGATCATTGCGAAAGGCGTCGAAGTCAGCCCAGATATCCTGCTTTCGCATAATGGCCGCCGGTAGTTCTGTGCGGATGGCGTTGACGTCCTTGAGCGGGTTGGTGACGCGCTCCAAGGTCTCGCCGATGACGTCATGCTCGCTGATCTGGGTGCCAAAAAGTTTGCTAGCCACATCGGCCACCACGCGGTTGCGATCGGCTTGGCTACCTGTGCTTGACATGGTGGCCGACGTGCCGATGCAGACCAGTTGCTTGGCTTTCAAGCGCTCTCGCAGGCGCCGCACTAACAAGGCAACGTCCGCCCCTTGACGGCCACGATAGGTATGCAACTCATCCAGCACCAGGAACTCAAGTCCCTCGCAGTGTTCCACCACACGCCGATCCACTTCGTCGAAGCGCGTGAGGATGTACTCCAGCATCATGAAGTTAGTGAGCAGGATATCGGGCGGGTAATCCGCAATGGCGCTGCGTTCCGCCTTGCTTTCCTGGCCGGTGTAGCGCTTGACGGTGAAGGGACGAAGCTCTGGCGCATAGCCATGCAGAAACTTGTCGAGTTCTTCCAGCTGGCTGTTGGCCAGGGCATTCATCGGATAGATGACAATGGCCCTGGTACGTGCTTTGCCATCAGATTGCTTGGCCTTGAGAATGCGGTCGATGATCGGGATGAAAAAGGACAGGGACTTCCCCGACCCCGTTCCGGTCGTGACCACATAGCTTTGGCGTTCCTGGCCTTTGGCCAAGGCTTCCATCTGGTGCGTGTAAAGATGCAGGGGTTCTGGCGGACCTGCAGACTTCCCGACCTGGAAGATCTCTGCGCAGGTAGCGTGCAATACTCCCTGCGCCGCCAAGTTCTGCACCGTGCCCTGGCGTCGGTAATTCGGGTTAATCTGCACCAGCGGTTCAGGCCAGTAGCGGCCTTGCGCATATTGGCACTCGACCTCGGCCTGGATATCTGGCGCAGCGATGCGAACGAAGCTGCGGGAAAAGCTTCCGTATCGTTCGATGAGCTGGTCGCGGAATTGGAAAACGTTATCCATCGAGAGTCCTCATTGATCCATCTTGTAGCCAATCGCCAGAACCGCTGTACTAACATAAGTGCCTGCTGTGATGCGCTTCCATTTCGCACCTCGCCCCTTGCCAGTCGATTCGATCAACCCCTCTGATTTCATCGCTCGCAGCACTGGTCGAACCATGTCCTGGCTCACGCCCGGACAAGCTCCTTCAATCTCGGAAATCGAGAATGGCAAGCTGCGTCCCAGAACTTCTGCCCGCACCCGCCCTTGCCACGGCCACGTTCGATGGCGCCGACACGTTCCTCGAACTCACTGTACGCCCGCAGCAAGGCGCCCAGGCGTAGTCGAGCCAAGGATTAACATCGCGCTTTCCCGTGGTGTCGCCCTTGCGGACTGGCTTCCAGCGTCCTGAACAACCGTCGTTTGTTGTTCTCGAAGATGCGTTTCAGGCAGATATAGCGAGCGACGGCATAGCTGAAGCCCGGCGCATTCCACATAGAAATTCTCCTGTGCACGGAGATTTACCGCACACAAGCGGCGAGCGCAAATGACTTAAGCGGTCGGGATTAGCTCCCCTCACTCCCACTCAATCGTCGCCGGCGGCTTCCCGCTGATGTCGTACACCACCCGCGACACCCCACGCACCTCATTGATGATCCGGTTGGAGACCCGGCCCAGGAAGTCGTACGGCAGGTGCGCCCAGTGGGCGGTCATGAAGTCGATGGTCTCGACTGCCCGCAGCGAGATCACCCACTCGTAGGCGCGGGCATCGCCGACGACGCCGACGGACTTGACCGGCAGGAACACCGCGAAGGCCTGGCTGGTCTTGTCGTAGAGATCGGCCTTGCGCAGTTCTTCGATGAAGATGTGGTCGGCGCGGGCCAGGATCTCGGCGTATTCGGCCTTCACTTCGCCCAGGATGCGCACGCCCAGGCCGGGGCCCGGGAACGGGTGGCGGTAGACCATCTCGCGCGGCAGGCCCAGTTCCACGCCCAGGCGCCGCACTTCATCCTTGAACAGTTCGCGCAGCGGTTCGACCAAGCCCAGCTTCATGTGCTCGGGCAGGCCGCCCACGTTGTGGTGGCTCTTGATGACGTGCGCCTTGCCGGTCTTGCTGCCGGCCGATTCGATCACGTCGGGGTAGATGGTGCCCTGCGCCAGCCACTTGGCGTTGCTGAGCTTGCCGGACTCTTCGTCAAAGATCTCGACGAACAGGTTGCCGATGATCTTGCGCTTGGCTTCGGGGTCGCTGACGCCGGCCAGCGCCTTGAAGTAGCGTTCGCGCGCGTCGATACGGATGACGCGGATGCCAAGGCCATGCGCGCTGGAGGCATCGGCGAAGGTCGCCATCACCTGGTCGCCTTCTTGGAAGCGCAGCAGGCCGGTGTCGACGAACACGCAGGTCAGTTGGTCGCCGATGGCCTTGTGCAGCAGTGCGGCGACGACGGATGAGTCCACGCCGCCGGACAGGCCCAGGATCACTTCGTCCTGGCCCACGGTCTCGCGCACGCGCGCGATCTGGTCGTCGATGATGTTGGCCGCGGTCCACAGCGTGGCGCAGCCGCAGATGTCGACCACGAAGCGGCGCAGCAGCGCCTGGCCCTGCTTGGTGTGGGTGACTTCGGGGTGGAACTGCACGCCATACCAGCGCTTGGCCTCATGGGCGAACGCGGCCACGGGCACGCGGTCGGTACTGGCGGTGACGGTGAACTCCGGCGGCGCCTCGGACACGTGGTCGCCGTGGCTCATCCACACGTCCAGGCGCTGGCTGCCTGCGTGGTCGCTCAGGCCTTCGAACAGGCGGTCCTGGGCGACGATGGCGACTTCGGCATGGCCGTACTCGCGCGCGTCGGCAGCTTCGGTCTCCCCGCCCAGCTGCTTGGCCATCGTCTGCATGCCGTAGCAGATGCCCAGCAGCGGCAGGCCGCTGTCGAACACCTGCTGCGGCGCGCGCGGCGATCCGTGCTCAGTCGTCGATTCGGGCCCGCCGGAGAGGATGATGCCCTTGGGCGCGAACGCGGCGATCTGCTCCGGATCGTGGTCCCAGGCCCAGATCTCACAGTACACGCCCAGCTCGCGGATGCGGCGGGCGATCAGCTGCGTGTACTGCGCGCCGAAGTCGAGGATCAGGATCTTGTCGCTGTGCAGGTCGGTCATGGGGCTCGGGTCCGGCCGTGCGTATCGGGCAACGGCGCTGAGAAGGTGGAAGTGATCTGGGTGCGGAGTGCGGTGTACTGGGCGCGCTGCGTGGGGTCGTCGTCGGACCAGTGCACCGCGAGCAAGCCTTGGGAGGTCGAGGGCGGGTCGCCTGCGCTGCGCCTGTTGGGGTCAGCCCAGACGGCGACTTCGATGCGGCCGGGGCCGTCGTCGTCCGCTTGCAGCAGCGCGATCACGCTGGGGCGATCGGGCAATCCATCCACCCAGGATTGGTAATACGACGTACCGCGATACAGCGTCTCGGGGCCATAGCCAAGTTCGTCGCGCACGGCGTCGATCTCGGTGAACGGGGTCCCGGGCAAGATCACCGCATCGGGCAGGCAGCGGATGGAGAGCGTCAGCCCCCTGCCCGCCGCCGTGCCGGCACCGGCCCGCCACTGGCCGGCGGCGATTGGCTCGGGTGCCCAGTCGCTGGGCAGCTCGAAGCTGGCGCCGCAGGCGCTGACGCGGTGGGCGTCTGCGCTTGCTGCGATGGCCGCGGCACTCGTCGCTGGCGCGGCCGGATCACCGCGCTGCGCGGCGTCGTGATGCGCGTTGTCGTGCTGGCAGCCTGCCAGCACGATCGCGGCCACGGCGCCAATCGCAATGGGCGCGGCTCTCACGGAGCGTCAGCCGGCCTGGTAGTTCGGCGGCTGCTTGGTGATCGTCACGTCGTGGACGTGGCTCTCGCGCTGGCCGGCGCCGGTGATCTTCACGAACTGCGGCTTGGTGCGCATCTCTTCGATCGTCGCGCAGCCCACGTAGCCCATCGTGGCGCGCAGGCCGCCGGCGAGCTGGTGGACGATGCCGGCCAGAGGGCCGCGATACGGCACGCGGCCTTCGATGCCCTCGGGCACGAGCTTGTCGGCGTCGGACGAATCCTGGAAATACCGGTCCTTGCTGCCCTGCTCCATCGCGCCCAGGCTGCCCATGCCACGGTAGCTCTTGTAGCTGCGGCCCTGGAACAGTTCGACCTCGCCGGGCGATTCCTCGGTGCCGCCGAACAGGCCGCCGATCATCACCGTCGAGGCGCCGGCCGCGAGGGCCTTGCCGATGTCGCCCGAGTAGCGGATGCCGCCGTCGGCGATCAGCGGGATGCGGTCCTGCAGCGCTTCGGCGACGAAGTCGATCGCGGTGATCTGCGGCACGCCGACACCGGCGACGACGCGCGTGGTGCAGATCGAGCCCGGACCCACGCCCACCTTCACCGCGTCGGCGCCGGCGTCTTCGAGCGCCTTGGCCGCGTCGCCGGTGACGATGTTGCCGCCGATGACCTGGACCTTGGGATAGGTCTTCTTGACCCAGTTCACGCGGTCGAGCACGCCCTGCGAGTGGCCATGCGCGGTGTCGACGATGATCACGTCCACGCCGGCGGCGACCAGCGCCTCAACGCGCGCTTCGGTGTCGCCGCCCACGCCGACCGCCGCGCCCACCAGCAACTGCTCGTCGGCGTCCTTGGCGGCGTTGGGGTTGTCGTGGGCTTTCTGGATGTCCTTGACGGTGATCAGGCCGCGCAGTGCGAAGTCGTCATTGACCACCAGCACTTTCTCGATGCGGTGCTTGTGCAGCAGCGCCAGCACTTCGTCCTCGCCCGCACCCTCGCGCACGGTGACCAGGCGGTCGTGCTTGGTCATGACGTTGCGCACCGGGTCGTCGAGCTTGGTCTCAAAGCGCATGTCGCGCCCGGTGACGATGCCGACCAGCTTGCCGCCGTCGACCACCGGCACGCCGGAGATGTTGCGCGCGCGGGTCAGGCGCAGCACTTCACCGATGCTGGTGTCCGGGCCCACGGTGAAGGGTTCGCGGATCACGCCGGCTTCGAAGTTCTTGACCCGGGCCACCTCGGCCGCCTGGCGCTCGACGCTCAGGTTCTTGTGCACGATGCCGATGCCGCCCATCTGCGCCATCGCGATCGCCAGGCGCGCTTCGGTGACCGTGTCCATCGCCGCCGAGACGATCGGCAGGTTCAGGCGCAGGTCACGGGTCAGCCGCGTGGCGAGGCGGACGTCCTTGGGCAGGACGATCGAGTGAGCGGGGACGAGCGAGACGTCGTCGTAGGTGAGTGCTTCGGCCTGGATGCGCAGCATGCGGGGTGCCGGGGAGGAGGAAGCGCGCCATTGTAAACCCCCGGCATTGCGGATTGGAGGTCCGGGATGGAACGCTTCCGCGACAGATTGCCCCACCGGTCGCGTCGGCGAGCGCGAAGCCTTACGCCTGGGGGCCGGCCGCATCCGCGGCGTCGGCCGCTTCGATGGTGTTCTGCATCAGCGTGGCCACGGTCATCGGGCCGACGCCGCCGGGCACCGGCGTGATCCAGCTGGCGCGCTGGGCGGCCTCGCTGAAGCCGACATCGCCGACCAGGCGGCCGTCGTCGAGGCGGTTGATACCGACATCGATCACCACCGCGCCGGGCTTGACCCAGTCACCGGGAATCAGCCCCGGGCGGCCGACGGCGACGACCAGGATGTCGGCCTCGCCGACATGGCGGCGCAGCACGTCCGGCGGCGTAAAGCGGTGGCAGGTGGTCACCGTGCAGCCGGCGATCATCAGTTCCAGCGCCATCGGCCGGCCCACGTGGTTGCTGACGCCGACGATCGTGGCGCTCGCGCCGCGCACCGGGCGGTCGGTGTAGGCCAGCAGCGTGGTGATGCCACGCGGCGTGCACGGGCGCAGGCCGAACTGACGCAGCGCCAGGTGGCCGACGTTGGCCGGATGAAAGCCATCGACATCCTTGCGCGGGTCGATGCGCTCGATCAGCCGGCTGGCATCCTCGATGCCCGGCAGCGGGAGCTGCACCAAGATGCCGTGCACGGCGGGGTCAGCATTGAGGCGGTCGATCAGCGCGACCAGCTCGGCCTCGGTCGTGCCCACCGGCAGGTCGAAGTCGAAGGCCTGGATGCCGACCTTCTGCGCGGCGCGGCGCTTGTTGCGCACGTAGGACTGCGAGGCCGGGTCGCTGCCGACCAGCACCACCGCCAGCCCCGGGCGCGTCCCGCCGCCGGCGATGCGCGCATCCACGCGCACGCGCAGTTCGTCGAGCAGGGTGTCGGCAATGCGCTTGCCGTCGAGGATTCGGGCCGGAACGGGGTCTGCGGCGGTCATGCGGGCGTCGTGCGGCGAAAGAGCGGCCCATTGTCTCCGATTCGGGGTCCGGCTTGCAGACGTCGGCAGCACTGCCGATGCTGTGGGCCTCCCCTGCCCCTGGATCGACCATGACCGATACGCCCGCGCCCACGCCCGCTCCGCTGTCCGACGACGCCCGCATCCGCGCCGAGGCCGCGACGTTCCGGCGCCTGCGCGCGCATCTGCTCGAGGCCCGGCCCGATGTGCAGAACATCGACCTGATGATCCTGGCCGGCTTCTGCCGCAACTGCCTGGCCGACTGGTACGGCGACGCGATCCGCGCCGAGGGCGTGGACTTCGACAAGGCCGCGGCGCGCGAGGCGTTCTACGGCATGCCGTTCGAGACCTGGAAGGCGCAGCACCAGCGCGAGGCGACACCGGAGCAGCAGGCCGCGTTCGCCGCCAGCCAGCGCGCGCACGCGGGCTGAAGCGCGCGCATCACGGGCAGCGCGGCAGGCCGTCGCCGACGCTGCACTCCACGCAGCACATCGGCGCGGAGGGCTGGCCGGGCGTGGGCAGCACCGGCGTGGGCGCGGTCGGCGAGACCAGCGGCATCGCCGGCTGCAACGCGGCCAGCTCCTGCGCCGGCCGCAACTGCAGCAGCACGGCCCAGTCCTGGCGGTTGGCGCTGCAGGCGTCCGGCGTGTCGGGCGTGCATGGCACATCGTCGAGCGTGCGCATCGGCAATCTGGCGAACTGTCCGCCGGCCGAGAGAGGCAGCATCCGCATGGTCACGCCGTCGAGCACGTTGCCGCCGACCAGGTACGCGACATTGCTGCCCTCGGCCGCGGCGCCGACGACGACATCGCAGTGCATGCCCAGGCCGCTGTCCTCGCTGCTGAGCAATGTCGCCAGGCCGGCGAAGCCGAAGACGCGGTTGGCGGCGCGCACGTAGCACAGCAGGTCGCCGCGCGCCGGTCGTGCGCTCACCGGGTTGGCGACGCGGTAGGCGCTGGTCTCGGGGTTGCGGTAGGCCGCGCGCACGTAGTCGACGTGGCTGGGCGAGCCCTCGAAGCCGGGCAGCGCGGCACGCCGTGCGGTCCAGGACACGAACGCCGCCGACCACGGCACATCGACCAGGAATGCCCGGCACCCGGGCGACGGCGCACCGCCGTAGGCCGCGTAGGCGCATTCGCCGGCGCCCGGCCGGTGCTGCAGCCGGGGCAGCAGGCCCGCGCCCACCCAATAGCCCGCGACCCGGCGCCAGGCCTGCTCGCCATTGGTCAGCAGCGCGGTTTCGGCCTCGCGCACGGTGGACCCCGCGTAACGCCCGTCCGCATCGATGAACGGCCGGTGCCAGGTCTGGTGCTCTTCGCAGGCGACCGCGGCCAGCCGCGTTGCAGGGTCCGGCGCCGCCACCTGCATGCGCAGCAAGGGACAGGGATCGGCGGCGAAGGCGCCCAGCGGCCATGCCAGCAGCCAGGCCAGGACGAACAGACAGAGCCAGCGTGACGACATGCGCAACCTCGGGGGCGGGGGCAGGATGGGCCCCATCGTGCCCCGCCCCGTGTGAAGGCCGGCAGGCTGGCGCGCCGGGCTTACTTGGTCGTGTAGCCGCCGTTGATCAGCAGGGTCTGCCCGGTGATCCACCAGCCCTCGCTGACCAGATGCCGGACGAACGGCACCACGTCCTCGATATCGGTCAGGCCGGTGCGGCTGCAGCCCGACAGCGCCGCCGCCGAGCGGTGATAGGCCACGGCGTCCTTGTCCTCCTGGCCGTAGAAGAACGGCGTGTCCATCGGCCCCGGGCCGATCGCGGTCACCGAGATGCCGCGCGCCCCGAACTCCTTGGCGGCCGCGCGAGTGAAGTGCTCCACCGGCGCCTTGGCGCCGGCGTAGGCGGCGTAGTACGGGGTGAAGGCGCCGAGCAGCGAAGTGACCAGGGTCAGCACCTTGCCGTGGTCGGCCACTTTCAGGCCGGCCTGCTGCAGAAAGAAGAACGCCGCCTTGGCATTGATGTCGAACATCTTGTCGTACTCGGCCTCGCCGATCTCGGTCAGCGGCTTCTTGAGCACCATGCCGACGGTGTTGATGGCGATGTCGATGCGACCGAAGGCCGACATGCCGGCGTCGAACAGCGCGGCGACGTTGTCAGGACGGGTCAGATCGCCTGCGAACAGTGCGGCCTTGGCGCCGGCCGCCTCGACGGCGCGCGCAGTCTCCTGCGCAGCAGGCAGTGAGGCCTCGTCGTGATGGTGGATCAGCACCGCGCCGGCACCGTTCCAGGCCAGGTCGCGGGCGATCAGCCCGCCGAGGTTCTTCGCGCCACCGGCGATCAGCACGGTCTTGCCGTGCAGCGAATGGTCGATCTTGGACATGCCGTGCTCCTGCAATGGGGAGCGCCCAGTTGACCGCAGGCCCTGGCTCGAATAAACACGATGAATCGAAGCTTTGAATTCGACGTGGTCGAATAATCATGGATCTGTTGCGCCATCTCGCGCTGTTCCGCCGGGTCGCGGACTGCGGCAGTTTCAGCCGCGCGGCCGAGCTCGAGGGCCTGGCGCCTTCCTCGGTCTCCAGCGCGATCGGCCAGTTGGAGCGCCATCTGGGCACGCGGCTGTTCCAGCGCACGACCCGACAGGTCCGGCTCAGCAGCGACGGCGAGCGGCTGTACGCGCGCGGTGTCGAGCTGCTGGCCGACGCCGAGGGCATCGCGCAACTGTTCCGGCCGGCCGCCCAGCCCAGCGGCCTGTTGCGGGTCGAGGCGCCGGCGCGAATGGCCCGGTTGCTGCTCGCCCCCGCTCTGCCCGCCTTTCTTGCGGCCTATCCCGGGATCGCGATCGAACTGGGCGGCAGCGACCGCCTGAGCAACCTGGTGGGCGACGGCATCGACTGCGTGCTGCGGGTCGGACCGATCGGCGACCTCGACCTGGTCGCGCACCCCATCGGGCAACTGCAACAAGTGACCTGCGCCGCGCCCGCGCTGCTCGCCCGGCACGGGCCGGTCGCCGACCTGGACGCCCTGGCGTCGCTGCCGGCGATCCACTTCGGCCAGTCGCCCGGAGGGCGGGCAGAGCCCTGGGAGTTCCAGACCGCGGACGGCCTCGTCACCCGCCCGATGACCGGCCGGGTCGGGGTCGGCAATGCCGAGACCTACATCGCCTGCGCCCTGGCGGGCCTGGGCGCGATCCAGGTGCCGCGTTACGACGTCGCCGAGCTGCTCGCAGCCGGTCGGCTGTGTGAGGTGCTGCCGGACACGCCGCCGCCGGAGTTGCCGGTGACGGTGCTCTATCCGGGTCCGCAGCGCGGTTCGCGGCTGTTGCAGGTGCTGATCGAATGGCTCGACGGCGTCATCGCACCCCTGGCCACGCCGCGCCCCACGTCCTGAAGGCGCTCAGCCGGCGCAGAACGCCGCGTAGTCGATGTAACCGGGGAATTCGCGACCCGGCGCACACAGCGGGCAGTCGGGGTCGGCGCCCAGCCGGGTTTCGCGGAAGCGCATGCGCAGCGCATCGAACTGCAACAGGCGCCCGCGCAACGGTTCGCCGATGCCGATCAGCAGCTTGAGTACCTCGGTCGCCTGCAGCAGGCCGATCACGCCGGGCAGCACGCCGAGCACGCCCACTTCCGAACAGTTGGGCGCAGCCTCGGCCGGCGGCGGCTCCGGGAACAGGCAGCGGTAGCAGGGGCAGCGGCCGCGCTCGCGTCCGGCGTCGAACACGCTGACCTGGCCTTCGAAGCGATGCACGGCGCCATAGACCAGGGGTTTTTGATGCAGCACGCAGGCGTCGTTGAGCAGGTAGCGGACCGGGAAGTTGTCGGCGCCGTCGAGCACGACATCGACGCCGTCGATCAGCCGGTCGATGTTGGCGCTGGTCACGCGCTCGGCGACTGCCTCGATTCGCGTACGCGGATTTAGCGCGCTGAGCGTGACCGCGGCCGAGGCGACCTTGGGCTGCCCGATGCGGTCCTCGGCGTGGAGGATCTGCCGCTGCAGGTTGCTGCGGTCGACGACGTCGTCGTCGGCGATGCGCAGCGTGCCCACGCCGGCCGCGGCGAGGTAATACGCCGCTGGCGACCCCAGGCCGCCGGCGCCGGTCACCAGCACTGTGGCCTCGGCCAGCCGGCGCTGGCCGTCCAGGCCGACTTCGGGCAGGCGCAGGTGACGCGAGTAGCGGTCGTGGAAATCCAGGTCGATGTCGCCGTCGGGCGGCGTGGTCGGCAGGCCGTCCGCCTGCCAGCGACTGGTGCCGCCCGCGACCGAGGCGACATCCGTGTAGCCGGCCGCGGCCAGCGCGTGGGCGGCCTGCAACGAGCGCCGGCCGCTCTGACAGATCAGCAGCAGCGGCGCCGCGCGATCGGGCACGTGGGTCTGCGGCGCGGCTTCCAGGGTCGCGCGGTCGATGCCCTCAGCGCCCTCGGCCATGCCGGTCACGCGCTCGTGGGCCTCGCGCACGTCGATCAGGCGGGCACCGGCCCGACGTCGGCGCAGGGCCTCGTCGGGAGAAATCTCGGGAATGCTCATGCACCGATTATCGCCGGTCCACCGCGATGCACTGTGTGCATGGACGGATCGCTCAGTACGGCACGACCTCGACCACGCTATCGACCGGGTACTCGCGCGCGCCGGCCTCGAGCACGATCAGCACGTCCGAATCGGCCGCTGCCTGCATCCGGTGCGAGCCGTCGGCGGGGTTGGGTTCGACCCGCGACACGCCGTCCTCGTCGATCGACCAGCGCCCGCGCAGGAATTCCAGCCGCTCGTGATTCTTTCTCCAGGCGCCGCGCAGCCGCGCGCGGCGGACCGGACGCGGGGCGCGCCGCTGCATGCCGTCGATCAGGCGCCGGCCGACCGCGAGCCAAGTGGCCAGCACAGAAACCGGATTGCCCGGCAGGCACAGGAACAGCGCTGGGCCCAGGGTGTCGCCCTCGGCCAGCAGCAATGGCATGCCCGGCTTCATCATCGTCTTCCACAGCCGCACCCGACCGCGACGTTGCAGCAGTTCGGGCAGGTGGTCCTTCTCGCCGGCCGACACGCCGCCGCAGGTCAGCACCAGATCGAAGGCCTCGCCGGCATGGCGCAGCGCGGAGGCGATCTGCGCCGGGTCGTCGGGCAGCGTCGGGAACGCCACCGGCTCCAGGCCTTCGGCGCGCAGCAGGCCCATCAGCTGCTCGCGGTTGGAGTTGTAGATCTGCCCGGGCTGCAACGGCATGCCCGGCTCGATGAGTTCGTCGCCGGTCGCAAACACCGCCACCGTCGGCCGCCGCACGACCTCCAACTGCGCCAAGCCTTGCGAGGCCGCCAGCGCGACCCGGCTCGGGGTCAGCACGTCGCCGGCATGCAGCAGGCGATCGCCGACCTTGGAATCCTCGCCGGCGCGGCGCACGTGCTGGCCCGGCCGCGGCGGCACCAGAATCTCGACACGGTCGCCGTCGACCCGGGTGTTCTCCTTCATCACCACGGTGTTGGCGCCTTCGGGGATCGGCGCGCCGGTGGTGATGCGCAGGCACTGCCCGCGCGCGATGCGCACATCGGCACGCGGGCCGGCGAACTGCTCGCCGACCAGTTGCAGCGTCACAACGCCCTCGCCCGCCAGGTCGTGGTGGTCCAGTGCGAAGCCGTCCATCGCCGAATTGTCGAACGGCGGCTGCGGCAGCGTGGCGATGACATCACGCGCAAGCACGTGGCCGTGCGCGCGGCCCAGCGACAGCGTCTGCACCTCGAGCACGCGTTCGGCGGCAACCGCATCGACGATCGCGCAGGCCTCGTCGAACGGCACGCGGTACGGAAAGGACGGGGTGTCAGGGTGCGGCGATTCCGGCATCGATCAGATCGTCAGGCGTATTGAGGTTGCCGAAGCGTACACCCTGCAAACGAACCACCCGCATGCCGAGCCGGCCTTGCAGCGCACGCACGGCGTAGTCGCCGCTGGTCAGCGCCTCGGCGGCGCCGCGGCGCAGTGCATCGGTCGGCCACAACGCGACCAGCGGCTGCACGCCGTCGTCGTCCTGCGCGCAGGCGCCGGTCTCACCTGCCAGCAGCGCGAGCATCGGCAGCAGCCGGGCATCGGCATCGCACAGGTCGACCGGCAGGGTCAGCAGCCAGGGCGTATCGACGGCGGCGGCCAGTGCGTCGAGCCCGGACATCGGTCCGGCGTCGGGCGTGCGATCGACCACGGTCTCGATACCGTGGGCCGCGTAGCGCTCCAGATCGCGATTGGCGCTGACCACGAACCGCGCCGCCTGCGGGGCGAAGCGTGCGTGCCAGCGCAGCACCTGCGCCGTGCCGCCCTGCTCGAGCCAGGCCTTGTCGAGGCCGCCCAGACGCGAGCCGCGACCGCCGGCGATCACGCCGACGGTCAGCGCCGCCGCAGTGGGCGGTGCGCTCACTTGCGCTTGACGTGCCGGATCAGCCGCTTCTTCTTGGCGACCTGGCGTTCGCTGAGCACGTTCTTCTTGTCCTTGTAGGGGTTGTCGCCCTCGCGGAACACGAAGCGCACCGGCGTGCCGACCAGCTTGAAGCGCTTGCGGAAGAAGTTCTCCAGATACCGGCGATAGCTGTCGGGCAGCGTGCGCAGGCGGTTGCCGTGCACGACGATCGTCGGCGGGTTCTCGCCGCCCGGGTGCGCGAAGCGCAGCTTGGGCGCGTGCCCGCGCACGACCGGCGGCGGGTTGGTCTCGGCGGCGATCTCGAGCGCGCGGGTCACATCGGCAGTGCCGAACTTGTAGTTGGCCGAGGCGTGCGCGCGATGGATCGCGGCGAACAGCTCGCGCAGGCCCGAGCCGTGTTTGGCGCTGATGCGCACCGCCTCGGCCCAGGGCACGAAGGCGAGCTTGCGCGACAGCAGCGCTTCGGTCTGCTCGCGCTGGTACTCGCTGAGCCCGTCCCACTTGTTGACCGCGACCACCAGGGCGCGCCCCGAGTCGAGCACTGCGCCGAGCACGCTCGCGTCCTGGTCGGTGACGCCCTCGCTGGCGTCGATCATCACCACCGAGACCTGGGTGGCTTCGATCGCCTGCAGGGTCTTGATGATCGAGAACGTCTCCACCGCCTCGTCGACCTTCGACTTGCGGCGGATGCCGGCGGTGTCGACCAGACGATAGCGTCGGCCGTCGCGCTCGAGATCGACCTCGATCGAGTCGCGGGTGGTGCCGGCGACCTCCGAGGCGATCATCCGCTCCTCGCCGAGGATGCGGTTGACCAGGGTCGACTTGCCGACGTTCGGGCGGCCGACGAAGGTCACCCGGATCCGCGTGGGGTCGGTATCGAGCTGCTCGGCCTGCCCGGTTTCGGGGAGTTTCTCGAGCACGTCGTCGACGAGTTCGTCGATACCGTGGCGGTGCGCCGAGGACACGGCGTGCGCATCGGTGAAGCCGTAGCGCGAGAAGTCGGCAATCGCCGCGCGCGCGTCGAGGCCGTCGGTCTTGTTGATGATCAGGAACGTCGGCTTGCCGAGCTTGCGCAGCCAGCGCAGCAGTTCGTCGTCGAGCGCCGAGGCCCCCTCGCGGCCGTCCACGACGAACAGCACCAGATCCGCCTCGGCCGCTGCGGCGCGCGACTGCTTGGCAGTCGGGCCGGCCAGCCCGGCCTCTTCCAGGTGCACGCTCTCGCCGGCGATGCCGCCGGTGTCGACCAGCGCGAACGGGCGCGCGCCGAGCCGGCACACGCCGTAGTGACGGTCACGGGTGACGCCCGGCTCGTCGTGGACGAGCGCGTCGCGAGTGCGGGTCATCGCGTTGAACAGCGTCGACTTACCGACATTGGGGCGGCCCACGAGGGCGACGAGCGGGAGCATGCGGCAGGATCCGGAACGAGAGAACGGGAAGGCGGGCCGGCACCGGAGCGGCGGCCACAAAACGGACGGGCCCGGGCGGTCACACCGCCCAGGGCCCCTAGTGTCGCATTGGTGGCGTCGAAACCCTACTGGTTCAGGCGCCAGGCGCTGGCATGGCCATCGACGGTCTGCGTCACCAGCACGCCTCGGCGACGACCGGGGCCCTTGATCGGGTCGCGGCCGGCGCGCTCGCGCGCATCGTCCTGATCAGCATGCCCTGCGCGTCGCCGCACGCGATCGCTTGCAACCGCCCGAGCACGAACCGGGCAAGTGTGTACGGCGGTTGTCCCGTGCGCTGGGTGATCTGGGCGCGCTCTGAGGTTTGTTGCCTGACTTGTCGGGTTGCAGCGCGTTGCGAGCGCCTGGCCATGCCTGGCGGATATGGCAACACTCACCCGCCGTTCGGCTTGCGCCCCGCACGTTGAATCTCCCTCTTCATGGAGACCCTCATGTTTCTGCGCCGCAGCCTGCTGTGCCTAGCCTTCGCCACCGCCCCCCCGGCGTTCGCCGCCGACATCACCTTCTGGGAAACGCCGCAGCGCGGCGGCAACAGTTTCAACGAGAATCCGCCGGACCGTGCCTACTTCCAGGCGCTGCGTGACACCGGCGCGACCTGGGTGCGGCTGACCCCGGACAAGTGGAAAAGTGCCGGAGGTCGCGATTTCCTCTTGGGCGATGCCGACCACTACCAAGGGCTGGTGCAGGCTGATGTGGTGACCCTGCGCCGTGCGCTGGATGACGCAGATGCCGCTGGCCTGAAGGTGGTGCTGGTGCCATTGTCGCTGCCCCTGCTGCGCTGGAAACAGAAGAACGGCGACGTGGTCGACCCGCGTTTATGGCAGTCGATGGATAACCACGTTCCGGCGCAGCGCTTCTGGCGTGATCTGGCTGCGGCCCTGAAGGGGCATCCGGCGCTCGCCGCCTACAACCTGATCAACGAGCCGGCACCCGAGTACGGCACCGCGCTTGCCGAGCATGCGCCACGCGCGGCAATGCAGGAGTGGTACACCAGCGTGCAGGGCGGCCCGCGCGATCTGCGCGTGCTGTACCGCGAGCTGATCGACAGTATCCGCGCGGTGGATGCAGACATGCCGCTGATGCTCGATGCCGGCTGGTATGCGGCGGCTGATGCGTTCGATTACTGGCCGGCGCCGCTGGACGACGCAAAGCTGCTGTACAGCGTGCACATGTACGAACCCTATGCGGCGACCAGTGCGCCTAACCAGAAACGCGCCACGCCGTACCGCTACCCGGCCACGGTGCCGTTCGGTTCGGGGCAACAGCACTGGGATGCGGCACGCATACGCCGCTATCTGCAGCAGCCGATGGACTGGGCGAAAACCCATGGCATCGGCGCCAACCGGATGGTGATCGGTGAGTTCGGCTGCATGCGCCGCTGGCCCGATTGCGCTGCCTATCTCCACGACGTGCTGGCGGTGGCAGAGCAGCAGCGCGTGCACTGGGCGTTCTACGCGTTCCGCGAGGACGGCTGGGATGGCATGGATTACGAGTTGGGCGACGCAGCGCTGCCGTGGTCATACTGGCAGGCAGTGGAGAAAGGCGAGGCTGTGCAGCCACCGCGCTCGATGCAGGCGCCACTGTTTGCCCCGATCCTGCAGCGGTTGAGGGAGCAGGCGCGTTGAACTGCCGTCGTTGCGGCGAATGCCGACCAAGATCGGCCTCTACCAGGTCATCGCTGCCGCGGTATCGCCGGGCCATGCCCGGCGACCACCTGGGTCACGTCAGTGTCGCATTGGCGGCGCCGAAACTTTACTGGTTCAGGCGCCAGGCGCTGACGTCGCCGTCGACGGTCTGCACCACCAGCACGCCGTCGGCGACGACCGGGGCGCCCTTGATCGGGTCGCGGCCGGCGCGCTCGCGCGCGGCGAACTCGCCGTCGTCCAGGCGCAGCCAGTGCAGATAGCCGTCCAAGTCGCCGACCACGGCGTAGTCGCCCTGCACCGCCGCGGCGCTGAGATTGCGCCGCGCCAGCGCCGGCTGCTGCCACGCCGCCGTGCCGCTGAACTTGTCCAGCGCCCAGACGGTGCCGTTGGCGTCGGTCACGACCACGCGATGCGGCGACAGCGCCGGGCGGTTGGAGCCGCCATGGTCGCTGACCCACAGCGGGCGCCCGCTCGGGCCTTCCAGTGCCATCGTGCGGTGGCGGTAGCTGCTGGCAAACAGCACGGCTTCCTCGAGCACCGGGGTGCCGTCGACGTCGGCCATGCGCTCGAGCTCGGTGCGGCCGTCGGGCTGGGCGACCGCCTGCTCCCACAGCGTGCGGCCGTCGGCCAGCGCGAGTGCGGCCAGCGTGCCGTCGTCGTTGCCGACGAAGACGAAGCCCGGCCCGAGCACCGGCGCGTCGTTGCCGCGGACGGTCAGCGACGGCAGTTCGCGCACCCAGAACCAGCGGCGCTCGCCGCTGGCGATGTCGAACGCGGTGACGCGACCATCGTTGGAGCGCACCAGCACCAGGCCCTGCCCGATCGTCGGTGCGGCGATGACCTCGTTGGTGACCTTGGCGGTCCAGCGCTGCTCACCGGTCGCCGCATCGAGCGCCAGCACGTCGCCGTCCAGACTGCCGACCACGACCAGGCCATCGCCGACACCCGGACCACCGCTCAGGCGCAGGTCCGATTCATGGCGCCAGACCGAAGCGCCGCTCTGTAGGTCCAGTGCGCGCACGCCGCCCTTGATCGCGGCGACGTAGACGCGGCCATCGGCGACCACCGGCCCCTGACGCACGCCCAGCCGTCCTTCGCCCTTGCCGGCGCTGGTCCGCCACAGCCGGGTCACCGTCACCGACGGGGTGATGTCGGTCAGCTTCGCAGGTTCCGACAGCGCCTTGGCATCGGCCTTCTCGCTGTTGCCGAACCAGCCGCGCACGGTGCTGCAGCCGCTCACCGCGACCGCGCACAGCGCGATCGCCGCGAACCGCAACGCGCGGGACGGAACGGGGGAAGCCGCGGCGGGGGCCGTGTGCTCGGTCATCAGGATTCAACCTCGGGTTCGTCCGGCGCACCGCCGACTTGGGAAAGCTTGAGCTCGACCAGCCCGCGCTGCGGCGCGGCGCTGTCGAGGCCGCGCAGCGCACTGGCGTAGTCGGCGCGGGCCTGCTCGACCTGCTCGAGCGCGAAATGCGCATCGCCGCGCACTTCCAGCGAGACCGCATCGTCGACGCCGTCGAGCAGTGCGACGGCCTCCTGGCCGCGGCCGGCGTCGATCAGCAACCGTGCCAAACGCTGGCGCACGACCGCCGCCACGCCGGGTTCGGCGCCCTCGACGCCCTGCAGCGTGGCGATCGCGGCGTCGCGGTCGCCGGCGTCGAGCTGCGCCTTGGCCAGTTGCAGCGCGGCCAGTTCGCCATAGGTGGAATCGGGCAGCGCGGCGACGCGCTCGCCGGCCTTGTCGAGCGTACCGGCGCGGATGTCCAACACCGCGGCCTGGTAGTCGGCGTGCTGGGCAGCCGCCTGGTCGTGGGTCCGCTGCTTCCAGTACTGCCAGCCGAAGATCAGGACCGCGCCGACAACGACGCCGCCGACCAGCCCCAGGCCGTTGTCGCGAAGCCAGGCCTTGACCCGCTCCCCCTGTTCGCGCTCGTCGAGCAGCTCATCAAGTGCCATATGTTCTCTGCGCCCGTCGCCGGCGACGGGTCTTTGCCATTGGAAAACGACAGACCGGCGGCAGCGCTCGCGCGCCGTGCCGGTCCTGTGTGCAGCGCGGGTCGCGACTACTCGGCGACGGGCGCAAAACCGCGATCGGAGGATACCTCAAAGCGCGCGACGTTCGACCGGCGAAACTCGGACAGATCCTGAACGACCCCATCGCGCAGCACCTCGACCGCGCCGGCATTGCCCAGCACGATGCGGTGGACATCCGCAGTCGCGAATTCGCGCTGCTGGCCGGCCGGGATTTCGGCCGACTCGATCCGGCGGCCGTCGTGGCCGACGATTTCCACCCAGCTCGGACCGCTGAAACGCAGCGTCAACCGACCCGTCTGAGCGCGTGCGGCGGGCTCGGCCGCCGGCACGGGCGCGTTCGCACGCTTGGGCAGTGCGCCCAAGGATGCGGTGACCGGCCGCGGGCCGGCAGGCTGCGCGGGCGCGGCGTCGTCTCCGAGCACGCCCAGCGAAGCGGTGATCTCACCGGTGTCGTCGACATGCTGGCGCGTCGCCACCCAGACCGGCACGACGATCAGTGCGGTGATGACGACATAGACCGCGCGGCCCATGGCCTTGTCCAGCACCCGCTGCATCGGCGGGGTGTAGGTGCGCGGGGTCAGTTCTGGCGGGCGCACCTCGGTGGCCGCCGGCACGGTGTCGGCCAGCGACTCGGGCAGCCCGAGCAGACGCAGATAGCTGCGCAGCTGACCGCGGACGAACACCTGCGCGCCCAGGCGCCCCCAATCCTCGGCCTCGAGGGCCTCGACCACGCGAATCTGCATCCGCAGTCGCGAGGCGACATCGGCAAGGCGCAACCCGGCCTGCTCGCGCGCGACGCGCAGGCGCTCTCCGACCCCAGACGTGGTCTCTGGCATGGCCTGGTGCGAAGAACTCATGGTGGACTGGTTTCCCTTGGCTGGAGTTGCGGCGCGTCCGGAAATTCGCTCGCCAGACGCCGCATGAGTCGATCGGCGGCGGCTCCGTCGCCGAGCCCCTGTTCGATGCGGGCCGCCAGATGCAATGCTGCCGCAGTTGCGGGGGCCACGGCAAGCCATCGTTGCGAAAAAGCGCGCGCCTCGAACCATCGCCCCTGGCTGGCGAGCAACCGAGCCATGGCATCGAGCGCGACCGCGCTCGCAGGTTCGAGTTCCAGCGCGGCGCGCAGATCGCGTTCGGCGCGCACGGCGTCACCGGCCTCGAGTGCACAGGCGCCGGCATTGGCCAGGGCGCCGGCGCGGTCGCCGTAGCCCGGATCCTGCAGCGCGGCGTCGAACTGCGCCAGCGATTCGCCCGCACGGCCGCTGCGGCACAGCCAGGCGCCGTAGTTGTTGAGGGTCGCGCCGCGGTGGGGCGCGCGCTCGACCGCGGCGCGGTAGTAGGCGCCGGCCTGCGCCGAGCGGCCCTGACGCTCGCTGACCAGCGCCAGCAGCGTATTGGCGTCGGCCGCGGTCTGCTCGTTGCGCAAGGCCGCCTTGGCCTGGCGCTCGGCGGCTCGATCGTCGCCCTGCTGGTAGGCGCGCACGCCCAGTGCCAGTTGTTCGCGCGCGGCCTCGGCACGGCGGAACTCGGGGGTGCCACTGATATCGTAGGTCGGGCGGTCGGTGTTCGGCTTGACGAACCCCGAGCGCGAGCAGGCGGCCAGCGCCATGCCGAGCATCACCAGGACGACGGCCTCAGGCCACCGCATCGACACCGTCGCCACCCTCGGCGCGCAGCCGCTTGAGGTGTTCGGCCTGGCGCCGCGTGCGGTCGGCGACCTGGCCCTTGAGCTGGCCGCAGGCCGCGTCGATGTCGTCGCCGCGGGTGCGGCGGACCGGCGCGATGCGGCCCGATTCATTGAGCAGCTTCTGGAACCGCCGGATCGCGGCGTCGTCCGGGCGCTCGTACCGGGTGCCCGGGAACGGGTTGAACGGGATCAGGTTGACCTTCGCCGCGTCCTTCATCTGCAGGCGGTTGTCGAAATCGCGCATCAGCCGCACCAGTTCACGGGCATGCTGGGGCTGGTCGTTGACATCGCGCATCAGCGTGTACTCGAACGTCACCGACTCTCCGCGCTTGCGCTGGGCGTAGCGCACGCACGATTCCATCAGCTCGGCGATCGGGTACTTCTTGTTGAGCGGCACCAACTCGCTGCGCAGCGCGTCGTTGGGCGCGTGCAGCGAGACCGCCAGCGACACATCGCTGACCTCGCCAAGCTTGTCGATCATCGGCACCACACCGGCGGTCGACAGGGTGACGCGCTTGTTGGCCAGGCCGTAGCCCAGGTCGTCGCGCATGATGCTCATCGCACGCACGACGTTGTCGAAATTCATCAGCGGCTCGCCCATGCCCATCATGACCACGTTGGTCAGGCGGCGCTGCTTGTGCGGCACGTTGCCCAGGTGGCGCGCCGCCACCCAGACCTGGCCGATGATCTCGGCGGTCGACAGGTTGCGGTTGAAGCCCTGGGTCGCAGTGGAACAGAACTGGCAGTTGAGCGCGCAGCCCACCTGCGACGACACGCACAGCGTGCCGCGGCCCTTGTCAGGGATGTAGACGGTCTCGATGGCGTTCTTGCCATCCATCGCCAGCAGCCACTTGTGGGTACCGTCGGTGGAGGGCTTTTCGAACTGGATCTGCGGCACGCGGACTTCGGCGTGCGCCTCGAGCTTGGCGCGCAGCCCCTTGCCCAGGTCGGTCATCTCGTTGAAATCGGTGACGTACCGGTGGTGGATCCACTTCATCACCTGGTGGGCACGGAAGCGCTTTTCGCCGAGGATCTCGGCGAAAAAGCGCTCCAGTCCCTCGCGATCGAGGTCGAGCAGGTTCTGCTTGGCGACAGCAACGTCGATGGCGACCCCGGTCACGATGGCATCACTCAGCGCGAGACGACTTCGTCGTTCTTGAAGAAGTACGCGATCTCGGTCTGCGCGTTCTCGACCGAATCCGAGCCGTGGGCGGCGTTGGCGTCGATCGAATCGGCGAAGTCGGCGCGGATCGTGCCCGGCGCGGCGTCCTTCGGGTTGGTGGCACCCAGCAGCTCGCGGTGCAGAGCCACGGCGTTCTCGCCTTCCAGGGCCTGGATCATCACCGGGCCGGAGGTCATGAATTCGACCAGCGCGTTGAAGAACGGACGCTCGCGGTGGATCGCGTAGAAGCCCTCGGCCTCCTCGCGGGTGAGCTGCTTGTACTTGGCGGCCACGATCTTCAGGCCCGCCTTCTCGAAACGGCTGTAGATCTCACCGATGACGTTCTTGGCAACGGCATCGGGCTTGACGATGGACAGGGTGCGCTCGAGCGCCATCTGCGAATTCTCCGGACAATGGGGACGACCATCCCGGCGGGCTGGTCGAAGTTAGCATGGAAAAACCCGCGTCTGGGCGCGGGTTTAGCCGATACGGCTGCAGTGATTCTACCGCATTGCGAGGCAAGCCGCAGCGCGCCGATCCAAGAAGCGATCCAAGAAGCGATCCAAGACGCGATGCAAGCCGCGATCGAAGGCGCGGTCATTGACGCATCGCCCCGCTGCGCTCTAGCATCAAACAAGCGTTTGATTCAGCGGAGAGCGGATGAGCGGTACGCGGCAGTTTTCGACCAAGGACAAGATCCTGGGCGCAGCCGAGGAGCTGTTCGCGGCCAATGGATTTGCCGGCACCTCGCTGCGGCAGGTCACCAGCCGCGCCGACGTCAATATCGCCGCGGTCAACTACCACTTCGGCAGCAAGGAGAACCTCGTCAACGAGGTGTTCCGCCGGCGCATGGACCAGATGAGCGCGCAGCGCCTGGCCCAACTGCGCCGGGCGCTGGCCGAGCAGCCCGGGCAGATCGAGCCGATCATCGCCGCCTTCGTCGATCCGGCGCTGGACATGGCGATCGGTCGCAACGGCAACGGCGGGTTCGTGCGGGTGATCGCACGCGCCTATGTCGAGAAGAACGATGCGCTGCGCAAGTTCCTGTCCGAGCAGTACGGCCACGTGCCGCGCGAGTTCGCCTCGGCCCTGTCCACCTGTCTGCCGGGACTGGGCAAGGCCGAGCTTTATGGCCGGCTGGATTTCCTGGCCGGCGCACTGACCTATGCGATGGCGGACTTCGGCTTGATCAAGCGGCCGCACGGCACCACCGAGGCCGAACACCGCACCCGGATCGCCGGCGAACTGATTCGCTTCTCTGCCGCCGGTTTCCGCGCCTGACCCCCATGCCGGGCTCGACCCGGCCCTTATCGAACAAAGGGATGGAGCAAATGTCCGAGAAATTGCTTGTACGTCGCGCCGCGGTCCTGGGCGCCGGGGTCATGGGCGCGCAGATCGCCGCCCACCTGACCAACGCCGGCATCGACACGGTGCTGTTCGACCTGCCGGCCAAGGACGGCGACCCCGACGGCATCGTCCGCAAGGCGCTGGCCAATCTGGGCAAGCTCAGCCCCGCCCCGCTGGCCTCGCGCGCGTTGGCCGAAGCGATCGTGCCGGCGAACTACGAGACCGGCCTGGCGCTGCTCGAAAGCTGCGATCTGATCATCGAGGCGATCGCCGAGCGGATGGACTGGAAGCAGGACCTGTACCGCAAGATCGCCCCGCATGTGCCGGCGCACACCGTGCTTGCCAGCAACACCTCAGGCTTGGGAATCAACAAGTTGGCGGAAGTTCTTCCAGAGGAACTTCGTCATCGTTTCTGCGGTGTGCACTTCTTCAACCCGCCGCGCTACATGCATCTGGCCGAACTGATTCCGGCCAAGACCACCGACAAGGCGGTGCTCGAGGGTCTGGAAACCTTCCTGACCACCCAGCTCGGCAAGGGCGTGGTCTACGCCAAGGACACCCCGAACTTCATCGGCAACCGGATCGGCGTGTTCTCGATTCTGTCGACGATCCACCATACCCAGGAGTCAGGCCTCGGCTTCGACGAGGTCGACGCGCTGACCGGTCCCCTGCTCGGCCGGCCGAAGTCGGCGACCTATCGCACCTCCGACGTGGTCGGGCTCGACACCATGGCCCATGTCATCAAGACGATGGCCGACACCCTGCCCGACGACCCGTGGCACGACTATTTCGCCACGCCCAAGTGGCTGTCGGCACTGATCGACAAGGGCGCGCTCGGCCAGAAGGCCGGGGCCGGCATTTTCCGCAAGGCCGGCAAGGACATCACCGTCCTCGACCTCGAGGCGCAGGACTACCGCCCCGCCGACCGCAAGGCGGCCGACGAGGTCGTGGAGATCCTCAAGACCCGGGATCCCGCCGAGCGCATGGCCAAGCTGCGCGCCAGCGCGCACCCGCAGGCGCAGTTCGTCTGGGCGATCCTGCGCGACCTGTTCCACTACAGCGCCGTGCACCTGGAAGATATCGCCCAGACCGCGCGTGATGTGGATCTGGCGATCCGCTGGGGCTACGGCTGGCAGCAGGGGCCGTTCGAGCTGTGGCAGGCGGCGGGCTGGAAGCAGGTCGCCGACTGGATCGCCGAGGATATCGTTGCTGGCAAGACCATGAGCAGCGCGCCGCTGCCCGACTGGGTGTTCGACGGCCGCGAGGGCGTGCACGCGGCCGAGGGCAGCTACAGCCCGGCCCAGAATGCCAAGCTGCCGCGCTCCGCGCTGCCGGTCTATCGCCGCCAGCGCTTCCCCGACCCGTTGCTTGGCGAGCGCTTCGATCAGGGCGAGACCCGCTTCGAGAACGATGGCATCCGGCTGTGGAGCGATGGCGACGACATCGGCGTGATCAGCTTCAAGACCAAGATGCACACCGTCTCCGACCAGGTGCTCGACGGCATCCAGGAGGCGATCGGCATCGCCGAGCAGGACTTCAAGGGCCTGGTGATCTGGCAGCCCAAGGAGCCGTTCTCCGCCGGTGCCGACCTCGCCGGCGCGCTGGGCCTGCTGCAGGCCGGCAAGGTGGACGCGTTCGAGGCGATGGTCGCCAACTTCCAGGCGACCAGCCAGCGCATCAAGTATTCGCTGGTGCCGGTGGTCTCGGCAGTGCGCGGCCTGGCGCTGGGCGGCGGCTGCGAGTTCCAGATGCACAGCGCGCGCACGGTCGCGCACCTGGAGAGCTACATCGGTCTGGTCGAGGCCGGGGTCGGCCTGCTGCCGGCCGGCGGCGGTCTGAAGGAACTGGCGGTGCGCGCGTCGAACGCGGCCGGTGCTGGCGGCGACGTGTTCGCCGAGCTCAAGAAGACCTTCGAGACCGTCGCGATGGCCAAGGTCTCGACCTCGGCCGTGCACGCGAAGGAACTGGGGCTGCTGCGCGCAGACGACGTGGTGACGTTCAACGCCTACGAGCTGCTGCATGTCGCCCGCCAGCAAGCTGCCGCGCTAGCCGAGTCGGGCTATCGCCCGCCCCTGCCCGCGCGTGCGATCCGGGTCGCCGGCGATGTCGGCATCGCGACCTTCAAGATGCTGCTGGTCAACATGCTCGAAGGCCGCTTCGTGAGCCCATACGACTACGAGATCGCCGAGCGCATCGCGACTGTGCTGTGCGGCGGCAATGTCGACCGCAACGCGCTGGTCGACGAGGATTGGCTGATCCGTCTGGAGCGCCAGCACTTCGTCGAGCTGGCGCAGCAGGACAAGACCCAGGCCCGCATCGCGCACATGCTCAAGACCGGCAAGCCGCTCAGGAACTGAGGTTCGTGCGTGGCCCGCGTGTCAGGCCACGCCGTGTCCCCGTCCCGAACCTCGACATCGCATTCCGGAGTTTCCAATGACCAAGCAGATCCAGGACGCCTATATCGTCGCTGCCAC